>NZ_JAQMTY010000140.1 GCF_028330765.1 Spirulina subsalsa CS-330 | reverse complement strand
TCTTCCCATCGCTGGGGTTTCGCAACTGCCTCCACCTCTGGGGTTTTTTGGTCTTAGGTTCGCTCGGCAGACTTTAGGCTTTAGCCTTCCCGCAAGCCCTGCGGTATTCAAACGTATTTTTGGGCTAAGAGCTTGGTTATCATTTTTAGCTCCATTATCCTAACATAAAGCCGTGCTAAAAGCACGGGGTTTCTACCCATTTTCCTGATGATCAGGCAGCGGGGAGCGATCGCTACTCCCTAGAATCAAACCCCTCACCCCCTTTGGTCTACTTCGTCGGCCAGGAGAATACTATTAGGGGTTAGGGTTCCGGCGAATGGGACATCTGGTTTTGGAGAATGAAGGGCAGCACTCCAGCCGCCGGAACCGGTTCCGCAAATAGATAGCCTTGGCCATAGATGCAATGGAGCGATCGCAGCATGTCCAACTGGGCTGTGGTTTCGATCCCTTCCGCAATCACATTAATCTGCAAACTTTGGGACAAGGCGATGATAATGCGGATAATTTCGAGGCTATCGGCATTGTCGAGCATCGTATTCACAAATGACGCATCAATTTTCAGGGTATCGATGGGGAGATGGTGGAGGTGTTGCAGGCAAGAATAGCCTGTGCCGAAGTCATCCACGGCGAGTTTGACATCGAGATTTTTGAGTTGATCGAGGATGTTATGCGTGGCGGTTTGGTGCTCGAACAGAATTTGCTCGGTGACTTCGAGTTTGAGGCTACCGCGTTTAAGTCGATTGCTGAGGGTGACTTGGCGGAGGCGATCGCGAAACCCAAATTGATTTAGCAACGCCCCCGACACATTCACCGTCAACACCAACGGCGTTGCCCCCGTCCAATGCTGTTGCCATTGGCCCAATTGCCGACAGGCTTCCCCCAAGACCCACCAATCAATCAACCCCATCAATCCGGTTTCTTCGGCCACGGGAATAAACCGACTGGGGGTAATCCAACCCAGTTCGGGATGTTCCCAGCGCATCAAGGCTTCAAACCCGACTAATTGCGCTGAGGCAATGTTGAAAATGGGTTGATAGAACACCACAAAGTCTTGTTTTTGAATCGCTTGGCGCAGTTGGGCTTCGAGGGAGAAGCGAGCGATCGCATCTTCTGACATGCGCGGCTCAAAAATGGCATGGTTCGCCTGGTGGTAAAACCGAGCATAATTCATCGCCGTATCCGCCGCTTGCAGCACGTCTTCCGCATCTTGTTGGGTGCGATCGGGGGTGTCGATAATCGCAATCCCGATCATGACACTGGAAAATAATTCTTGACTATCAATTTCGAGGGGTTGATTCAATTGTTGGTGAATATATTCTGCGATCGCCGTCGCATCCAGCGTGGTATGTAAATTCGTCAACACCAACGCCAAGGAATGATCCCCCACCCGCGCCACCGGATCAGCCAAATTCAAACAAGTGCTCAACCGTTCCGCCGTCGCCACCATCATCTGTTCCGCCCAGTCATGGCCGAGGCTATACTTCACCGCATTAAAGCGTTCCAACTCCAAAAAGAACACCGTAAAAAAGCCCGTATTCCCCGATTGGCAGGCGCTTAAATGATCGTGAAGCTGCTCTAAAAACCAGGCTTTATTGGGCAACTGCGTCACCGGATCGGTGTAGGCATAGGCATGGAGTTGCGCTTCGAGTTGTTTGCGATCCGTGATGTCTTGCACCAAACTCATCGCTTGGCTGATCCTGCCGTGGGTGTCATAGAGGGGAGCCAAAGAGGTGAGAAAGGTGCGTTGATCCAGGGTTAATTCGGTGGTTAAGGATTCCCCCGCTAAGGCGCGGCGGTAGAGGGGTTCGAGTTGCGCACAGGCTGCGGGGGAAAAGGCATCGGCGAGGGTACAGCCTTCAATTTGACTCTGATCAATGGGGAGGCGATCGAGGGTAGTACCAGCGGCGAAGGTGTAGCGTAATTGCGGATCAATTAGCAAGACGGCACTGCTAGGAACTTGATTCGCCAGCGTCCGATATTGCACCTTTTGATCTTGGAGGGCCAACACCGCATTTTGTTGGGGGGTCATATCCTGCACAATCGTGAGGCGGGCATTGCGATTTTGATAGGTGCAATCAATATGGGTCACATCGACGGTGAGTTCTGTGCCGTCTTGAGTGCGATGGGTGATCGGGTTGGTGGTGGAAAGGGAAGTGTCTGAGGTGAGCAAATCCCACAGGGTTAACTGCAAAAATTCGGCGCGGCTGTAGCCGTAGGTGTCGATCGCAGCTTGATTAACGGCTAAAAATTCTTGACTGCGTGCGTCACAGACCCACACGGGGCAGGGATTAGCCGCAAAGAGGTATTCAATGTAATCGCTTTGCTGGGTGAGGGCTAGAGTCCAACGGCGCAAGACACCATAGGCGAGACCCCCACTCAGCCAGATCGCCCCCCAGCCAAAGCTCAGATGCAGCCAAGCCATCGCGGGCGGAACTTGGAGCACTTGGTTCGCGATCGCCCCCACTCCGGTCACTAATCCTGTGCCAATGCCAAGGTATGCCCCAATCAGGCGGAGCAGAGGGCGAGAGTGAGGGTCACGAAACTGGAGCATACTCATGGGTGGCACAGTAGCAGTTTCATTATCGTACGTTTGCGGGATGATGGCTGTGCTGGATTGCACGGGACAGGGTTGGGGGTGGGGATGGTGTTATTGTTCCGTGGATTGGTACGCTACGGGTTGGGGGGTTCCCCCCTGAGTCAGGGATTGGCTGAGGGCGGTTAGGGTGGCAACCAACTGCTGCGCCATTTGACCAGAGGCGGCCGGGTCGGGGGTTTGGGTGTGGATGCTGGCCAAGAAGCGATCGCACACCATCGCCAAGGGTTCACCGGGCGGCACCGGGACGCGCTCCGTGGCCAGATCCAAGGGTGGAAACTGAGCAGCAGCCGGCCCCACATGACCCCGCTGCACGATTAACGGCTGCTCCCGCTGCATCTCATCAAAAATGAGAACACCGCGATCGCCCACCAACACCGACCGCCGCTGCTTATCCGGATTCGCCCAACAAAACTGTAACTGCACCCGTACCCCCGTGGGATAGGTCAAGGTCGCCCACACCTGATCCCAGATCCCCGGCTGGAGCCAGCCCTGGCCCACCCCCTGCACGACTTCCGGCCGTTGCCCCAGCCAATGGTTAAAAATCGCCAGATCATGAATCGCTAAATCCCACAACACATCCACATCCTGCCGCACGGGCCCTAAATGGGTTCGCGCTCCATAACCATAACGCAGTGTCCCTAACTGCTGCGATCGCACCACCTCCCCCCCCGCCAACACCGCCGGATTAAACAGATAGGTATGGTCAATAAATAACTGCTTGCCCTGGCGTTGGGCGAGGGCGGTTAAGGTTGCGCAGTCCTGGGGGTCAAGGGTGAGGGGCTTTTCTGCGAGGACATGGTAGCCCCGTTGGAGGGCGGTGGTAATCAGGGTGTAATGGGTCGTGGCGGGTGTGGCGATCACCACAGCATCCAGCGTTAAAGAATCCGGTAGCTCGTCCCAACTCGCCACCAGCCATAGATCCGCGTTGAGATTCAACGTGGTTCGGCAGGCCTCGCGGTGTTCCCGGTGGGGATCAATCACCGCCACCAGATGAGCATCGGGATGGTGGGCAAAGGTGCGAATAAAATGGCGACCCCAGCGGCCAGCCCCGAAAACAGCGATCGCAATAGACATCTCTCCTCCTAATTTCTTCTCAACTCGTCCTGATCGAGTCCCAATCCATCTCTGCTCGGCTGCACTCCCCAAACCCAAGGCGCGATCGCACGGGGCTTCATGCGTTCAGGGTACGCTATCATCAGCGGGATTAGCCCCTAGAGCACACTATCATCATGCATTCTGACCTGTTTTCCCCAACCACATCCTGGCTCGATCAACTGGCGATGCTTGCCTATATTGGCTTTGCGATCGTGATTGCCTGGCAAGTGTTTACCCGGTCGAAGTGATGCGATCGCGGTCATTGTGCTGCCGGGTTGAGATGGGGGTGCGATCGCGCCCCAGTGTAACACTGTCATTTTTTCGTTCTCCGTCCCCAGTCTTTCCCCAGTCCGGCTGAATGTAACGATTTACAACGTTAGATAATCCTGACACAAATTCCCTGATTTCTCGCCCTGATCCCTCACCCTTCAGCGAGGACAATTATCCCAACATTCCGTCTAGTCTTGTTTTGGCGCGATTTCAATAACACTGAAACAGAATGTAAAAAAAATCATCAGTTCGTTAAGAAATTGATAAATTTTCCAGCATTGTTTAGCTTTGCGCTTCACTAGAGAAAAGCACGACGCGATCGGATCACCCAATTTATTCCCCATGATCCCTAACGGTATCCCCCGATTCCTAATCCTTTGATCCGTCACGATTAGGATTAACTCCGCTATTTTTACTGCTTGTTGTTCTTTAGTTCTTGATCTCAGCTTAGTACGTTTATGACTACTCAATTAATGTCTGATTCTCATCCCACCCAAGACCCTCAGGAACAGAATGCAGTGGCGACGGGGGTATACATCACCATCCACGGACATTTTTATCAGCCGCCCCGCGAAAATCCCTATTTAAATGTTATTGAACGTCAACCCAGTGCCTACCCATTCCATGATTGGAATGAGCGCATTTTATATGAATGCTATCGCCCCAATGTGTTCTCGCGGATTTTGAACCATCAGGGGGAAGTGGTCAGCATTGTTAATAACTTTGAATATATGAGCTTCAATGTGGGGCCGACCTTGATGTCGTGGTTGGCAAAACATGATGAGGAAGTTTATCAGGGCATTATTGAGGCCGATCGCAAGAGTGTCGAGCGTTTAAACGGCCATGGCAATGCGATCGCCCAAGTCTTTAACCACATCATCATGCCCCTCGCCAATGAGCGAGATAAATACACCCAAATTCGCTGGGGAAAAGCGGATTTTCGGGCCCATTTTGGCCGCGACCCCGAAGGAATGTGGCTTGCTGAAACAGCGGTGGACTATCCCACCCTCGAAGCCCTGGCCAACGAGGAGATTCGCTTCATTATTCTCGCCCCCTCCCAGGCCGAACGCTGCCGCCCGATTCCCACGGACAACAACCCTGATCCGGATTGGTTAGCCGTCGGTGGCGGTCAAATTGACCCCACCCGCCCCTATCGCTGTTTTCTGCCCAACGGCAAGCACATTGATATCTTTTTCTACGATGGCCCGATCTCGAAAGGCATGGGCTTTGATGATGTGCTCAGTAGTTCGCAAAATCTCGCCGATCGCTTCAGCCAGGCGGTGCGCATCGACGATCGCCCCTCGCAATTGATTTGCGTGGCCACCGACGGCGAAACCTTTGGCCACCACAAAGGCGGCACGGAAAAATGCCTCAGCTATGCGTTTACCCAAGAGTTTGCCCAGCGTCAATGGCAAGTGACCAATGTGGCCCATTATCTGAGCATTTGCCCGCCGACCTGGGAAGTGGTGCTCAAGCCGGTGACTGCCTGGAGTTGTATGCATGGGGTGGATCGCTGGCAGAGTGATTGCGGCTGTGGGGGCGGTGGCACTTGGCAGCAAAAATGGCGGCGACCGTTGCGGGATAGTTTGAATTGGCTGCGCGATCGCCTCGCGGATGTTTACGAAACCCACGCCCGGAAATATCTCCATGATCCCTGGCTCGCACGGGATGAATATATTCAGGTGATGCACAATCGCACCCCGGAAAATACGGTGCATTTTCTCTATCGCCATCAACAGCACCCCCTCACGGAGTCTGAACAGGTGGACACCCTCTGTCTGTTGGAAATGCAACACCAGGCGTTATTGATGTTCACCAGTTGTGGCTGGTTCTTTGATGAATTGTCGCGGCCCGAAGGGGTGCAGATTTTGCGCTATGCGGCGCGGGCGATTGAATTGGCCGGAGAGGTGGCCGGGATTCAGCTTGAGGCGGAATTCCGCGATCGCCTCCGCGCCGCTCCGAGTAATGTGGAACAGTTCCGCGATGGGGGACGGGTCTACGATGAGTTAGTGGTCTCCTCACGGATTACCTTTGAACGGGTGGCGGCCCATTATGCGATCACCTCCCTCTTTAGCCGCTACAACACCGAAGATCGCGTCTATTGCTACGAAGCGACCCAACTGGAATACGCCAAGCAACGGATCGGGACGCAAACCCTCGCCTTGGGTCATTTGCAACTGGTGTCGGAAATTACCCGCGAATGCAAGGAGTTTACCTTTGCGGTGCTGCACCTCGGCGGCTGGGATTTCCACTGCTGTATTCAGCCCTTTATCGGTCGTCTGGCCTACGCTCAACTCAAAGAAACTCTGTTTGATTCGATTCAGCAGGCCAGTGTGTCGCAGACGATGTTTAGCATGATGCGGGTGTTTGGCGATCGCATCTTTAACCTCGAAACCCTCTTCGCCGAAGAACGTCAATGGATCATCCAAAAAATCGCCGACAAGAGCAAAACCACCCTCAACCAACTCTATAGCCAAGCCTACCGCGACAATTACAGCATTGTCCGCGCCTTCCACCGGGAAGAACTACCCGTTCCCCAAGAACTCCAGGTGGCAGCAGATATTGCCCTGTCCCACCGCTGCTTACGACTGCTCAGTGAGTTGGACGTTTGCGAGGATTGCACCGAAAAAGAAAGCCTCTTAGCAGAGCTAGACAGCACGGTGACCGAAGCCCACAGTATGCGCAGCACCCTCACCCTACCGGGGGCGAAGCAACTGCTAGAAGCCCTGATTTTACGGTCATTACAGGCGCTCTTGTTTAGTAATGCGTCGGACTCGGTGATCGAAGATCAACACCACATTGCCAAGATGATCGATGTGGGCGATCGCCTTGAGGTGGGGCTGTCCCTCGATCGGGCCCAGGAACTGTATTTCCGCTGCTTCCACGAGGTGATCGTGCCCCAATGTGTGGAAACCGAATCCGGCTTAAGCTGTCCTTGGGATGATTCCCAAATGCCGCTGCTGCTCGATCTTGGTAAACGTTTAGCGGTGGATGTTTCGACGCTGCTTTAAGCATTGACGGATCGCAGCGGCGCATAAATTTAGGATAGTCAGCGATCGGATCAGCGGCGATCGCTGACGCTTTCCCCCTTCAACCGGGTGGGTCGAGTTCACCCGTTGAGCAATCGGGGGGAAATCCAGGCAGGGAGGGAAATCTACCCCCCTGGATTGCTAGATTTCGAGGATCTGATACGTCATTTCGACAAAGGCTTGGGCGGCGGTTTGGGGGGTATAGGGTGCGATGATTTGGCGCGATCGCTCACCCATCGCACCTAACTGTTCTGGGTGATCCAAACAATAGGCCATCTGAGCCGCTAATTCTAAGGGATCATGGGGATCAAACCGAAACCCATTTTCGCCCATCTGCACCAGTTCACACACCGCCGCCCCCGTGGAACATAACACCGGCTTCCCAAAGGCCATCGCCTCTGACACCACCATCCCCCATCCATCTTCATAGGCAGGAAAGACAAACACATCCGCTTGCTGCAAATACGCTCCCAACTGCTCCGGCGCGACTCCGCCCTGCCAATAAATCTGGGCAGCCATCCCGTTTTGAACCACAAGTTGTTCCAGTTCTGGCTGCTGCTTCCCCGTCCCAATAATCGAGACGGCGTAATGGGTATAGCCGCCCCGCTGCAAGAGTAAACAAGCATTAATCAGGGTGATTAAGCCCTGGCGCGGGGTAATCTGGCCCACATAGAGAAAAATGGGCCGGGCCATGGTGCGCGGTAGCGGGGGCGCGATCGCCGCAGCCGCGCCAGCCCTAACCTGGATGCTGAGATGGGGAACAAGATAGATCCGTTGCCGAATTTTAGTGATCGGATAGTTCAGCACATCAATAAAGTATTGGCGGCCCAGTTGACTATTGACAATCACACTATCAACACCGATCAGCATCAGTTGGCGCATCAGCGTGCGCCACTGCATCAGCCGAAAATCACGATGGGGAGCACTCCCACCCTGGATCAACACCACGCGCCATCGCCCCACCCGTTTCAGCACAATCACCAAAACCGTCCAGAGCGAAAACCCTTCGGAATACACCACATCGGGCTTAAACGCTAACAAACGAGTCATGATCTGGAGCGTAACCCACAGACGATGGCGGCGATATCGAGGCGGCAGGGCGTTGATGGTGAGCCATGACGGATCATCCACTACCTCGATCCGGTCTGCCCCCGGCTGAGTCGAGTCATAACTCGAATCCACTTGCCCCGTATAGAACACCGCGTCAGGAATATACTCATTGACATACTCCCCCACTAAACCCTACGGGCTATAGTGGGGGATTCTGAACAGCCAGTTACCTGACCATTTATCCACTCAAACAACGAGAGTTGCAGAGGGTTGCTAGGCTCAACGACTAGCGCCATTGATTTATCCTGAT
>NZ_JAQMTY010000139.1 GCF_028330765.1 Spirulina subsalsa CS-330 | reverse complement strand
GGGCTTAAGACTCCCTTCTCCTCGTGGGAGAAGGGCCGGGGATGAGGGCTTAAGACTCCCTTCTCCTCGTGGGAGAAGGGCCGGGGATGAGGGCTTAAGACTCCCTTCTCCTTGTGGGAGAAGGGCCGGGGATGAGGGCTTAAGACTCCCTTCTCCTCGTGGGAGAAGGGCCGGGGATGAGGGCTTAAGACTCCCTTCTCCTCGTGGGAGAAGGGCCGGGGATGAGGGCTTACGCCATCCCCATCACCTGCGCCACGGTATTAAGATCATTAGCGATCCCGGTGTGGGCTTGGTTGGTGCTGGCTTGAATCGCGGTGTCGGGATCTTTTAAGCCGTTCCCCGTCAACACACAAACCACCGTTGCACCGTCGGGCACTTGGTCTTTGCATTGGAGCAGGCCCGCCACGGAGGCGGCGCTGGCCGGTTCGCAGAAAATCCCCTCTTGACCCCCAAGGAGGCGATAGGCGTGGAGAATTTCGTCATCGGTGACGGCGTTGAATTCCCCTTGGGAGGCTTCGTGAACGGCGATCGCTTTCTCCCAATTCGCCGGGTTACCAATCCGGATCGCCGTCGCCACCGTTTGGGGATCGGAGCACAGGTGACCGGTGACCATCGGAGCCGCCCCCGCCGCCTGAAACCCCATCATTCTCGGCAAGCGTCCACTCTTACCCCGTTGGTGATATTCACAAAATCCCATCCAATAGGCGGTAATATTGCCCGCATTCCCCATCGGGATACAGAGCCAATCCGGAGCATCCCCCAGGGCATCCACTACCTCAAAGGCTGCGGTTTTCTGGCCTTGGAGACGATAGGGATTGAGGGAATTCACCAAGGTGACGGGATAGTGATCCGCCAACTGCCGCACTAGGGTTAAGCAGTCATCAAAATTACCATCAATGGCAATCACGTCTGCCCCATATAGCAGAGCTTGCGCCAGTTTACCCAGCGCCACATAGCCATCGGGAATTAAGACATAGGCTTTCATCCCCGCTCGGCAGGCGTAGGCTGCTGCTGCTGCGGAGGTATTCCCGGTACTCGCACAAATGACGGCGCGATCGCCCGCTTCTTTCGCTTTGGACACCGCCATGGTCATGCCCCGGTCTTTAAAGCTGCCGGTGGGGTTGAGACCATCATATTTAGCGTAGACAGCAACATTACGACCGATGGCTGCGGCGATCGTCGGGATCGGAATCAAGGGCGTATTCCCCTCGTGGAGGGTGACCACCGGCGTTGTCTCGCTGACGGGGAGAAATTCTTGATAATGGCGGATCAGACCCGGCCACCCTTGATGGCGAGAGGGGTCAATAATCGCGGGGGCAGAAGGACTTAAAACCACGGTGAGCCTCTGAGGAATTCAGATTAACAAAAAAAAGATGGGATCGTTATTATCCCATCTTTTATTATTTTCTCGCTTTTTTAGGCGATCTTGGCGATCTTATTGCGCCGCATGGGATTTTTTCCGATTGCCAGACCATTGGGTGGGTTTTTTCGACCGACTTCCTTCGGAGTAAGGCCGGCGCGATCGCCCTTTACTGGCACCACCGCCACCGCCACCACCACCGCGTTTAATCGGTTTTTGCACTCCGTCATCCGTGGGAACATCCCAATCGGTTTTCATCCAGGCCGGACAGGATTGGTCGTAGACCATTTGGAGGGCAGCAGCGGCGATCGCTTGGGGATCATATTCCGCGCTCAACTCCTTCACCGTCGGCAAGAACGACGCAATCCGCTCACCGGACAAGGTTTCTTGGAGGGTGGATTTCAGCTTCTCTAAGCGACGCGCTTCAACGAGCGATCGCGTCGGAATCTGAGACGTTTCGATCCGCTGTTTCAAACGGCGCTCAATCCGTGACAGGAGGTGACGATCCATCGGTTGAATCAAGGAAATCGCTTTCCCCGTCTTCCCGGCTCGGCCCGTACGGCCAATGCGGTGAATATAGGTTTCCGCACTATCGGGCAGATCGTAGTTAATCACATGGCTGAGGTCTTCCACATCCAAGCCGCGCGCGGCGATATCCGTGGCTACCACCAACTGCACCTGACCATTCCGGAAGCGTTGCACCAACCGTTCCCGCTGCACTTGGCTTAGGTCACCGTGGTATTCATCGACGGTCAACCCAGCCCCTTGGAGTTTGACGGTGATTTCCGCCGCCGATCGCTTCGTCCGCACGAAAATAATGCCCCGTTCTGGCTGTTCAATTTCCAGAATCGGTTGGAGCGCCTTAATTTTCGTCCAACTGCGGGGAATCATGTAGACCCGTTGCTCAATCCGCATCGGAGCTTCATTGGTCTGCTTGACCGTGACGGTCGCAGGGGATTTGAGAAATTTTTGAACCAAATCTTGAATGGCACGGGGCATGGTGGCCGAGAAGCACGCCGTTTTTCGGGTGTCTGGGGTGCTTTTCATGATCTTGATCACATCGTCAATGAAGCCCATGCTGAGCATTTCATCGGCTTCGTCAAGGACGACCCACTTGAGGGTATCGAGCTTGAGCTTTTGGCGATCAAGGAGATCAATGACCCGGCCAGGCGTACCGACGACAATCTGAGCACCGCGTTGCAGGCTCCGAATTTGTCGTTCGATGGATTGACCCCCACAGACAGTGAGGACGTGAATACGACGACTCACTGCAAAATCTGTTACGGCTTGGGCGACTTGTTGAGCCAATTCCCGCGTGGGGGCCAAAATCAAGGCTTGGACTGTTCCGTCTTGCGGATCGATGTGTTCGAGCACCGGCAGCGAATAGGCTGCGGTTTTTCCGGTTCCAGTCTGGGACTGACCCACCACATCGCGGCCCGCCAAGATTTGGGGGATCGCTTGTGCTTGAATATCCGTGGGGGTTTCAAACCCGATCTCGGAGAGTTGCTCAACACAACGCTCTGACAGTCCAAGACTTGCAAAAGAAATTGTCATAAGTATTCTTACTTTGGTTTCCGTCTAGTTTAAAAAACTTAACCTGATTTGGGAATGGGTGAGGTCAGCATTCGGTAACGCGATCGCCCATGGGTCAAGGAGGGAGGTGCAATTAAGGCCGGCATAGCCTGCTTAGCGGACTGTGCCGTGGAGGTCGTAGATGTCCGCATCGGTGATGTGGACGGGGATAATTTGTCCCAACTGAGCGGCTCCGTTGACATAGACAAGACCATCAACCTCCGGGGCAAACCGGGGCGATCGCCCAATATACAGATTGGTCTCAGGATGCTCTTGTTCGATTAAAACTGGTACAGTTTTACCAATTTCAGCTTGGTTACGACGCGCAGCAATCGGTTGCTGAATCGCCATCAGGCGATCGCGTCGGTCATCCATTACGTCTTGGGGGACTTGGTTTTGGAGATGGTATGCCGGTGTTTCTGCTTCAGGGGAGAAGGTGAAAACGCCCACATGATCAAACTCATGGCGTTCAACAAACTCGCACAGATGTTGAAAGTGGCTCTCCGTTTCGCCGGGAAACCCAACAATAAAGGTGGTTCGCATCACCGCATTGGGTAAGGCGGTCTTCAGCCGGGTGATAATATCGTCATTAATGCGCCCTTGCCAGGGCCGATTCATCGCCCGCAAAATTTCCGGGTGGGAATGTTGGAGGGGCAGGTCTAAATAGGGCAGAACGTTGGGAGTTTCTTGGATCGCGGCCACGACTTTGGGAGTCAGTCCCGTGGGATAGGCATAGTGCATCCGAATCCACGGCACATCGACATTGCCCAACGCCTGCAATAATTCTGCAAGTTTGGGTTCGCCGTAGATGTCTGTTCCGTAATTGGTCGTGATTTGAGAGATTAAAATTAACTCCTGTACGCCTTGATCAGCAAGGATTTTCGCCTCAGTGACGATAGATTCAATTGAACGCGATCGCTGGTTGCCGCGCAGGTGCGGAATAATACAAAATGCGCAGCGATAGTCACACCCTTCGGCAACCCGTAAATACGCAACTCCCTCGGTTGTAGTGCGGTAGCGGGGCGTGGTTTCGTCAGCAATGTAGGTTGGCTCTTGGGAAACCTCCGTAACCCGTTCGCCAGATTCTACTCGCTCAATAACATCAACTATCTTATGGTAGTCGGCACTGCCCACCACTGCAACTGCTTCGGGCAATTCTGCTAAAAGTTCCGTTTGGAAATGCTGAGCCATGCAGCCGGTGATGACAATTTTTTTATCCGCTTCGGCCAGTTCAACGAGGGTGCGCACGGACTCTTCCCGTGCCGCCTGGATGAAGCTACAGGTGTTGACAATGACGTAGTCGGCGAGGCCTTCGTTGGCATCGACGGTGTACCCGGATTGAGCCAGGAGACCGAGCATATGTTCGGAATCAATCCGATTTTTTTCGCAGCCGAGATGAGAGATGGCAATGGTTGGCTTGGGGCCCATACTGAATGTGACGTGCGTGGTGGTGGATTGGGGGGTAAATCGGGGGTGACCATCCAATGCTTTTGATGGACTGCCCATTGAAAGCATAGAATATTTCAGGGAGGGTTTGTGGATTTGCGATCATCCCCTGGCTCGATAAAATCATCTGGATGAGATTATTTCTCTTGGTGTTCCCTTGGCGGTGTGGTTGCGCTGATTGGCGTAGCGATCGCTGGCTGGTCTTCCCGATCGGGAAACAGCATGACCCCTTTGTACGTTAGCGGCGAGTGACAAAACGGACGTGGATTTAAAACAGATCTTTTCTACCCCTCATCCCATTATTGGCGTGGTTCACCTGCTCCCCCTCCCCAGTTCACCCCGCTGGAATGGTGATCTCAAAGCCGTGATCGCCCGTGCGGAACAGGAGGCGACCGCCTTGGCAGCCGGTGGGGTGGATGGCATTATTGTCGAGAATTTTTTTGATGCTCCCTTTGCCAAGGATCACGTTGATCCGGCGGTGGTGAGTGCGATGACCCTGGTGGTGCAGCAAATCATGAATTTGGTGATGGTGCCGGTGGGGATCAATGTGTTGCGCAATGATGCCCGCAGCGGCATGGCGATCGCGACGGTGTGCCAATGCCCGTTTATTCGCGTCAATGTGTTGACGGGGGTGATGGCCACGGATCAAGGCATTATCGAAGGCAACGCCCATGAACTGCTGCGCTATCGGCGGGAATTGGGCAGTGAGGTGGCGATTTTTGCCGATGTGTTGGTGAAGCACGCCCGGCCCCTGGGAATGCCCAATCTCACCACGGCGGTGCAGGACACGATCGAGCGGGGCTTGGCCGATGCGGTGATTCTCTCCGGTTGGTCTACGGGCAGTCCGCCGAATTTGGAGGATTTGGAATTGGCGGCCAATGCGGCCAAGGGCACGCCGGTGTTAATCGGCAGTGGGGCGGATTGGGATAATGTGGCGACCTTGATGCAGGCGGCGGATGGGGTGATTGTGGCCAGTTCCCTAAAGCGTCACGGCCAGATTCATGAGCCGATCGATCCGATTCGCGTCCAAGGCTTTGTGGAAGCGGCGCGGGAACCGGTGATTGAGACAGCGATCGCCTCTACTCCCCTGAAAATTGCGCCCTAAGAGTGGTTTAAATTAGATAGGCTGTTGGTTGCATTTCCATAGATCTTGATCATGACTGAATCTTGGCTTTCCCGCTGGTCTCGTCCCCTGATGCTCGCGATCGCGGTCTTGGGTATCATCCTCACCGCCTATCTCACCTGGGCAGAACTCACGGGCCAAACCCTGGTCTGTCCGGTCACGGCCAACGGCAGCGACTGTAATGATGTGCTCAACAGTGCCTACGGTCGCCTGTTTGGTGTGCCCCTCAGTGCCTATGGCTGTGTGGCCTATGGGAGCATGGCGATCGCCGCTGGACTGCCCTTAGCGATTGACCCCGACGAGAAACGCAGTTTACGGCGCAGCATCGAGGGAAAAACCTGGCCCCTGTTGCTGATTGGCTCCCTGATTATGGCCACAATGAGCGGCTATCTCCTCAGTGTGCTCGCGTTTGAACTCCATAGTTTTTGTCCCTATTGCCTCACCTCGGCCCTCTTTTCCTTTACCCTCGCCGGTCTCAGTTTGGCAGGGCAAGATGGGGAAGATTTCGGCTCGGTGCTTTCAACGGCGGTGATTGTTGTGGTGCTAACCCTGGTGGCCACCCTGGGAGCCTACGCCCAGGATCAACCCGCTCCGGCGGTGGCTGTGGCGGGCGATCGCCAAGCGATCCCCAGTTTAAAAACCCGCCCCCAACCCGGCAAAGGTTGGGAGATCGTCACCCAATCCGGGCCCGCTGAAATCGCCCTCGCCCAACACCTCCAGGCCACCGGGGCGAAAATGTACGGGGCGTACTGGTGTCCCCATTGCAGCGAACAGAAGCTCCTCTTTGGCGATCGCGCCTTTGCCCAAATTCCCTACATTGAATGTGCCGAAGGGGGTCAAAACGCCCAGCCGGACACCTGCCGCGCCGCCGGTCTCGACTCCTATCCCACCTGGGAAATCAATGGCGAACTCTATGCGGGGATTCACCGTCTTGATGAACTCGCCGAACTCTCCGGTTACTCCGGATCACAAGCCTTTCGCTACTTTATGCCGGGACTGAATTAAGCCCAAGCCAGCCCTCGAACACACTACACTAAACAACAAAATCCCAATTCTCAGCACCGTTCAAACTGTCATATCCGTGTCATCGGTTCGTCAACCGTGAGCTATACCTTGGGGTAGTGATTACACCTTCCTGTTAATCTTCAATCGTTAACAACTTCTTATGCGGCGTAAACGTTCTCAACCTTGGATTCATAAATGGTCGCGCTTCATCATTGGTGCGATCGCAACCGTGGGCTTTTGCTTAACCGCCTATCTCACCATCACCAAGCTCACCGGCGGCGCAGTGGTCTGTTCCGCCGCAGACTTCACCGCATCCGCCCAAGGCTGCAACAGTGTCCTTGACAGCCCCTATGCCACCGTCTTCGGCTTGCCCCTGTCCCTCTTTGGGGCCTTGGCCTATCTGAGCATGGGCAGCGCGTCCCTCCTCCCCTACGCGATTAATGCCGACCAAAAGGCCAAATTCCGCGAAAGCGTCGAGCAGTGGACTTGGTTATTTCTCCTCGTCGGGGCAACCTCGATGATGGTCTTTAGTGGCTATCTGATGTATGTCTTGTTTTTCAAGCTGCAAATGACCTGCTACTACTGCATCGGTTCGGCCCTCTTTTCCCTCAGTCTGTTCGGGCTAACCCTGGCCGGGCGAGATTGGGACGATATGGGCCAACTGATCACCACGGCGATCATTGCGGCGTTGATGACCCTAGTGGTGACTTTGGGGATTTATTCGCACATGAATAGTCCCGCCGTAGCCGAGGCAAAGCAAACCATTCCGGCGATCATAGAACAACCGAAACCCGGGGTCGGTTGGGAGATTAGCACCACCTCTGGCCCTGCGGAACAGGAATTAGCCGCCTATTTAACCGAGCAGGGGGCTGTGATGTATGGGGCGTATTGGTGTCCCCATTGTTTTGACCAAAAACTGCTGTTTGGGAAGGAAGCCTTTGCGGCGGTGACCTATGTGGAATGTGCCGAAGATGCCACGGAAATAAAGCCAGACCCGGCGAAATGTGATGCCGATGGGGTGACAGGCTATCCGGCTTGGAAGATTAACGATACCCTGTATCCAGGAGTCCGCCCCCTCGAAGAGTTAGCGACACTGACGGGATACACCGGCTCTCAGGACTTTAAGTATCAAATGCCCTGATCGGGGTGCATTGTTCACGATCAATACGGTAAGTCCCAGGGGGGATTTTGGGGTGCGATCGCGATTAACCCACCATAGATCATTCCGATCTTGACATTGCCATGCTGAAGCCTTTGCGTCGGTTTACCTCTCGACTCCTTCGACAACAGAGCCTGTTTGTGATTGTCGGCAGTGTGACCCTGTTGGTGATTGGGATACGTTGGACGGGGATTTTGCAAGGCTGGGAATGGGCCGTGTGGGATGCCTTGGTGCGATCGCGCCCCCCCGCCACCGCACCCGAAGATCGGATCATGATTATCAAGGTGGAAGAATCCGACCTGCAAAAATACGACTATCCCCTCTCTGATGGCGATGTGGCGGCGCTGCTCGACATCATTGCCGCCGCCCAGCCCAATGTGATTGGCCTGGATATTTATCGGGGCGAAGCACGGGAGCCGGGCCACAACCGCCTGATGAACACCATCCAGCGCCTCCCGAACTTGGTGGTGATTGAGCAACTCGAAGACGACGAGAAGATCGGCATTGACCCCCCGCCCGCCGCCACCCCGGAGCAGGTGGGCTTTAACAACGTGGTGATTGATGCTGATGGGGTGATTCGCCGCAGCATTTTCTTTTGGCATCTAGACGGCGAGGTGAAAACGAGTTTTTCAGTGCGGGTGGCCGAGGCCTATCTCGCGGCGAATCAGGGGGAAGGGTTACTCGCTGGGCCAGAACAACGCCGTTGGGGGCGACAACCGGCCCTGTCGCCGGGTCGGTTGGGTGAGCAGACGGTGTATTGGTTTGAGCCGAACCATGGCCCCTATGTGCGGGCCGATGCCCAGGGTTATCAGGTGGTGGTGAATCCCCGCAATCCGGCGCAGTTCAAGACCGTCACGATGGAGGAGGTGATGACGGGGGCCGTGCCAGCGGAGCAGATGCGCGATCGCATTATTCTGATCGGCTACACCGCCAACAGTGTGAAAGACTATTTCAACGGCCCCTACAGTGCCGAGCTTTTCCAAGCCCCCACCCAATTTTCCGGGGTGGAGTTTCATGCCAATTTCATCAGTCAAATGATCAGCGCTGAATTGGATCAATGGCCCCTGATTCGGTTTGGGTGGGGTGAAGCGGAATGGCTTTGGATCTTACTGTGGGCTGGGGTTGGTGGGGGGATTGTCTGGAAAGTGCGATCGCCCCTCGGCTATACCACCCTGTTGCTGGGGTCTGCGGCTCTGTTGGGTAGCATCGTCTACGGGGCGTTGCTCGTAGGGTGGTGGCTTCCCCTCGTGCCGCCCCTCCTCGGCATGGGCAGTGCAGCGATTATCCTCACCAGCTATCTCGCCTACCAAGAAGAAGAATTCAAACGCTCCACCGAATTTCTCCGCTCCATTATCGACAACATTCCCGACCCCATTTTTGTCAAAGACCCTACCCACCGCTGGATGATTTTTAACCAAGCCTTTTGTGACTTCAGCGGCTATGAACGCAGCCAAATTTTGGGAAAAACCAATAGCGAAATTTTCACCGCTGCGGAATCGGAACAGTTTAACCAGGAAGAGGCCTGGGTTTTTGAACATCAAACCCCCCGCGAAACTGAAGAAAAATACACCAGCAGCGATGGCATTACCTACCTCAGTGCGACGAAGCGATCGCTCCATAAAGATGCCGCCGGTAACGTCTTCCTCGTCGGCGTGATCCACGACATCACCGAACGCAAACGGATTGAAGAAGAACTGCGCCGCACCACCGCCGAACTCACCCGATCCAACAGCGAACTCCAAAAAACCCAGACCCACTTACAACGCCTCGCCTATTACGACTCCCTCACCGGCCTCGCCAACCGCAAATCATTTTTTGAAAGCCTGAAAGCCTCTCTCAACTGGGGGCGCGACAACGGTAAATTAGTGGGCTTACTCTACCTCGACCTCGATGGATTCAAAGCCGTTAATGATTCCCTCGGCCATCATGTGGGGGATTTACTCCTGCAAGCTGTGGCAAAACGGATCACCCATTGCCTGCGGGACAGTGATATCGTCGCCCGCCTGGGGGGAGACGAATTCACGGTGATTCTCCCAGGGATTAAAAAGCACAATGACACGGGCATTGTGAGTGAAAAAATTATCAGCACCCTCGCCCAGCCTTACCAATTAGAAGACCATGAAGTAGGGGTCACCGTGAGTATTGGCAGCAGCTTATTTCCCAAAGATGGCGAGACGGAAGAAGTCCTGATCAATAAAGCCGACCACGCCATGTATTGCGCCAAAAACGGCGGCCGCAATCAACACCAAATGGCGGATTGATTACAGAGGATTCCAGGAAGGGTACTTTGAGCCTCCTCCGTTAGGGTAGCGAGCTAGAAGCTCGCACTACAGAGGATTCCAGGAAGGGTACTTTGAGCCTCTGGCCTGGTTGACTGACAAAATTAGCCAGATCCCGGAAAGCCCTCACCCTAGCCCTCTCCCTAGGGGCTACTGCTTATACACAAACTGCTCTTAACGATGTTCACCTTCTCTCGATCCCCCCTAGCCCCCCTTAAAAAGGGGG
>NZ_JAQMTY010000012.1 GCF_028330765.1 Spirulina subsalsa CS-330 | reverse complement strand
GTAGGGGGACGAGGCGGGGCGGGGAGCGGCTCCGGGGGGCGTGGTGCTGGGTCAGTCGGGGGCGAACTGGGAGGGGGTGTGGGTATGGGTTGGGGTACTTGTTCTAGCTTAGTAAAAACCTTCTGGCTTTTAGGGTTTGATCTAGAGTGACTTGATGTAAAATTCCTTAATTCATAATTAATCTGAATTGGTTCTTGTATTTGCCAGATTTCCTGAAAAGCCTCACTGATAATAGATTTACCTTTTGTTTTAAAAAATGGCTCGATACCTTTATCCATTAGCAAGAAATCGGCCCGGAAGTCATCATCTGGATCGGCAGAAATTAGCCTGAATCTCTTGTTTTTAATAAATCTAATGAATTCAGCATAGCCATCATTACTTTGATTTTCTTTTGATTTTTTATCCAAGAAACTCATTAATTTCTCTAAAATATTATGAATTCGTTGAAGTTGGACACTTTCTATTGCTTCATCTGAGATTAAGTGTTTTCTGTTTTTGGTTTGGAAATCAGTCTTTTGTGGCTGAATATTAGATTCTGAAGATACTGAAACTTGGAAGGTTTTTATTTTAGAATGATTATCTTGTGATTTTGAAAACTGTTCTTTAGCATGAGATGAAATATTTTGTCGTGTTTGAGTATGAGTAGATTGATCTAACTGGTTAGATTTTGGTGTGAGGGGTGTTGCTGCGGGTTGCGGAGTTGCGTTTAGGGCGGGTGATGATTGGGTAGCGAATGGGGGAGCAGTAGCGGTGGTGCTGACAGCGACAGGAACAGCTAAAGACGACGGCAACAGACCCAAGAGCGCAACTTCTAACCAAAGGCGCGGCTGGGTTGTTTGTTTGATCTGATATTCGCTGTCTTTGAGTTTTTGTTGGCCCTGGAGGATGGTGGCAACCTGCCACTGTTGCGCCTCGGCTACCAAGGCTTGCCAGGTGGGAGCCGTCACTGCGACGAGATCACTCCGTTGGGCTGCGGTTTTGGCAATTAATAAATTCAGATAGAATGACGCTAAATTTTGCAACACGATCAAGGGTTCTCGACCGCGATCGAGCAAGTGCCGACAATTGGACAACACCGATTCAATGTTGTCGCTGCGAATCGCCTGCAACAGAGACAGCAAATCCCGTTCCGGCACTGCCCCCACCAAGTCCCACACTTTCTCGGCGGTAATTTCACCACTAAGCAAGCTCAATTGATCGAGCAAACTTTCCGCATCCCGCAATCCCCCGTTGGCAATTTGAGCCACGAGGGTGAGGGCATCGGGGGCAATTTCAATGGTTTCGGTGTGAGCGATCGCACCCAAATGTTGCACCATCGCATCCAGGGGAATCCGCCGAAAATCGAACCGCTGACACCGAGAAATAATCGTATTTAACACCCGCTGGGGGTCAGTGGTGGCGAGGACAAAAACGACGCGATCGGGCGGTTCTTCCAGAGTCTTCAACAGCGCATTAAACGCCGCCGTACTGAGCATGTGACAGTTATGCACCAGCAAACCATTCGCGACAAAATTATGATTATGCTGCACTTCAATGTCATAAACAGGAGCCGCTTGTCCGGGTGTCACGGATTCAACATTCTCGAAATTTGTATGCCATTGCGGCAATGCTGTAGGGTCGCAAATCGGCAATGAACTTGGGGATAAGATTTTCATCCCTGGTGTGATTTCTTTTGCTGGTTTCCATCCTTGATCTGTCCTGATTAAATGATTACTAGTACAGGAAATCGTTGTGTTGCGAGTTTTGATTGTTATGGTATCTTTAACACCTTGCTGAAGCCAACGAACGACTTTTTGATAGTCCCAACGCCCAGAGCGTTCGTTGTAACTGAGAACCCGTTGATTTTGAATCTCTGGATTATCAATCCTGCATAACCCTTGCTCAGTTAAGACAAGCGTGTCCCCTGTTAGGCATTCGTCCACTACATAGACTTTGTAGCGACATTGGACGGGGGCAAATTGGGCGCGTTCGATGATTTCGCGGATGTTGTCCACGCCGGTATTGCTGGCGGCATCGATTTCGATGATGTCCATGGCGGAGCCACGGGTGATTTCTAGGCAGGTTTGGCAGTGACCGCAGGGGGTGGGGGTGGGTTTGCCGGCGGTGAGGCAGTTGAGGGATTTGGCGAGGATGCGAGAGGAGGAGGTTTTTCCGGTTCCCCTCGGCCCGGTGAAGAGGTAGGCGGGGGCAATACGATCGCTCAAAATCGCATTGGTCAAAGTTTGGGCGATCGCTTCTTGGCCCACCAGTTCCCCAAAGGTTTGGGGGCGATACTTATGATGAAGCGGTTCGTAGGGCATGGGGAACGACGAGAGATGGAAGCAGCAGAGGGACACAGCTAAAGACCGGGGCTGTGGTTTCGGCCTCGGTCTAGGTTTAGTTTAGATTTTATGTACTATTGTGCGGCGATTTTGTTGCAATTTGTGAGGCGATCGCGCCCTGTCTCGTGGTTACGATGGGGCGTGACAGTCACCACAGAAGCCTTTCACCGTCACTTCGTAGCTGGTGGCGTGGAGCGATGCCGGGATTTTGCTGAGGTCGAGGCGATCACTCAACGCATCCCAGGGAATATCCGCGATCGCGTCGCAACCCTGGCAAACAAAGTGATGATGAGAACTCACATTGGCATCGTAGCGCGTCACCCCCGCTTCTAGGAGCACTTCACGCACTAGCCCCACCTGCCGGAGCACATTCAAGGCACTGTAAACACTCGCTTTCGAGGCAATGGGCAAGTCCTCATTAATCGTTTCGAGAATTTGATCCACCGTTGGGTGGTCAGTGCGAGACAAAAGACTGTTGTACACCGCAAACCGTTGCGGCGTAATCCGCAGCCCTTCGGCTTTCATGCGATCGCGAATTTGACCCGCCACTGTTTTAGAAACCATAGTGTTTTTGTCTGTTGTCCTGAGAGAATTCAGGATTGCCTGGCCTGCATTACCCCTGATTGCTCCTGTGATTGATACGGCATCAGGCTTAGAGGTGGATTAGATCATAATCGCTTTTGCCATAGCCTTGAGGGGATCTTAGAATCTTTTTAGATTTATCCTTGACTTAATCGTAACTAAGAAATGGTCTAAGATGCAGCGCGATCGCCCTCAATTTTTGATTCACTGCGGCTCGTCCCCCGTCAGAAATTCAGTCAATGCGGCCTTGGCAGCGGCTTTTTCCGCTTCCTTTTTCGATCGCCCTTGACCTTTGCCATAGACCACCCCATCAATCGCCACCTCGGCCTCAAAATACGGCGCATCATCCGTCCCCCCAATCCGTTCGGTGTAGTAGCGCGGCGGGTCGCGTTGGGGATTGCGATCGCTGTCGGCTAGGGCGTGCTGTTGCAGGAGACTTTTATGATCGGCTTTTTTCCCATCCATGCTGTTTTGTTGCGGAGTCAACAGCTCCGTCAAAATCCGCTCAAACAGCGGGGTCATAAAATCCTGCACAATTTCTAAATCATAGGAATCGAGGTAATAGGCCCCTAACATCGCCTCAAATGCCCCACAGAGCAGGCGCGGGTTAAAGCGGGCCCCATTTTGTTCAGCGGATTTTCCCAGGCGCAGTTGCTCATCAATGCCGAGGGCGATCGCAAATTCCGCCAACTGTTCCCGATCCACCATCGCCGTGCGGAGCCGCGTCATATCCCCTTCACTCAATTCCGGCTCATGGTGGTATAAAAACTCACCACAGAGAAACGTCAACAGCGCATCTCCCAAAAACTCCAGCCGTTCATTATCAGCCTCACGGGTATTACTCTCGTGGGCAAACGAACTATGGGTGAGAGCTTGACGGAGCAAGTCGGGGTTACGGAAAGACGGCAAAGCAGGCATAAATCAATTGGCAGCGATCGCACAAGTAAAGAGATAGTTTCAATCCCTAGTATCTCATTGTGCCGGAGCAGACTTTTCGCGGCCAACCCGTGACCCCAGGGATTGCAATGCTGCCGTCAAGTCTTGGGTTAATTGTTTTGACCCCGCCTTCACGGAATCGCTGCTGTAGTCCGTCGCCGTAAGGGGCTGACCAATCGTGACGCGCACCGCCGTACCCCGGTGAGGAATGGGGTCGGAATAGTGCAGATCAATGGGCACAATTTGCACGGGCGGCAGGGTGCTAGCACGCTGTGCCTGTGCGTCGAGGGCAATTTTTGCCACACCGCGTTTAATCGGTTGCACCTGGGTATCTCGAAAAATATTCCCCTCAGGAAAAATCACCACCATTTGCCCCCGATGCAACAGTTCAATGGTGTGGTCTACGCTGGCCATCTTGGTGCGACGAGTGCGGCGTGTATCCACGGGAAAGCCCCCCAACTGCCGAATAAACCACCCTTGCACCCCCTTCATTTCATCCGCCGACACCATAAACCGTAGGTAACGCCCGGTGACCCCTCTGCCCGTGGCGTGGGCGACGATCAGCGCATCCCACCGGGAGCGATGGGTCGGGGCGAGGATGACGGGGCCATGGTTGGGGATATGGTGTTGACCCGTGACGAAGATGTGATCGAAGTAGTAGGGCAGCACGAATTGATTGCCCAGGGGATAGGCGATCGCACCCAAGAGGGGAGAAATACGGGAGGAAATTTTTGAGGGGGTAATGGTGTTCATGGCGGTTTACAAAGGGGCTTCGACTTGCTTTCAGCCTAGGGATTTAGGCCGGAGTTCACGGGTGCGATCGTGCCAGTTTACGGAGCGAACAGAGTTTGAGGGTGGGTTTTACCCCTCACCCCCATGATGATCTACCCCCAGAAGGGGACAGTTGCGCAAGTGGAATTCTACGGAACATCAACAGATCATGAACACAGAGGATCTGTGAGCGGGATCTGTGAGCGATCGCCCCAGTGAATTCAGCATCCGTCCTCAAGCGCGACGCTGGGCAAACCAATCCGAGAGCAGGGTTTGACAGGCGGCGGCTTCAATCCCGGCGAGGACGGGCAGGCGATGGTTGGAGCAGGGATGATCCGGTAAGTTGAGGACACTGCGCACGGTTCCTGTTTTGGGGTCATCACAGCCGTAAACCAGCAGGCCAAGGCGAGCTTGGATAATCGCGCCGGTACACATGGGGCAGGGTTCGAGGGTGACGTAGAGGGTGCAGGGGGTGAGGTGCCAATCTTGCAAGGCGTGGCTGGCCTGTTGGATGGCGAGAATTTCAGCGTGGGCGGTGGGGTTGCGATCGCGCTCTTTCCGATTTCCCGCCCGCGCCAGACAATGCCCCGACCGATCCACTACCACCGCCCCCACCGGCACATCCCCCGCCGCCCCAGCCTCCCGCGCCAAAGCCAACGCCTCCCCCATCCAAAACCGATGGTGAGCATAGGCGGCGGGCGTTAATTGTGCGAGTTCAAAGCGCATCCCCTTCCCACCCTGAAACAAAGCTGAACCCCAGCACCCTGGATCAAATCACCCTCACCCACGCACGCGAACCCGCATCCTGTGCTTCACTTTTACATGAAACCAATGCTCATGCCTTCGTCCCCATGCGTCAACGCCCCATCTATCTCGACCACAATGCCACAACCCCCGTTGACCCCAAGGTCGTTGAGGCGATGTTACCCTACTTTACCGAATCCTTCGGCAATCCATCGAGCAACGGTCACTTCTACGGGTGGGAGGCTGAAGCCGCCGTTAAACAGGCTCGTCAACACCTAGCCGACGCGATTCACTGCGACCCCGATGAACTGATTTTCACCAGTGGCGCAACGGAATCCAATAACCTGGCGATTAAAGGGATTGCCGAGGCCTATTTTTCCCAGGGTCGCCACATCATCACCGTCGCCACGGAACACAGCGCCGTGCTCGATCCTTGCGCCTATTTGGAGTCGCTGGGGTTTGAGGTGACGACGTTGCCTGTGCAGGCGGATGGCTTGGTGGATGTGGACGAATTGAGCGCGGCGATCCGCCCGGATACGGTGCTGGTGTCGGTGATGGCGGCGAATAATGAAATTGGGGTGGTGCAACCCTTGGCGGCGATCGGGGCGCTGTGTCACGAGCGGGGGGTGTTGTTTCATACGGACGCGGCGCAGGCTTTGGGGAAAATTCCCTTGGATGTGGCGGCGATGCAGATTGATTTGATGTCGTTAACGGCCCATAAACTCTACGGCCCGAAGGGGATTGGGGCGTTGTATGTGCGACGACGACGGCCACGGGTGAACCTGGCGGCCCAACTTCATGGCGGGGGACAGGAACGGGGCCGACGATCGGGGACGTTGTCCACGCCGCAGATTGTCGGGTTTGGGGCGGCGGTGGCGATCGCTATGGAGCACCGAGAAACGGAGGGGGAACGATTGCGGCAGTTGCGCGATCGCCTCTGGACAGCGATCCAGTCCCTCGACAGCATTCTACTCAATGGTCACCCCACCCAACGCCTACCGGGGAATCTCAATATCAGCGTTCTGGGGGTGAATGGGGCGGCGCTGTTGTTGGGGCTACAGCCCACGGTGGCGTTGTCGTCGGGGTCGGCCTGTGCGAGTACCAACGCCGCCCCGTCCCATGTGTTGCTGGCCCTGGGGCGTAGTGATGCGATCGCCGCTGCCTCGCTGCGGTTTGGCCTCGGTCGTCAAACCACAGCAGCCGAGATTGATCGCGTGGCGATCGCCGTCCAAACCACGATCACGGCCCTCCGTTCCTCCCCCCAATCACTCCAGCAACACGAAACGCTCAAGAATGGTTTATAATACGGACGTAAGCGTGCGTCAGAATCTGCATCAGTGTAATTTCCGGAGTTATACCCTGGCAGAGTGAATACCACGTCACCCCGTTTTCCAGACAATCGTCCGATGGGGTCTTTGTTTTCCCGTCGTGCCAGCATTGTCACTTTTAGCCTCTGCTATGGAGTCAACCCGCAACTAGGGTGATACTGAATAGCCCAGCGCTCAAACTCTAAATTACGTTGCAGTGTTTTTGCGCGAGTTGCTAAAGGTCTCGTTTTCCCTATGGGAAACCGCGAGAGGAGTTATTTCACTGTTCCTCGGTTCCGTTCAGAATCGTCCAGGAGCAGCGACGTGCCGCTCACCTAAACGTGGGGTTTAACACAAACCCCATGTGATGATGAAGTCCTCACTTGAGGCGCATAGACCGCTCTGTTCCGTCAGCACAGTGTTGGCCATATGTCACCTCACACTCGTTTCGATTTCATTCTGCCACCGACAGATTCAGGTAAAACGCTGCGATCGCTACATTACCTGCGGAAAGCGGCCCTTGCGAGGTAGTGAATAGTGGTATAGAAATGCCTTAATCAACAGAATTTCCCGTTCCGAAAATATGGTTTTGAGCACGAGTCGCAGATAACGAGGCCGTTATTTTCTATCACCATCACTTCGGAGTTGCCAGGACATTCAGCGATGAAAGCATTCCGCCAGTCTTACCCCCATCAGTTTTGTGGTATGAATCTCCCACCTTATCCTTGTTAAGTGTGGATCGTTCGGAAGCTTGGGGTCTCTCGACTTCAGTTTCAGTCATTATCTCACCGTTCAATGTTTAGTTAATTCCCAGGAGTTAACAACGGTGAACCCGGAAAAATTTTCCAGATTGAGATGGTTGAAATGGGTTAATTTTTAGTCGGTTTTACGATTAATCTTGCCCAGATTTGTTGATGATTAAAATCAATTGCCTAGGTTTCATGCAGTGGTGATCACGGCTGAAATCCTAAGCCTCTTTATTTTCGCTCGTCCTCACTCGGTTCTAGACTGACCTCAGTTTTGATGGTCTCTAGACTGCGCGAGTTGAGAAGCATTAAACGTTTCGAGGAGCTTGCATGCCTAAGCAGATTATTATTGCAGAACAGCATCAGATCGCGGCTGTTTTTAGTGAAGATCAAATTCAAGAGCTTGTTGTTTCGACAGGTACACAGCAGGTCAGTGATATCTACCTTGGAACCGTAGAAAACGTATTACCTGGCATTGATGCAGCCTTTGTCAATATTGGGGACAGCGATCGCAACGGCTTTATGCACGTGACCGATCTAGGCCCCTTACGGCTGCGGCGCAGTGCCTCAGCAATTACCGAACTGCTGTCCCCACAGCAAAAAGTGCTGGTGCAGGTGATGAAAGAGCCGACGGGGAACAAAGGCCCCCGCCTAACCGGCAACATCAGCATGCCGGGCCGCTACCTGGTCTTGATGCCCTACGGCCGGGGGGTGAACCTCTCCCGACGGATCGAAAGTGAAGCAGAACGCAGTCGGCTGCGGGCTTTAGCGGTGTTGATTAAACCGGCGGGGATGGGGCTGCTGGTGCGCACCGAGGCCGAGAGCAAAGGTGAAGATGAGATTTTAGAGGATTTGGACTATCTCCTCAAGCAATGGGAATCGGTGCAGACCCAGGCGAGTTCCGCCCGGCCGCCCATGTTGCTCAACCGCGATGATGACTTTATTCAGCGGGTGTTACGGGACATCTACACCGCTGATGTCAACCGGATTGTCGTAGATTCGGCGGCGGCGGTGAAACGGGTGAAGCAGCATCTCCGGAATTGGAGTGGGGGTCGCGCCCCGGAAGGTGTGTTGATTGACCATCACCGCGATCGCTTGCCGATCCTAGAATTTTTCCGCGTCAATGCGGCAATTCGTGAAGCCCTCAAACCCCGTGTGGATCTGCCGTCAGGGGGCTACATCATCATCGAACCCACGGAAGCCCTCACCGTCATTGATGTTAACTCCGGTTCCTTCACCCGCTCCGCCACCTCCCGCGAAACGGTGCTGTGGACGAACTACGAAGCCGCCACGGAAATTGCCCGCCAAATGCGCCTCCGGAACTTGGCCGGGGTTTTGGTGGTGGACTTCATCGATATGGACTCGCGCCGCGACCAATTGGCCCTGCTCGAACATTTCACCAAAGCCCTGGCTGCGGATAAAGCTCGCCCCCAAATTGCGCAATTGTCGGAATTGGGACTGGTGGAACTGACCCGTAAACGCCAGGGACAAAACCTCTATGAACTGTTTGGCAAAGAATGTCCCCATTGCGGTGGCTTGGGGCATTTGGCGCGTTTACCTGGGGAAGCAGACCACACCCCCCTAGAGCGCGCCCCGTTGTCGATCCCATCGACTCCCACCACGGTGAGCAAAACGCCTCGAATTTTGGATAAACGTGAGGAGGAGGAGGAAACGCTGTTTGACGGGGAAAGTGAGCATGAGAAATCGCTAGATTTGGTCAATCATCCCAGTTACCAAGACAGCGGTAATACCGGCAATCGGCGGCGGCGGCGGCGGCGCATTGGGGAAGGGGAGAGTGTCACGAATGGCAGTGCAAGCAGTATCCCCAGCCGGACAAAGCCGCGCTTGAATGCGAATCGCAATGGGGAGCCGGAAAAAGAAACCTTTGAGGCAGAGTCGTCTGCTGTGGCGACGGAGAGTGCTGAACGGCAAGAGCGACCCGAACGGCAAGAGCGCGATCGCACCGCCCCCGGTCGAGTGTCCCGGCGCGAGTATACGCCGCCGGAAAAAGTAACAGTGCCCATGACCCCCTTGGAGCAGGAAATTTATGCCCTGATGGGGGTTTCTCCCCTGATTCGGATTGAGCGGGACGTGAAAGATCCCAAGTCCGTCTTGGTGTCGGTGGCGGATGTGGACTCATCAGCAGCGGCCCAGGAGTTTCAGGAGACGGTGACTGAATTGCCTGACGTTCCCGTGACCGCAGCAACTACGCCGCCGGCTCAGGAAACGGTGGATCGCGAGGGCATCCCTGCACCCGTGAAACAGGAACCAGAACCCTCAACCGAGGAGGGAGAGGCCGAGGAATCAACCCAGGTTGTGATCACGTCGGCCGCTTCGAGTAAGCCCAAGAAAAAGAACAGTGAGGCTGTGGCCCCGGAGAGTGAAGCCTCGTCCACACCACGGACAAGCCCAGGGGGCGGGACTCGTCGCCGTCGCCGTCGGTCTTCGGCCCGTAGTGGTTCCTAGGGTTGCGCCCCTCGACCTTGCCTCATACCCGGCTGTGGTGGCGGGGGTTGATGAGGTGGGGCGGGGAGCTTGGTTTGGGCCGGTGGTGGCGGCGGCGGTGCTGATCACACCGGATCAAGGGGAGCAGTTACGCGATCGCGGCGTGCGGGATAGTAAGCAATTGAGCGCCAAGCGGCGATCGCACTACGTCCCTGAGATTCAGGCGATCGCCACCGATGTCAAAATCGGCTACGCCACCCCCCGCGAAATCGATCGCCGCAACATCCTGCAAGCGTCCCTGGCCGCCATGGCCAGGGCAGTGCAGCGACTCACCCCTACGCCCCACCATTGCTACGTTGACGGCACGTTTACGATTCCCGGCCTGACCCTGCCCCAAACGGCGATCATTCAAGGCGACCAACAGGAAATTGCGATCGCTGCGGCGAGCATCATCGCGAAAGTGTGGCGCGATCGCCTGATCGAACGGTTAGCGCGGCGTTATCCTCAGTATGATTTGGCGAATAATAAAGGCTACGGCACGGCTAAACATCGCTTGGCCTTGGCTGAGTATGGTGTGTCGCCGCTCCATCGCCGTTCCTTCAAACCGTGCCAACTCTAGCCGCGATCGCGCCTCGCTGGTGCAGGATCGGTGCAGATCCTCCCCAGATCAAAAGGAGCAGGATCTTGATTGATCCTGCTCCTTAAAACGTTTGGTCTGTGGTTTGCAGTTGGTTAACTGACAAAATTAGCCAGATCCCGGAAAGCCCTCTCCCTCACCCTCTTCCTAGGGGAGAGGGAACTGGAAAAATGGATTGGCTCCCCTCGCCCTCTGGGAGAGGGGTTAGGGGGTGAGGGCTATCAAGTCAGTCAACCAGGGTTTGCAGAGGGCGATCGCTAGCTAATGTAGCCGCCTTCTTTCAACACAGAGAGGACTGTTTCGACACTTTCTTCCAGGTCTTCAAGATCCGTGCGGCATTCAATTTCAGGGTTAGCCGGCGGTTCGTAGGGATCAGAAATCCCCGTAAATTGCTTAATTTCACCCGATCGCGCCCGCTTATACAAACCCTTCACATCCCGCTCTTCACAGACCGCAAGGGGCGCATTGACAAACACTTCCACAAAACTCCCCACACGAGCGCGGACTTCTTCGCGGATAGTGCGATAGGGGGAAATCGCGGAGACAATCACAATCACACCATTGCGGGTCAACAGGTGCGAGACAAACCCAATCCGCCGAATATTTTCGTCGCGGTCTTCTTTGCTGAACCCTAAGCCTTTGGTGAGGTTTGTCCGCACAATATCCCCATCGAGGACTTCTAACTTATAGCCCTGCGATCGCAGTCGTTCAGCAACGACCTGGCTAATGGTGGTTTTGCCTGCGCCACTGAGGCCCGTAAACCAAACTGTAACTCCGCGTTGCTCCATGAAACTCCTTGAACCTCATCAATTCGCACCCTATATTCTATCTCAAGTGTCAAAAGAGGACTCCCGTTATAGCCTTCGGCTATAACGGTGAGATGAATTTTGACCAACAAAGAAAACTGAGCGAAGCGAATCCTACAGGGTTGACTTAGTCCTGTAGGAAAGTTAGGATAAGGGGGAGTCTCTTCCAAAAGCGATGCTGTCTCTCACTTACGAATTTAAGCTG
>NZ_JAQMTY010000138.1 GCF_028330765.1 Spirulina subsalsa CS-330 | reverse complement strand
GTTGGGGGGCGGGGGTGCTGTGGAAGGGGTGAGGGGCACGGCTGTGGCGTGGAGCCATCGTTTCACCCAGGCTTCGTTATAGTCATCTTTTTTTTGCTCCCATGCGGGGTTGTACGCATAGGTGACTAGCTCGTCATCCCGGCTATTTTTGCGATCGCCCAATAAACCCTGCAAATATTGTGCTAACACGATGCACCTTCAACTAACAGTAAACGTTAGATAACTGTTAAGCCAAGATAGATAAAATCTCAGCCGATGATTTAACAGTAGCAACGAAATTCCGCTCGATCTATCAAGATTTAGTAAAAAAATCAGACGCGATCGCCTCTTTTTTATAAAGCTAGGATGAATTCTTGACTAATGTTCAAACACAACATAAATTTTGCATCTTTTGTAGTATGTATAGGAAGCTGAAATCATTTTTATGCAAGGTAAAAGAATTTTCACATTATTTGCGATCGCAGCCTCAACCTGAAGCGAGGCCAATTTCAGAAATCATCATGGACAGATCCCAAACCCCTCGCCCATGGGCGAGGGGTTTGGGGTGAGGGGGTAAAAAAGGGAGTGAAAGCCCTTAGCGTCCACGTTGGGTTAAGTAATCACCGTGGGGCGATCGCGCCCGGTGAATTCCTTAATTTTCGCCACCTGTTCCGCCAGTTGAATCAGATCACGTAACGCCGCTTGGGTATCTTGGCCGTGCTTGGCCGGATCGGGTTCGTAGCTTTCGATGTAGACCCGCAAGGTTGCCCCTTTTGTCCCGGTTCCCGACAAGCGAAAGATGATCCGTGACCCATCGGTGAAACCAATCCGAATTCCCTGCTTTTGACTCACGGAACCATCCACGGGATCGGTATAGCTGAAATCATCGGCATAGTCTACGGTATAAGCTCCCAACTGCGTCCCCGGCATTGCCCCCAAGCCCGCCCGGAGCCGCTCCATTAACTCATGGGCGGGTTCGGAGGGGACTTCTTCGTAGTCGTGGCGGGAATAGAAATTGCGGCCGTAGGTTTGCCAATGTTCCGTCACCAATTGCTCCACGGATTTCCCCGTGACGGCGAGTAAATTCAGCCAGAACAGCACCGCCCAGAGACCATCTTTTTCGCGCACATGGTTCGAGCCTGTGCCGAAACTTTCCTCACCGCAGAGGGTGGCTTGATTGGCATCGAGCAAGTTGCCGAAGAATTTCCAGCCGGTGGGGGTTTCGTAGCAGGCGATGCCCAGTTTGGCGGCGACGCGATCGACGGCGGCACTGGTGGGCATCGAGCGAGCCACGCCGGTTAAGCCGTTTTGATAGCCGGGGACGAGGGTGGCGTTGGCGGTGAGGACGGCGAGGCTGTCGCTGGGGGTGACGAAGAAGTGACGACCGAGGATCATGTTGCGATCGCCATCCCCATCCGATGCCGCGCCAAAGTCCGGCGCATTGTCCCCAAACAGCACCTCTACTAACTCCTTGGCATAGACCAAATTCGGGTCAGGATGGCCCTGGCCAAAGTCTTCCAGGGGGACACCATTGATCACTGTGCCTTCCGGTGCGCCCAGTTGCGTTTCAAAAATTGCCTTGGCGTAGGGGCCGGTGACCGCGTGCATCGAATCAATACACATCCGAAAATTGCCGCCCTTGATAAACGCTCGAATCCGGTCAAAATCAAACAATTCCGCCATCAACTCACTGTAGGGCACAACGGAATCCATCACCTCCACATCCATCGTGCCCAGCTTAAAGGAACCGGGGCGATCGAGGTTCACATCTCCAGCGGAGAGGATTTTATATTCGGTGATGGTCTTGCTGCGATCGTAGATCGCTTCGGTGACTTTTTCCGGGGCAGGGCCACCGTTGCCAGTGTTATATTTCACACCAAAATCCCCCTCCGGCCCGCCCGGATTATGACTCGCGGAAAGGATAATTCCCCCAAAGGTTTGCTCTTTACGGATAATGCAGGAGGTGGCGGGGGTGGATAAAATACCGCCTTGGCCCACGAGGACTTTACCAATGCCATTGGCGGCGGCCATTTTTAAAATGATTTGGATCGCGGTGCGATTGTAGTACCGGCCATCGCCACCGACGACGAGGGTTTGTCCTTCGCACCCGTCGAGGCTGTCAAAAATGGCTTGGATAAAATTTTCTAAATAATGGGGTTTTTGAAAGGTGGGGACGGATTTTCGGAGGCCCGATGTGCCGGGCTTTTGATCCGTAAAGGGTGTAGTCGAAACAAGGTGTAGATTCATCGTGGGATGTACAGACTTCACGATTACTTATATCGCCATTGGGTCGCTTTGCCTAGCAACGTTCACCCGCGCTCGTAGGAATAGATATCGCCCTGTTGGGGAATGAGAGCGGTGGAGGTGTCGGCGAGGGTTTGGAGGTCGGCGGCGGAGATGTCCCGGTCGAGGGCTTCCATGTTTTGCTGAATTTGGGGCCGGTGGGTTGTCAGGCCGGTGATGATTTGTCCTACGCCAGGTTGATGGTGGAGCCAGTTCAGGGCGACTTGGGCGACGCTGAGGTCGTAGGATTTGCCGATTTTCGCCATCACTTGCAGGAGTTGATGCACCCCCGACCAGCCGCCGTGGTGATCGATCATGGTGTTGTAGTAGAAGCTGCGGGCGTGGTCAAATTCTTGGCTGAGGTGGGGGACGTTGACAAATTTATCGGATAAAAATCCACCTGCGATCGCACCGTAGGGAAGTAGGGTAATGCCACGCTCTAAACAGAGGGCTTGCATCGTGTTTTCGACGCGGCGATCGATGAGGCTGTATTGAACTTGGTGGGTGCTGATCGGGGCGTATGCCAGAGCCTGCTTGAGCATGGGGGTGGTGAAGTTGGTCACGCCAAGCTGCCGAATTTTGCCCCGGTCGTGGAGGGTGCGCAGGGTGTCCCAGAGGGGGGCGAAGTCAAGGCTGGGGCTGTGCCAATGGACTTGGACGTTGTCGAGGTAGTCCCGTTGGAGGTTGCGCAGGGAGTTGTCGAGTTTGTATTGAATCTGTTGGGCGGTGGGGATTTCGCGGAAAAACACCATTTTGGTGAAGATTTTGGTGTCGGCGCGGCCTTTGAGAAATTGGCCGAGCAGTTTTTCGCTGCGGCCGTAGATGTCGGCGGTGTCGAAGGTGTTAACACCCCAAGCAAGATAGGTGTCGATGACGCGCTCTACTTCATCGAGGGGGAGGGATGTCCAACTGCGATCATCAAGTTGCCAACATCCGAGGATGAAGCTGTGTTGTCGTCGAGTTTGGGGGGTGGACATGGGAAACCAAGAAAGATGTTTTCAGTGAGTGGGGGTCAGGGGGGGGTTGGGGGTTTAGAGCGGGGTGAAGAGATCGAGGGGGAGGTGGCCGTAAGTGCCGTTGATCTGATCGTCTTCGGCTTGGCAGGAGACGAGCACGCCGCGATAGCTGCCGGTGTATTGGTCGGTGTAGTGTTTGAGGGTGGCGGTGCTGAATTTGATGTAGGCGGGGTCGGGGGCGGGGTCGGCGATCGCATCCACGTCAAAGGGCACGGTATACCCACAGGCGGTTAAATAACTGGCCAGCACCTGATAGCCCTGTTTTTGATTGTCAGCACAGATCCCGAAGTTTTCCGATTCCGCTTCGGCCACGATTTGCCGGAGGGCGGTCTGGAGTGCTTGACGGTCAGCCTCGGAGCTGGGGAGTTTCGGTTCAATGCAACTGTAAGACTCTAACAGTTGTCGGGCGGCGGTGAGCGACGGGGACATAACGATCGGGACTAAAGGGAGACTAATTCAACAGCATACAATACCCCTTCGACGTTCTGGGCGATCGCCGCTGATTTTTCCGGTGCTGATCGTGGGAATTTTGCCGTGATCGGGGGGCGATCGCCCCCCATCCCCGGCGCTCAAATTTCTCCGAGGCTGTCGTTTGCTTCGGAACAAAGCCGATAGGATGTTAAATATGAGGTTATTCATCCACCGATGGAAGCCGATTAAGGTATTCTGCCGGACAATTTTGTCATTATCTGTTATGGATTTAATTACGCTACAACAAACCCTTAATAATGGCTCCTTTGCCGTTTTACTCATAACCCTGCTGCTGTATTGGTCGGGGGCAGCCTTCCCGAACATTCCCTACCTCAGCAGTTTAGGCACGGCTGGCATGGCCAGCGCCAATCTAGCGATCGCCGTCCTCCTGGGGGCCCGCTGGATCGATGCGGGTTATTTTCCCCTCAGCAATCTCTACGAATCCCTCTTTTTCCTGGCCTGGGGTGTGACCACGATGCACCTCGTCGCCGAAGCGATGACGCGATCGCGCCTCGTCGGAGTCTTCACCGCTCCCCTCGCCATGGGAATCACCGCCTTCGCCGCCCTTACCCTGCCGGCGGAAATGCAGCAGGCCGAACCCCTCGTCCCCGCCCTCAAATCCAACTGGCTGATGATGCATGTCAGTGTGATGATGCTCAGTTACGCCACCTTGATGGTGGGGGCAGTGTTAGCGATCGCCTTCTTGATCGTCACCACCGGCCAAGCCGTCACCCTCACCGGTAGCTCCTACGGCGGCGGCAGCGATCGGCTCCAGCGCCACACCGCCACCCTCCCCAAACTCGACAGCACCCCCACCACCAGCGGCAGCACCACCGCCACCCTCCCCAAACTCGAAACCCCCACCCCCACCCTCCTCTCCCCCCAACGCCTCACCCTCGCCGCCACCCTCGACAACCTCAGCTACCGGATCATCGGCCTCGGCTTTCCCCTCCTCACCATCGGCATCATCGCCGGAGCCGTCTGGGCCAACGAAGCCTGGGGTTCCTACTGGAGTTGGGACCCGAAAGAAACCTGGGCCTTAATTACCTGGCTCGTGTTTGCCGCCTATCTCCACGCCCGGATCACTCGCGGTTGGCAAGGCCGCAAACCCGCCATTCTCGCCGCCAGTGGCTTCATTGTCGTGTGGATTTGCTATCTTGGGGTGAATTTGCTAGGAAAAGGGTTGCATTCCTACGGATGGTTTTTCTAGGGTGAGAAAAAAATTCCCGTCACTTTTACCGCAGACGGAGACTTTCACCCTAAACTTTTAGTGTCATTTAAGACCCGCCCTGTCCCCATCCGGCAGGTTAACGAAAACACGCTTAACCAGTGGAGTAAGAGAACTGTGGAAAATCGCTTTGAACCCCTTGACGGTGATGAGGTGCTGTCGGTTGATGAATCTGCCCAAATTTTTATTGGACATCGTACATTCCGCGTCAGCGAAATCGCAACAGCATTGAAAACCCAACTCTTGGAATATGGGCTAGGAGGCATCACCGTCGAAAAAGAAGGATGGTTCAATCCAGAAGGGATTTCCTGCGAAGCCTTAAAGTTTGGGGCGAATCGCTGGCTCAAAGGTAGGGTGAAAATCAGTATTGACTTTTGCCCGGACGAAATCCAAACCCTTTCCCCAAAACCTCCATCCCCAACCCCCACCCCGGCTGCCCCCTCGCCCCCTGTGATCACACCGCCCATCCTCGAAAAGGATGAGTTAGTCACGGCTGTTCCTGACCCCAGCCCGGTGCTTGACCCGAATCCCGTTGAGGCTGCACCGGAACCCGTGGCGGAGGAGCTTGAGAGCAGCGGTGATGCGTTCGACCTCACCGCTGAGGATGATCTCTTTACCCCGACGCTGGATGCACCGGACGAAATCGAGGAGGAGCTTGATTTTGGCGAATCCCTCGATCTAGATGATTCCGGGGATGTGGAACAAGCGGCCGCCGAATTTTGGTCGGATGATGACGATGATGATGATTTTGCCGTGAGTCCGGCAGCCGCTACGGATGAGGATGATTTCTTTGGGAGTGAGTTGGACGACGGTGAAGCGGAACCGGAAGCGATCGCCGCCCCCGAACCCCCTGGGATCGACGACGATGAAGAGGATGTTTTTGGCGAGTTAGCGGACGATGAAGACGATATTTTCGGGGACGATGCCGATGCCGATGCCCTCGTGGATGATGTCTTTGCCGATGCTCCGGTGGATCTTGACAGCGATGACGATGATGATGAATTTGACCTGGGTGGGGATCTGTTTGGCGAGGAGGAGACGCTAGAGGATGACGAGGATGATCCCTTTGGTGAATTAGGCAATGATGACAGTCTGTTTGATGTATCTGACGAGGATGAGTTAGAACCTAGCCCTGCGGTTGCTGCGGCCTCGGAGGATGTTGTGCTCGAAGATGCTGATGATATTTTTGGCGATGATGACACGGATTGGGGCCTGTCTGGGGATGACGAGGATGATCTCGACTTTGGGGATCTAGATACCGCTAACAGTTCGGAGGCATCGGGCCAAGATGATGTGATTGCGGATATTTGGCAGGATATCGACGAGTTGAGCTAGGGTGTGGAGCGATCTTCATAGTCGAGTTCATCAGGTAATTCGTCAGCGATCGCTGATTCCCCCCCACACTCGCCTCCTTTTGGCTGTGTCCGGAGGTCAAGATTCCCTCTGTTTACTGCGGTTGGGGCTGGATCTACAGTCCCGTTGGGGTTGGTCGCTGGCGGTGGCCCATTGTGACCACGGCTGGGCGACGGATGCGGGGATTGCTGACCATGTGGCGGCGATCGCCTCTGGGTATAATCTGCCCATCTATCACGCCACGGCGGAGAATCTGCCCGAAACCGAAGCCGCTGCCCGCCATTGGCGCTATGCTGCCCTCACCGCATTAGCCGAAACGCACGCCTATCCCTACGTCCTCACGGGCCACACCCAAAGCGATCGCGCTGAAACCACCCTCTACCATCTGATTCGCGGCGCGGGAGCCGATGGCCTGCGATCGCTCCCCTGGCAACGTCCCCTCAGCCCCACCGTCACCCTCGTGCGCCCCCTCCTCACCGTCACCCGCACCGAAACCGCCCAATTTTGCCACACCCACCACCTCCCCATCTGGCATGATGTGGCTAATGAAAATCTCGCCTACGCCCGCAATCGCCTCCGCCACGAGATCATCCCCCAGTTAAAAACCCACTTCAACCCCCAGATCGAGCAGGCGATCGCCCACACCGCCGAACTCCTCCACACCGATGTAGACTACCTCGAAGCGCAAGCCCGCCAACTTTATCACCAGACCTATCACCCCGACCCGCCCCGCCTCCATCGTCCCACCCTCAACGAGCATCATCTCGCCCTTCAACGGCGCGTAATCCGGCAGTGTCTCGCCCACCACTTACCCCACGCCCCCACCTTTGCCCAGATCGAGCAAGTACAAGCCCTCCTCACCGCCCCCAACGGCAGCCGTAGCAGCACGTTACCGGGGCAATGGTGGGCAGTGGTGGAGCGGCCCTGGCTGCGGTTGCAGCGCAAGGGGCCTAATAGACAATCCGCTCCATAAACCTCCCTCATCCCCGGCCCTTCTCCCGCCGGGAGAAGGGAGCCGAAAGCCCTCTCCTGCGGGAGAGGGTTAGGGTGAGGGGTTTTAGGAAAAGTTGCAGCGCGGGCAAGGGACTTAAGCCCCTTGTTTCGATGACGTTGCGGGTTGAGGTTTGTAGTAGTCGTGGCTGAGGTAGGGGGCGGGGACGAGTTCGCCGGTCAGGTCGCCGATTTGCACCGTTAACCCTGCGCCGCCGGCCTTGGTGCGCACATAACCGAGTGCGATCGCCCCGCCCTCCGTCGCGATCGCACTGGTTACCCGTCCCACCTTTGCCCCCGCCACCAAAATCGGGGTCTCTGCCGCCACCGGGCCAGGCAGGTTAATCTGCCAAAGCCGCTGTTTCACGCCCTGATAGGTGTTTAAACGGGCGATCGTCTCCTGACCGATGTAGCAGCCCTTCGTGAAGGACACCGCCCGCCATAACCCTGCTTCGAGGGGGTTGTAATCGTCGGTGAGTTCCGTACCGGGTTGGGGGCGACCTTGGCGAATCCGCAGCGTTTGCCAGAGGCGATCGCCCATCGGCACTGCCCCCGCAGCGGTCAGTTGATCCCACAGATCCGCCGCCTGAGCCACGGGAACCCACAGGGTATAGCCCGGTAGATCAAGGCCCGTACTCTTCACCAGGCGCAGGCTGAAATCGGATCGCGCGATCGTGCGGTGACTGTAGGGAGGAGCCGGATCGGAGTCACCCACGACATCGGCGAGGACGGTTTCAGCGTTTGGCCCCATTAGCGTCAAAAGAGCGTAATCAGCGGAAACATCGGCGATCGCCACCCGATCCATGGGGAAAATATACCGATCCATCCACTGGGCTAGGGGTTGCGCCTGGCCGGGGGACAGTTCAAGCCATAGCCCCGCCTGATCACAAAGCACAGTAGCGAGATCCAGGGTGCGAGCGGTGGAATTGACAAACACCGTTTCGCAGCCTTGGCCGGGCTGGAGAGCAGCGATCGCATTCGTCGTTTGGTTGTGGAGAAATTGTTTCGCATCCTCGCCGGTAATCTGGAGCTTGTCCCAATGGGTGCGATCGCAAATCACCGCCCCCGTCTCTAGGGCAGCCTGAGCCGCCGCCTCATTGCCAAAACTCCAGGGAATCGAGGGGGTCACCGCATCAAACTGCGCTCCCGCAGCAACGAGGCGATCGTGCAGTGTCGTCATAGTCTTGTCCTAAAAAGATCACATCACCCTTTAGGATCGCACGAAAAATTCCCAACAAAAAAGAGAGCCACCGTGGCGGCTCCCCCAATCATCAGGGTGCATCTATAGTTCACACTTTGACACTCCCACCGTTAAATCAAAGATTATAACGGGGGATTCTTGCTTCATTGGGTTTGTCTAGTCTCAAGTCATCTCTGTCTTGAAACCCCGTCCAGATTCCCCTCCACAAGCATCTGTTTAACGTCCACTGAATGT
>NZ_JAQMTY010000137.1 GCF_028330765.1 Spirulina subsalsa CS-330 | reverse complement strand
GGATAAATCAATGGCGTTAGTCGTTGAGCCTAGCAACCCTCTGCAACTCTCGTTGTTTGAGTGGATAAATGGTCAGGTAACTGGCTGTTCAGAATCTCCCACTATAGCCCGTAGGGTTTAGTGGGGGAGTATGTCAATACGAGGATTTACAAACAGGGGGCGATCGCATCAGCAACAGGACTTACGCAAATTTCTGGCCAATCTCTCAGTTTTTCGTTGAGGCAAGGGGCTTAAGCCCCTTGTTTGTGTGTGTCCCTGCGTAAATCCTGAGTGATCTAGGCGTTGACTAATTCCGAGAGCCAATGGACGAGATTGAGTCGATGGAGAATGATTTGGCGGGCTTCAGCGATCGCCGCCTGGGCCTCATGCCAGGCATCAAGAGTAGACGTAACCTCCCGAATATAGGCCGCCCCCGCCGCGTCTAAACTGGGCAAGCGCAGAAAACTCCCAGGGGGCAAGAGGCGATCGGCCGCCGAGCCGCCATGGTAAATCGGCAAACACCAACCCAGCAGCGCATCCCACAGCTTTTCACTCACATACCAATCATTCTCGGCGTAGTTCTCAATGGCGAGGTTGTAATAGTAGGGGCCGAGGGCGTTGGCTTTGTTCACCAGTTCGCCGCGACCTTGGGCCCAGGCTGGGAGACCGCGCCCATACAGATCAAAGGGGGTTTCGGTGTCGCGCAGGAGTTTGAGGAAGGCGAGGCGATCGCGGTGACATTGGGTGCGATTAATCCCGGAGGTGATCCAGCAGCAGCGTTCAGTTTTTTCCGGCGGGCCGAGGCTATCCAGTTCCCGAAAACCGCGATTGTAGTACCAAATGGCGGGCATCGGTTCTGAGATCGGGGCCCAATCATCAGGGCCCGACACATAGCCGCAATAGTGCTGGGCTTGGGCGTAGGCGGTGCGGCGATCGCGATCTTTTTCCGGGAAAGGCGGTTCACGCACGAGGGAGATGATCCGCTCTTTGGGCAGTTGAGCAAGGCGATCGCGCATCCTAGCATTCTGTACCGCTTGGGCCTGGCGTTGGGCGCGAACACTGCGCCGCCAGCGTTGCCCCAGGGGAATCGGGGCGGGTTCGGTGGGGAAATCGTGGAAATTGTAGAGCAGCAGATAATCCGGTTTTTGAGACGGGGCGAGGATTTGGATCTTGCCCCACCGGCCGCAGGGATGGGGGGTTTGCGACCAGAGCCAATCCCCTTGGGTCAAGCCCCCGTAACTGCTGATCATGCCAATGGTAAGCGGTGCGGTCATCGTCAATTCCCCATATTCTCGCTCTAGCCTAGCCGATCTCGTGGCGATCGCGACCGGAAAAAGACGGCCCCTGAATCACAGCGATCGCACCAACCGCACCCCCACAAAAATTTCCCGCACCCAAGGCTGATACCAATTGCGAAAACTATTGCGCAGCCCCCAGGGTCGCGTCGCCCAACTCCCCCCCCGCATCACCTGATGTTGCCCATCAAAATAGGCCGCCGAATAGCCCCGATAGGGATAGGCCTCAAATCCTGGATAGGGCGCGAAGGGGGTCGCCGTCCATTCCCAAGCATTGCCCAATAAATCCCAGCAGCCGGTTTTGCTTTGGCCTTGGGGGTAGGCATTGACGGCGGTGGTATGGCCGATCTGGGTGTCAAAATTGCCGTGGTGGGGTTGGGGGGGATCTTCGCCCCAAGGATAGGGCCACAGGGTTGCACGGCTGCCATTGCTCCCGGCGGCTTTTTCCCATTCCCATTCCGTGGGTAGACGTTTGCCGACAAAATGGGCATAGGCTTCGGCTTCGTAGTAACTGATGCCGCAGACGGGGTGATGCTGCCCGGCGGGATCGGGCTGCCAATGGAGGGGTTGGGTGATGGCGTGGGTGGTGCGCCACTGCCACCCGGCCGCGCTCCAATGGTCGGGGTTTTGGTAACCGTCGGCGGCGATGAACTCGTGATATTGGCCCTGGGTGACGGGAAAGCGATCGCATTCAAACCCATCCACCCAAACCCGTTGGGCCGGTCGTTCATTATCCTGGGCATGGATGCGATCGCACCCCACCACCACCGTTCCGGCCGGAATGATCACGCTGTCAAAGTCGGGACTGGGTAGGGCGGTGGCCGGGAGCGTGGGTAAACCGGTGGCGAGGCGATGGAGAAAGGCCACGGTTTCGTTATGCTGGCTTTCGTGCTGCAACAGCCACACCCAGAGGCGGGCTTGTTGGTCTACCGGAGCGCGATCGAGATAGGCAAACACCCGCGATCGCACTTCCGCCAGATAGTCCAAGATCCAGCCCCGATCCGGTAACTGTTGCCGCTCGGCCTTGGGTAAACTATCTGCCGCAAAGAGACGATTTAAGGTGGGATCGAGGGGCTTTTCTCCGGCGCACTGCTGCAAAATCCACAGTTCTTCAGTCCAGCCAAGATGCCCCAAATGCCACCCCAGCGGGCTGTAGTCGCCGTGCAATTGGGGGCAGAACTGCGCAGCGGTGATGGTGTCGAACAGGGCGAGGGTGCGATCGCGGCAGGCGGCCCAATGGTGACGCAGGACGATACGGAGGGCAGCGCGATCGCCGCCTGGGATCAAGAAGGCCGGATCAAAGGGGGGTAATGGTGACATCAAGACTCGGTTCCACAATTAAACGACTTTGGGGCGGACAGGGCTGCCAATTGCCTGCAAATAAGGGTTCAGAGGCGAGAATCACCGCCTCCGGATAGTGGGGATCATTTTGGAGCCAGTAGAGGGTTGGCAGGATGTCAAAATTGGCGTAGCGGCAGGCAATGAGACGATCGCCCGTGCTGGCGATCGTGGTGGCGGTAAATTTGCAAAAGGGCGATCGCGCCAAGTCCCCGATTTGATGCAGAGCCGCTGCGATCGCCTCCTCTAAAGGCATTTGGGCTAAATAGGTCAGCACCAACGCATAGAGATATTCTGAATCCGTACTCCCCTGCACCCATTCATCCGCCTTTTCACTGAGCAAATTCCGAATCGGGCGGCGCAAGGTATGGCGAAACCGGTCAATATAGCCGTTATGACTAAACAGTAAATGCCCCTTACTAAACGGCTGGCAATTGCCCAAATCCACCGCCAAACCCGGCGTGGCACTGCGCACATACCCCACCATGCAGCGCGTTTCCACATAGCGCGTCAAATGGGGTAAATTCACATCATTCCAGATCGGGCAGGTGTTTTTATAGAGATAGGGCAATTCAGCGCGATCGCGGTGATACCACCCCAACCCAAAGCCGTCGGCATTGAGTAGGGCCTCCTGCATTTCTTGGGGGGCATAGCTTTGCACCACAAGGGAATGGGGCGGTTTAATCACAATGCGATCCAGTTGCAGGGGAGGGCCAAGATACGCCAATAAACGACACATGGGGCAAAAAATGACGATAAACAGAGCAAAAAAAAGCCGATATCATCAGGCTTTCAGCCTTAACTGTATCCCAAATATTCCCCGGCGATCCGTTGCGGTGCGATCGCAGCCGCCACCCCAACCCGTGATCCTCCCTCGCTAAACTAGGGTGAGAAAATTTGCGTCCCTATCCCTTGTTGGCCATTCTATGGAACACCGCCCCCACGAAACCCTGATCACCCACCTCATTGAACCCATCGTGATCCTGTTGACGGGATGGTGTGGCGCGATCGTCCTCGTGGGGATTCTTCTGGATCGCGCTCACCGCTTAGGTGATCCGACCCTGTGGCGGCTCGGTGGGGGGGTGATTCTCGGCGGCAGTGCGATCGCACTGTGGCACTATTGGCGCAACCATCCCCCCAGCATCACCCCCCTGCGCCATGCCATCCACCCCGCCCGCCCCGCTGAAAAACTCTTTCTCCTCACCACCGTCGCGATCCTGGGACTCAACCTGATCCTCTGCACCATCCTCTATCCGTACAACGTTGATAGTGCAGCCTATCTCCTACCCCGCGCCCTCTACTACATCCAACACCAAAGCACCGATTTTTTTGATGCTAACTATTGGGCCCAAATCACCCATCCGGTCTATGGTGCGTATTTGAACATTGCCGCTTGGATGCTGTTGGGTTGGGAGCAGTCGGTTAATTTGGTTCAATATTTGGGCGGTGTGGGGGGCGCGGTGGCGATGGTGGGGATTGCGTTGCAGTTGAGCGATCGCATCTTGCCCGCCCTCCTCGCCGGTGGTGTCTTTTTGAACCTAACCATTGTCAACTTGCAAATGACCACCACCCAAGTGGAATTGTTGATGGGGGGATTGTTGGCCGGGGCGGTGTTCTTTGGCCTCCGGTGGGTTCAACGCCCGACCCTCCGGTATGCTCTACCCACGGCCCTCTGTTTTGGTCTGGCTCTGGGGATGAAAAGCTCGGCCTTGCTCTACGGCCCCGCCTTGGTGTTCTTGCTCCTGTGGTATCAGGGGCGATCGCTGCGTCGTCCCTTCCTCTGGACATTTTGCGCCGTTTTATTGGGCGTGCTGCTGATTGTCTTCGCGACCGCAGGCTATGCCCAAAACCTCCACCAGTTTGGCGACCCCATCGGCCCGGAACTCGTCTACACCGAACATTCCCTCCCTGACATTTCCCTCCCCCAACGGCTGCACCTCGGCTTGATCAACATGGTGCGCTACGGCTCCCAACTGATTTCCCTCGATGGTCTCCCGGCCTGGGGCTGGATTCACTCGATCCATTCCGGGTTACAACGCCTGTTCCTGTTCCCCTTTCAGCAGTTGGGGCTACCGATTGACCAAGCCCAGTGGGCGCGATCGCCCTTCCTCCTCGATCAACCCCTCGCCCAAGAAGATGTGTCCTATTGGGGGGTGTTGGGCCTGTTGATTGTGCCGGCCCTTGGGTTTGCATGGATGCGATCGCTGCGATCGTTCCTGCCCCTGTCCCTTAGTTTCCTGATCTTCCTCGCCACCCAAGCCCTCACCTCCCAATACGACCCGTGGCGGGGTCGCTATTTCATTGCCGGGGCGGTGTTCGCCGTGCCGCTGGTGGTGCAATGGTGGCAGATTGACCGCCCCCGGCTCATGCAACGGGGGGTTGCACTGTTCACCTCGCTGATCCTGATTACCGCGTCCATCTCTTCGATCACTACGCTCCTCTTTCGCGAAGCCTACCCCCTGATCCCCACCCAACAGGGAGAACAGCATTGGCCCTCAGTGTTCCAACTCAACCGCATTGAACAGTTAACGCGGGGCAATTTACCCCTCGCCCATGCCTTGGGGCGGGTGGGGAACTGGCTCGACGCACACCCCCAGCAGCGGCTGTATACGGTGCTGCCCAAAAGTTTCCCGGAATATCCCCTCTTTCAGGGTCAAACCGTTGTCCCGTTGAATGGTTTTGTGGCGGGGTTTGATCCAGGGGCGATCGCATCTCTACCGCCGGGACTCCTGCTCTATCACGACACCCTTTACACTGAACCTCAACCGAGCGATCGCGCCTTTGGGCATCACCTCTGGGGTCGGGTGATTGGGGATGATTCGCCGCCCCCATGACTTCAGGCCGACGGGCGGTTATAGCAGTGGTCGAGATCGTTAAGCCAGGCAAGGGGCTTAAGCCCCTTGTTCCCATACCCTTGTCCTAATCTCTTCGACTCGTGCTATATCAGTGCGGCTGGGTTTGCCAAAACTCTTCGATGCTGTGGCCGAGTTCGTTGAGCATTTCATGGAGGAGGGGCAAACTGAGGCCAATCACGTTACTGTGGCAGCCGTCGAGCTTTTCCACAAACAGACCGCCTTGGCCGTCGATCGCAAAACACCCGGCGCAGTTCATCGGCTCCCCGGTCGCTACATAGGCTTCAATGATGCGATCGCTAATCGGGGCAAATTTAACCTGAGTGATGCCGCAGCGAATCACCGATTTTCCGGTCGTGCCGTCAAACAAGGCGTGACCGGTGTAGAGGGTTCCCACATTGCCGCGCATCTGTTGCCAACGTGCGATCGCAACTGCCGGCGTTTCCGGTTTACCGTGGATCTCGCCCCCAATCGACAACACCGAATCACACCCCAACACCAACGCCTGGGAATAGCGAGGTAACACACACTCCGCCTTACACCGCGCCAAGGTATTCACCAACTCCACCGGATCAGCGATCTGCACTTGGTCTTCATCAAAGCCACTTTTACAGGTCAGGGCAGGAATCCCCGCTTGGGCGAGCAGTTGTTGACGGGCGGTGGAAGCAGAAGCAAGTACAAAATCCATAGCACAAGAGCGATCGGGTTGATCCAAATTTTGCCACGATTCACCCCCAAAACAACCCTCGTCAACCCTCACCCTCGTGTCATGGCTCTGCCATGACGTGCTGCTAGTGCAGCGTCAATGCCAAGAATCAGGATGTTTGTAGGGTGCTGTTAGCGTAACGCACCGTCACGTTGAGTGTTGGACATTCAATACAATCTGAATATTAAGTCTTGACTCTGTACTAGGGCGGCTCTGCCACCGCCAAGCAGACCAGCGGCAGAGCCGCCCAGGGACATAACCTGGCAGAGCCAGGTCACGAGGAATGACGAGGATTAACCCGCCCAGCCGTCGCCGGGTTGGTAACTGTGCAAAATCCGGCCGGCACTGTGGCGCAGGGGATAGTAGCGGGCCCCGATTTCGCTGCCGTTGGCCGTGAATGGATCAATCCCAATCCCATTACGGCCCCGTTGCACGCCGGAACTGTGGAGATAGTCCCCATCGCCCAGATAGAGCGCCACATGGGAAATGCGGCTTTTCTCTGGTTCTTGGAAAAAGAGCAGATCCCCCGCTTGGAGTTCCTCAAACGCGATCGCTGTCGTGAATGCCCCCTGTTGATAGGAATCGCGGGGCAACCACACGCCCACCGAGGCAAAGGCCGCCTGCATCAGGCCGGAACAGTCGTAATTGGGCGCAACCGTGCCGCCCCAAAGGTAGTGATGGGGTTGAGCCATGGCAGCGCGGGCAAAGGCGATCGCACCTTCGATCCGGCGTTCAATATCATCCCGCTCGACCCGCACGGCTTGATAGGGTTCGGGGGCGGGTGCGATCAAGGTGCGATCGCTGAGATCCAACCAAGCCAGATAATCATCCTCGCAAAGCTGCACCTGTACCGCATTCTCCGCCGTTCCGATAATTCGCAACTGCCGCCCCGCTGCGGCTTGGGTCGCCAACCCGGTACAGGCCGACGAGGTGTAGAGATTAAGATTTTCGCCACAACGGTACTCCCCGCTAGGAGAGGGGGCAAAATGGGGGGAAGTTGGCATCACTCAAGGATTTCATGCTGTTTTTTCAGAACGACGCGACCCTCGAACAACTCGGACAGGATGTACTCGCCGCCGCTTGGGCCAAGTTTCCGGGCCTGGCTCGCAATCAGATCGCGCTCACCTGGATAGTGTATGACGATCCGGTGATTGTGAATACGGGCGGGGCGATTTCCTCCGGGGAGTTTTGGGGCTATCCGGTGCGGGGCTTTAGCTATCGGGGCGTGGAGCGGATTTATCCGGCCAGTGTGGTCAAGTTGTTTTACCTGGTGGCGATTCAGGAATGGCTGGAAAAAGAGATGGTTCCGTCGTCGCCGGAACTGGAGCGGGCGATCGCCGATATGATCATCGATTCGAGCAACGATGCCACGAGTTTGGTGGTGGATGTGCTCAGTGGGACGACGAGCGGGCCGGAGTTGCCGCCGGATTTATTCGCGGCCTGGGCGAAACAGCGTCAGATTATCAATCGGTATTACCAAGCCCTGGGCTGGGAAGAGTTGCGCGGGGTGAATATTAATCAAAAAACCTGGGGCGATGGCCCCTACGGGCGAGAGCGGCAGTTTGTGGGGGAAACCTTGGAAAACCGCAATATGTTGACGACGGATGCGATCGCTCGCCTGCTCCATAGCATCATCGGGGGCGTGGCGGTGTCGCGCGATCGCTGTCAAGCGATGATGAAACTCCTCCGGCGCTCCGCCCAGGCCAGCGAACTCCCCGCCAACGAAGAAAACCAAGTGATGGGCTTCATCGGGGAAGGTCTGCCCAGTCAAACCAAAATTTGGTCTAAGGCCGGTTGGACATCCCGCGTCCGCCATGATGCCGCCTACATCGAAGCCCCCTACACCCAGCCCTATCTCCTCGTCATCTTCACCGAAGGCCGCCTCAACAGCCAAAACCGCGAAATCATCCCCTTCATCTCCCACACCATCCTCCAAAAAATGACCGATCTATGATCGCCCTGTCACGGATCTCAAACGCTGCGATCGCTGTCTGGATTGGGGTTGAAACTGTCCTTGAGTATTGCCCCATAGCGATCGGCGGTGGCGTGAAGCCAGTCCGCAAGATGTTCCCATTGATTTGGATCGTGATATTGACCGGATAAGGTGCTGGGGAAGTCATGGCCCTGCATCTGTGAACTTTCCAGTTGATTCTCAATTCATACCAATGTGTCGTCCTGGGGATTGCGAGCCAAAATATCAGCGGCAAACGTTTCGACGGGAACCTCTTGCCCTTCAAGTTCGAGGGGAATGCCAATCTTTTCCGCAAGTTGATCGAGATGCTTCGCCAGCCAAGGCGTAAAGTTTTGAGCTTCGTTTTGCCAGGCTTTCCGGAGATTGACGTTAACTAGAGAACCCAGGTGGGGAATGTCCATGTGACCACATCCATGAGGTGTTGAGACTGTTAAGCGGACGGTGCGATCGCCTATCAGAAATTACACTTGGCGATCGCGAATAAATTGATGCAGCACTGTTGAGATCAGTACTGAGACCGAAACTCCCGATTGTTGAGCAAAAATGCGAAAGGCTTGGAGATCATCCAAGGGCAGCTCAATGTTAACGAATTCTAGGGCATTGAGCTGAACCTGGGCATCCTGTTGATACTGTGCGATCGCATTATTCAGATCAGGAATAGACCGCCATTCACCGAGTTCAACAGACTCTAAAATCGCTAATTCTTCAACATCTAACGGGGTCATTGTTAATCTCCTAAGTACTTTCGCTTTAGTTTCCGACTGGGAATAATCGTCTTCAGAAAGATTTCACTCTCAAATTCAACGAATGGCACAAGATAAACGTATTGATTCATGTTGAGAATGAAAATTCTCTGATTTGGATATTTTTGGCGGTTAGGGTGTTCAATAATATCAAGAATTTGATCCTGTTGAATTGCCCGTAATACTTGCTCAAAGCTGACTCCTCTCTCTGCTTGCACCTGTTGATTTTTATCGGCATTCCAGCAAAAAGGCTTCATTGATACTTTAGCAATTTTTAACGTATTTGATCGTTCAAAGCAGGGGAGCCTAGACGGTGATCGCATCGTTCAGATCCGCAAGAGACCGCCATTTACCCCATTCAACAGACTCTCAAATTACTCATTTTATAGCAGTGGACAACTTGATGCGGACAGGCAAGGGGCTTAAGCCCCTTGTTCCAGAGTTTCTGAATGTCCTGAATGTCCCGGCTAGTGCTAAGTAGGAGGGACGAATTATTGGTAAGATTCAGCAATGCCTGGAAACGTTAAACCCTTGTGCAGCATGGGTTACACAGATTGAGCTATTTTTCATTTAATTGAGCCTACCCACCTATATCAGCTCATCATCAGAGGTAGGAGAATTTAAAAGATGATCGCTTCAAACAGATCCGTTCAGAGAATCTTGATATTGAGGTGAGCGTGGCATCATCATGCTTAACACTTTTGGGCGATCGCTGTCCATTAACTCCCCCCAATGCAAAACAGCGCGTCTTTCTCGGTGAAAGACGCGCTGTTGCTATTGGTTGGGAATTCAATTCAAGGGGGCGCGATCGCACCTTCACAGAACACCTACGCAGCTACTAATTGCCGATCCAGTTCGAGGAGTTTTTTAACCCGGTCTTCGGTGCTGGGGTGAGTGGAAAAGAGTTTCGCAAGGGTGTCGCCACTGCCGCCGCCGAAGATCAGCAGGGTTTGAAAGGCAGGATTTCCGGGCATCGGTTGTTTTTTGGCGGCCTGTTCGAGGCGTTGCAGCGCACTGATCAGAGCGCGGGGATTCCCCGTCAGACGGGCAGCGCCAGCATCGGCACTGAATTCACGGGTGCGAGAAATGCCCAGTTGTAAGATCGTCGCGGCCAAGGGGGCCACAATAATCGTCAGTAACAGACCGAAACCGTTGCTATTTTCGCGATCGCGCCCACCGCCAAAGAACATGAGGCTATAGCTGGCCATCTGGGCGAGGAAGGCGATCGCCCCGGCGATCGTTGCTGCCACCGCTTGGGTCAGGGTGTCACGGTTGATCACATGGCTCAATTCGTGGGCGAGTACCGCTTCCACTTCCGCCGGGGTCAACAGCTTGAGCAATCCTTCCGTGACGGCGACGGCAGCATGGTCAGGATCGCGCCCGGTGGCGAAGGCGTTGGCCGCCTCGGTGGGCACAACATATACAGCGGGCATTGGTAGATCAGCTTTGCGGCTCAAGGTCTCCACGATGCGATAGAGATCCGGGGCTTGGGCGACGGTGACGGGTTGGGCTTGGTAAGCGGCGAGGGCGATGCGATCGGAGTAATACCAAGAGCCAAAATTCGTCAGGGCAGCCAGTCCAACCCCTAACATGGCCCCGCCCCAGCCTCCGATGATCGTGTAGCTAATCCCGATCAAAAGCGCACTGAGGACAGTCAAGAGAATCAACGTTTTGGTTTGGTTAAACATGGCGGTTTGGGAGGTTGCTTTGTATGACTTGATCCTAGCGATCGCGCTTCCTCCCCGGCTAGGGTAAAATCCGTCCTTGTCAGGGTCGGGCAAACCCGTAAAACGGCTTAAGATTTGATCCCGGATCGGTGCAGATTTCGCATAATCGAAAGTATCAGTTTCAGCCCAAGGAGAATCATCCATGAGTGACACCAACACCCCCGAACAGCCCCGCCCAGGTATCCGCGTCGAAGAACGTCCCTGGGGAACGGTCACCGTCCTCGAAGAAGGCCCCCGCTATCGGATCAACCGGATCGAAGTCAAGCCCCAACACCACATCAGCACCCAAATGCACTACCACCGCAGCGAGCATTGGGTGGTGGTGTCGGGAACAGCGCGGCTCATTTGTGACGGCAAAGAAACATTATTAATGCAAAAACAATCCACCTATGTGCCGATGAATGTGCAGCACCGGGTCGAAAATCCGGGGGTGATTCCCTTGGTGATGATTGAGGTACAAAATGGGGAATTTTTGGGCGACGAAGATATTATTCGCCTGCCGGATCAGGAGAGTTAATGACCCCGTAATCGGTGGGTTACGGCGGATTGCTAAATTGCAGTGATAACGGGAGTTTAAGCCGCCCAACCCACCCTACAATCAAGCCTGATTTTAGCAATGCCATGACACTGCATTTATAGCAATCAACAAGGGCATTAAGACAGGCAAGGGGCTTAGGACAGGCAAGGGGCTTAGGACAGGCAAGGGGCTTAAGCCCCTTGTTCCAGAGTCTCTGAATGTCCTAACCGCCCTGGCTAGTGCTTAATTGGCTCTTGACATCCTCACCGGGCTAAAGCCACAGTGATTCCTAAGATTCACATCTTAGGTTTCTGCTTCATAGCAACAGCCTCCACCCGCAAGGAGTTTATGGTCTTACGTTCGCTCCACAGACTATCCCCGCTAGCCCAGCGG
>NZ_JAQMTY010000136.1 GCF_028330765.1 Spirulina subsalsa CS-330 | reverse complement strand
CAGGATAAATCAATGGCGTTAGTCGTTGAGCCTAGCAACCCTCTGCAACTCTCGTTGTTTGAGTGGATAAATGGTCAGGTAACTGGCTGTTCAGAATCTCCCACTATAGCCCGTAGGGTTTAGTGGGGGAGTATGTCAACAATGCTCGTTCCTTCCCCTGCGTATCTCGCCTCGATTCCCATATTTCTTCATATCCTTTGCCCCAACCACCATTAAAAAAGAGTTGCTACAAGAGCAACTCTCAAGGGGGTTAAATCGTAATGCCCGCAATGAATTGATGGGGTTATTTAGCCGCAACTTCGACAATTTTTGCGAAGGCATCGGGGTCAACAACGGCTAGCTGGGCTAGCATTTTACGGTTAATTTCGATGTTGGCGATTTTGAGTTGATTGATCAATTGGCTGTAGCTCACGCCATGTTGACGGGCGGCGGCGTTGATGCGCACAATCCAGAGGCGACGGAAATCGCGTTTGCGGCGACGGCGATCGCGGTAGGCATTGCGTAATGCCTTCATCACCTGCTGGTTCGCCATCCGGAACAGCCGGGAGTGAGAGCCTCGGAACCCTTTCGCCAGCTTAAGAATTTTCTTACGACGTTTGCGGGCGACGTTACCCCGTTTTACCCTTGCCATAGTGCTTGTTTATGGTGTTTCAATAATGGATTAATGGTGTGCTGCGTCTGAGTTAGAGGTACGGCATCATCAAGCGCACGTTTTCTTCATCCCGCTCATGGACGAGGGATAAGTTGGAGAGGCGACGACGCTTCCGTTCGGCGCTTTTGTGCTCAAGAATGTGGTTCTTGAATGCTTTGCGGCGGCGAATTTTGCCTGTCCCGGTGGCCCGAAACCGTTTGGCAGCAGCTTTTTTGGTTTTGAGTTTCGGCATGACTCTTGGTTCAATATGACACAGTCTCCTATTGTACTCTACCGATTCAGCAGGAGGCAAGCCCCGTCATGACCGTCCCAGGAGGAAGAGACTGATCAACGTGCCGCTATTCCAAAGACTATGGAGCAGGATCGAGGCGAGGAGATTGCGCGATCGCCAATAGACCACGCCCAAAATTGCCCCCAACACCGTCAGCGGGATCATTTCCGCCAAACTCAGATGGGCAGCGGCAAAGAGGACGCTGGTGATTGCGATCGCGCCCCAGGCCGGCAGATAGCGCGTCAAGGACGGCAACAGAAAGCCCCGGAACATAATTTCTTCAAACAGCGGCGCAGCCAAAGAAGCCGTTAAAAAGAAAATCACCAACGCTAACGTATCTTGGGACTGCAACGCCAGGAGAATAATCGGGTTGCCGCCGCCCCCCTCTTGCCAGAGTTGCTGATTAATCAACGAAGCCAGCAAAACCAGGGGAATCGCGACTAAATAGCCCCCCACCCCCCACAGGGCCCAACGTCCCCCTAACTTCACCTCAAACCACCCCTCCGGCAACGGCAAATAGGGCCGCAAGGTGTAATACAAAATCGTCAACCCGCCCCCAGTCATCAAGCCGTAACTGAGGAGGATGTAGAGGGCTTTTCCCCGCAGATCAAAGCCGCTGGGATTGAGGCCGAGCAAGGCCGTCACAATCGGTAAAGCCGTGGCGAGGACAATTTGACTAAAGAAGAAAAATCCCACCACGAGACCCTGCACCGTCGTTTCCCCATCCCACGGTACTTCGATGCTGGCGAAGGGTTGGGCGAGGAGGGCGGTATCTCGTTTCACCACCCATTGCCCGATTAAAAAGAGGATCACGCCTACCCCCGCGATTCCCCCTAGAGCCGGCAGGATGGTGATCGTGGCGAGGCGGGTGAGGGCTTGGGTGGCGCGGTCTTGGCGGTGTTGGGTGAGTTGCGCGATCGCCTCGTCCTGTTGCGTCACCTGATAGAACCGCCCTAGGGCTTCATCCTCAAACCACCCGTCTAGGTTGTCTCGGACAATCGTTGCGGTTTCCGCCGGGAGATCCGAGGGGGACTCGTCCCAGAGTTGGGCGAGGATCTGCGCGGTGGTGGTGATGTCGCTGATCGTGGCGGTTTTGGGGATGTCCTGCCATTGGTGTTGGGCGGCTTCAATATCCTGCTGGTGGGCGTTGATCAGGCCGATACGCAGGGCGAGACGATGGAGGAATTGCTGGTCTTGAGCGATCGCGCTTTCAAACTGCACCGTTTGCGGATTATTCACCAACACCGCCGACTCGGTTGCCTGATTGCGCAATTGTTGGATCGATTGCGCCGTCGTGTCGTACACCGCTTGATATTGCTTCAGGGCGGTATTGTAGGGGGCATCCCCGATAATCTGGGTTAGGGATTGGGTCACCTCATCGGAGTCCGGGTCAAATTCCGCCGCCGTCAGGACTAAATTACTTTGATACAGTTCAAGTCTGCCTTGAACTTGGGGTTCATTCAAACTCCCGACAAGGGACAGCAAAACCCGTGCCGCAACCAGCACGGTGATCAGAACGAGGACAAGGCGTTTAAGGGTCATGGGTTCAAGGCAGAGGGTTGAAGGATGAAGGCAGAAGATTCAAGGCAGGATTATACCGGCGCAACGGCTTGACTGGTGCGGAGTTGGCCGCAGGCGGCGTTGGCTTCGAGGCCGCGAGAGTAGCGCACACTGTTTTCAATGTGGTTCTTTTTGAGGACGTTGCTAAATTGGGTGATCCGTTTGGTGGTGGGGCGTTGGTAGTCGGCATCGCTGATCGGGTTGTAGGGGATCAGGTTGACGTGGGATTGAAAGCCTTTGAGGTGGTTGGCGAGTTCTTGGGCTTGGGCGGGGCTGTCGTTCACGCCGGACAGGAGAATGTATTCAAAGGTGACGCGGCGTTTGGTGGTTTCGACATAGGTGCGACAGTCGGCGAGGAGGGCTTTGAGGGGGTAGACGCTGGCGCTGGGAATCAGTTGTTTGCGCAGGCCTTGGTTGGAGGCGTGGAGGCTAACGGCGAAGGTGATTTGGAGTTGATGTTTGGCCAGTTGCGTGATCCGACGGGGCAGGCCGACAGTGGAGACGGTGAGCGATCGCATCCCAATCCCCACATCCTGATTCAAACTATGGAGGGACTTCACCACCTCATCCAGGTTTAACAACGGTTCCCCCATGCCCATATACACCACATGACTAACGCGCCGCTGAAAATCCTGCTGCACCGTCAAGACTTGATCGACAATTTCATGGGCCTTCAAATTACGGGTATAGCCACCCTTGCCCGTGGCGCAAAAATTGCAGGCCATGGGACAGCCCACCTGAGACGACACACACACCGTTAACCGTTTTTCCGTGGGAATCCCCACCGCTTCGACGATCGCACCATCAGCCAAGGTGAGGAGGTATTTTCGGGTTTTGTCCGAGGCGATGCTGGTGTGGGCAATGGTGGAACGACCAATGGGCACATGGGCGAATTCTTCGCGCCAGGCTTTCGGGAAAACGGAAATATCCAGGAGCGATCGCGCCCCTTTTTCGTAGAGCCACTTGTGGAGTTGTTGGCCCCGGTAGGCCGGTTGGCCCTGGGTTTGTACCCAGTCGGTGAGTTGTTCGCGGGAAAGCGTCAGGAGGGGTTGAGTCATGGGGTGGGGCAAAGACAATGCCCTCCTATTTTAGAGGGTTTGCGATCGCTTCTTCGGGGGGAGCCGCAGACCCGTCGCCAATCCCGTCAAAGCCCGATGTTTGTCAGTGGTGCGATCGTCACAATGAGGCAGTGGGCTTTTTAGAGTCCAAGGCAATACCTCACAGCCGTTTCAATATCTTGCATTTTCGCCGTTGATAATTGTCCTGTGGCTTGTGCTGGAAAGCGTTTACGATCCAAAGAACGAACTTGAAAGCCTAAAAAAACAGTTTCAATGGGTAAGCCGCTTTCTTCTGATGTGACCCGAACATTGGTCGGAAAGTTTTGCTTAATGTTCTCGCCTTTGGTTCCCACAATGACAGTGATCACCAGTGGGAGACTATTGATCTTGTTAATGGACAAGACAAGAACCGGACGATTCCCGGCTTGTTCTCGTCCCTGAGTGGGATTTAGATTCACAAAGTAAATTTCACCGCGTTTGATACTCATCGTTATGTCAATCCATCCATTTCTGTGGGGGCGAATTCAGTGTTGATGGCGGTGAGTTCATCTTGGATTTGGGGGTCAGCAGCCATGGCAGCAAGATCGTCTGTCCAGTCGGGCTGGGGGGTGAGGGTTTGGCGAATCTGTTGGGCAAGGTATTCCATGAGCCAGGTTTTTTCACTGAGGCTGAGTTGGGAGAGTTTGGCTTGGATTTCGCGGGCGGTGGGGGAGAGGTTCATGGTGGGTTTAGGTTTGGGGGGATTGTTGCGGATTTGTGGTCGGAGGTTTTGGGTGATGGGGGCGATCGCTGAGGTGGTGGGCGCGATCGTTCTTGCTGTAATGGTGGCAATAGACTTCACTCATGGAAATTACTCCCAATATCTGACTACATCTTGTACCGATTTGGCCAATTGCTCCACCGCAATATTACTTCCCCATTTATAAATGATTGGAATTAGAACATCAAAGCAACTCAAAAAATGCTGACGCTGATGTGTCGCAAGGGCATATAATAATTTATTGAATGTATTAGGTTTTAGTAAAGAAAGTTCATCTAAACGTGGAATAAGACAGCGAATCAATTTAGTCTGTTGCGTTGAATTTATATCTTCGATTACCTCAAGTAACTGGCATATTTGCTCTATTGATAGCGATGAAATTAATTGAATAAGTAGCTCCGACTTTTTGTCTTCATTTTGCTCTTCTAGAGTGGAATTAAATAAATTTACTGTTATTTCAGTTGATAGGTGACAAAATCGAAATAGACTCCATTCCCTCTCTTTTTTATCTTGGAGAGAGTTGACCTGCTCAAGCGCTGTTGATAAAAGACTTGGAAAAAATATAGTTAACATTTTCCAAGCTTCGATTTGATATAAACTCCCTTCAATACAAGATATTAGAGCTATAGCTTTTTGCAGTTGTGAATCGCGTAAATGAGGTGCTAGCTTAGAGAAAGCCTCTAATTTAGATTGTTCTGGTGTTAGAGAAGGAATTATATCTAATGCTTCATCAAGCTTATTTGGTAAAGATGTTGCTAGCTCTATAATACTTTCACTTTTGATATACTCTATCGGACAATTTTGTATGAGATCTTGAGCTTCCTGAAGTAAATCTTGATCTGTATATTTTTGAATCGCAATAAGATGTTTGACTGTATTTCGATCTGGATAGCTCTTTCGAGCTGAATCGAGTGCTTTATCTATCAATGCTTGTGCATCAATCTTAAATTCATTCTGAAGTATAGGATATAAATCAAGCAGAAGTGGGATTTCCAAATAATCAGGTAATTCAATGATTATGCTCAGAATTTTATTGATGTTTCTTACCTGGATCAAGGGAAATAGTTTTCGTAATAATCCAGCTTTCTCATATCCATCTGTACCCAGAGAGTGTAGTTTGCTAACAGCATCAATTGCATAATCAATAAATTGCGAATTTACTTCAGCTAAGCAAACGGATAAGAATGCTTTATCCAAAGGATGTTTAAGTTTATCAATACCTTCAAAAGGATTAAATTTTGTACCTTTTTTATACTGTAAAATCTGGAGCAGGCTCCAACACTGATGAAATTCATCTTGTATCTTTATAGATATTTTAAGTGCTTGTTGTATCTGTTTTTTGTTTAGGTGTTTTGCCAAAGCCCCTATTGCCAAAATGCGATGCATATCACACAAATCCTGAAAACTTAGAATGAGGTAATCACATAAATCCATATTTAGATAAGGTTCAAGATAGTGTATCAACTCAACACATTGATTTCCATCTTGTACAAGTTTGATGGTTTCTATGATTTCAGAAATCAGAGTCTTTTCATCTTCAAGCAACTTAATAAGAGCACTAGCTTTCTGGAAGGGAATAGTTAGTTTCCGTGATTGCTCAACTAGCCAAGCTGTTGATTTATATTCTCTGGTTTTGAAAGCACTAAGAGCAAAAGCCTGATCCCATTCATGAGAGTTTGGAATAGTTAGAGCTACATCCATTGCTTCCTCACAAAGAGAATCACTTAAGAATGGAGCCATCACATGGAGGGCTTCTGCCCTGCGTAAATAGTCCAACTTTCTAGCTGCTTCTAATGCTCTACGCTGATCAGATTCATTTACTCTAGTAGCTGTCAATGCTAGAGCTTGGGCTAGTGGAGGATTTGACCAATTTTTGTGTTTTCTTGAATATTGATCGATTCTGGCGATCACAAAGTCAAAAATCTTTTTTATAGATTCTTGATCTAGATACTGGATTGTGCCCTTTAAAGCCTTTTCAATATCTTCCTCTAGGTCTATTTCAATACAATAATTAGCAAATTCAGAAGATAGTTGGGGTTCAATAAAAACCAATATACCCAGTGCCAATGTTTTACGAGAAATATCTGTAATATTTCGGGCTGCACAAAGTGCGCGATCAAAAAAATCATAGTGATAACCAGAAAAAGAAGAGAAGGCAATCACTCTTGGTAAGTCGTTTTTAATCCGTTCTGCAATTTCAAACGCTACTAACTTAAATTCGTTAGGGAGCAGATCAATAATTGCCTTTAAAGCAAGTGCCTTCTGTTCTTCTATTGGATTTGTTTGAATATATGCCAATGCTTGTGGAATTGTCCAAATTTCTTCTTCAATTAATCGTGCAATTAATTGCCCTGGGACATTACCAGTTAGACTATTAATAGAAGAAAGCATCAATCCATATCTCATCTGCAATGCTAATGATTGGGCTGGCTCTGTTTCAAAGATAGATCTCGCATACTTCCGAGATCGAGTAATATCTCCAAAAAAACTTGAAATTTCTCCTCTCTTTTCAGCTTGTGTATACCAGGCATTCTTACCCTGTTCGTCTTCTTCCTCTAATAACTGAGGAATCAAATGTGCTTGATCAGACTGTTCCATGTGCCAGGTCAAGTGAGTATGAATATAACCATCATCTTGGAGGGTGTGCCATTGACCTTTTTGGGTTTTGGCGAGATGGTGAATTAAAAACTGACGATGAGCTTGGACTAGGATTAATCCTAAGCCAGGGAGATCATCGCTGCGGATTGGTTGTTGTGGTGTGACTAGCAGTCGTTGAGCCATATCATGTACCAAATCATGAAGTCTATAGGATCGTTTATCTCGCCTAAATAACAATAATGATTTAGCATAAAACTTTCGCAAAATACTCCCTGCTTCTCGAGGATCAATTTGCCATAAAGTGGCTATTATCTCCTGGGTAAAAATCGTATCTTCCTTGATAATACCAAGCCAGGCAAATTGCCTTAACTCTTCTGGTGAAAGCCATTTTAAACTCAAATTTAGACAAGCGAGTAAACTATATTTTTTTCGTAAGCTTTCATCATCAGGAGGGTTAGGTCGATTAAGACATTCAAGACGAGCAATTTCTGATTGAAGGTCTTCTAGTAGCTCTTCCCATGTAACTCCTTCATTTATTTGGCTTGCTCCCAATTCTAGAGCTAACGGTAAACGACCAACCTGATGAATAAAGATTTCTACGCGCTTTCTTTCGCCTTTTTGCAATGGCTCAGTCAAGTTTTGATTTATCAAATCAGAAGACTGAGCAACAGTCATTACAGGTAAATCGTAGTTTTCTGCACCAACAATATTAGCTTCTCTTGTCGTTACCAATGTATGACAGGTTGAACTTCCTAATCGAAAAGGCTCAAAATGTTCTGGTTTCCAAACATCATCAATTACTAGGAGGATTTTTTTCTCGTATAGTAAAGTCCGCAGATGTCTTGACGCTGATTCTAGATTTGTGGATTTGTAATTATAGTCTCCTAATGACTGCATCCAACCACTTAGTAAAGTTAGTAAATATAATGGCTCCGGATTTTGTCCTAGTGTGACCCAGAGAGTACCATCTTTAAAGTGATTTTCAATATCTATATCATGGGCAAGACTAGCGGCAAAAGTGGATTTTCCAAGCCCTCCGAGTCCACGAATCACTGTGATAGGTGAAGTCCCCGGACGTTTGACTTTTTTAGAAAGAAGTAGTTCTTTAATTGCATTTTGCTCGTCAAGTCGCTCAACAAAGTGTTCTGGCAATTGATTAGCCTGACGGGGAATGCTCGGTAAATTGCTCGGAACCCGATCAGGGTCGGGCGACTTCAGCTAATGCTGATCAGCACCGTGATGATGAGTATGGGTACCACCAACAAACGTAGTTCCTGTGGACTGGGATTGGTAGCCCGTTCCACCCGATTCAACGGTCATCTCTTGCTTTTGAGCAGGGATTGCATTTTCCTTGGCTGCTTCTAATTCCTGCGCCAACTCTTCAACCAGCTTTTGCAAGTCTGGATCATCTTCCATTGCGTCCCGGAGATAAGTTTGCAAATCCGAGAGCGCATCGAGATTTTGTTTCTCTTCGAGAGCTTGGAGCGCATTCGCTGCCTTGGAATTTTTACCCCGTAATCGTGCCCAAATTTCACCTAGCTTGGTATTGACCCCATCAAGTGCATCTTTGGTGTACTTAGCTACGGCAGCTTTCCCAATGACCGGGCCAACCCAAATCGCCGTATCCTTGAGCAATTCCAAAACAATCGGGGGAATAACAATCATCACCATAGACTCACGTTACACTGCGGAACTTTCTTCAGGATAGCCCGGAATTTTAGGGCGAGAGACAGGGTTACCGCGACAGATTGAACGGGGAGAGACGAACCGGGGGCGATCGCCGAACTGAAGAGGTTAGGACAGCGCGATCGCGCCCTTTCCCACACGACGAAATAGACTTCAACCCTAATAACCCTACGGTGAAACCATCCCGATGCCTGCGACCATCACAGCGATCGCCATCGCCAGGCAAACCCCCCATCTTCATGGCACAGTCGCCACGCCCCAAGCCTCCGGATAGAGAGATTCCTTTCCCGAAAGAAAGCAATAGGTCATGTGGGTCAGTTTGACTTGCTGACTCCGGTCTCCTCCTCCGCCTCTGCTATGAATGACTCCACCCAGTTAATTTATCCTGCGTTGAATTTGTTGCTCTATAGCGGGCGCGATCGCCGTCCGGAGCGGGAAGACCTGGGCGACAAACAGCCCAAACGCCTCAAACCGCCCCAAAACGGCTACCTCTACCAGCGTATTTTCGGCGATGCCTACGCCCTGCAAATTAATTGCATGGATAGCGAAGATGCTGAATGGACCTATCACCCCAAATCCATTGACTGCTATCTCGACATCAAACAACGCCTCATCACCGAAAGCCATCTCCTCGAAACCCAAGCCCCCGATGCGCAACCCGGTATCTTTGGGCGATCGTGGCTGTTGGTGGGTCGTTTAGCGGACGCGGATCAAAACCCGGACTATGTGGCGAAAGATTGCTATCATTCCCTTGCCCTCACGGGTCAACCCAGTTGGCCCGATGATTTAATCGGCCAAGGGCGGATTTTAGACGCGACCTTTTTTGAACTGTGGCGATCGGCGGATTGCGATCGCCCCGACCCCTTTCACCTCTATATCTGCATCTTTGACTGTCGCGCCAGCCTCAAACGCCTCGACAAACTCTATCATCACCTCCTCACCCTCGGCCTCTATCGTCACCGCGCCACCTGGTCACACCAACGCACCCGCACCCTGAAAACCGACCTCATCCACTACTACCAAGAGATCCGCAGCATCAACCAGCAGATGAATATCCAGGTGCAAAACTCTCAATTGCACCTCGATCCCCTCGCCAAGTTACTGCGCCATAGTCTGGTGCTCCTCTCTCAATATGCGGAGGCCCTCAATGAGTTTGAAACCCACACCCACGCCATCGAAAGTTATCTCGAAAGCTATCACGATCGCTGCCGTTTGATCAGCAAATTGGGCGGCCAAGCCGATACCCAATATTTAGAACGCTTCAAAAACTTCGCGATTCGTCGCTATTTGCGCCCCATGAAACGGGACTACCACCAACTCAGCCCCGGCCTACGCCTCTTGGAAGATTCCCTGCGGGTGATGACGGGGATGCTACAAATTGAGCAGTCCTATCGACAGCACCACATTGAGCGGGTTGTGGTGACGGCGACTCTGGGGATCGGGGTGACTCCGGTGGCGAGTTCTGTGCTCGCGCCGCGTCTTTTGGCATCCCAACCGACGGGGGATCTGGGGGGATGGGCGATCGCACTGTTCCTGATTTTGGTGGTGAGCTTTGCCACCGGAACGATCACCGCCTTCCTCAGTTGGCAAGTCTTGCCGCTACTGCTGCGATCGCGCTGAAACCGAAGCTTTTAATCCGTTGAGTTGTAACCGTTCTAAATAATGCAGCATTGCATCAGTTATGCGACTGAAATGGGTTCTTTGGGCACAATAAACATTAAGTTCATCTTTTTAGAGTTACGCTCTGATGGCTTCAGTTGTTGCCATTCAGAGAAACTGATACCGAGTTGACTAATCGCCTTGATTTCTAGTTCATACGCATTGAATCGTCGCCCCGTTTCAACCATTGATTCCATTATCGCAAGAACTTCTGGTAGACGTTGAATCACATTGAGGCGACCATCTCGTTTCAGTTCGCCAGCCCAACTTCTTTGAACCGATTTTTGGGTAACTACGGAAGCGGGTAGATCTTTAATCCATTGGTTAAGATGTGGTGTTCTTAAGTAGTCATAATATTCGGTTCTAGAGTCTAGCTTATTCCTTAAGACTTCAAAGACATCGCTTTCTGTAATCAATGGATCTTTCCACTGATAAATCTTGGTCAATCGTGACAAATTAGTTTGTCCTTTTAATACTGGATGTAAGTACATCAGTGGTTCAGATGTTAGCAATAAATCAATCCTCCACCATCTGCGCGATCGCACCCCCATCCAACCCCACCACCCCACCCAGCAACCCAATCAGCAAAACCCCCACCACCAAGCCGCTCCACAGTTTTGTTGATAACCGCATCATCGTTAATCCTCCCCTGTCACAATCACAACCTTACCCAGTTACAGGATGCTCAACCCAGGTTTTCGCACTTGGGTATAAAAATGGCTATAGCACAACGCTTAACCCGAAACCCTCACCGCCCAGTGATAGCATAAAAGTCCAGTCTCACCCGTTCTGAACCATGACCCTCACCGAACCACAGAACACAACCCCCAAGACAAAGCGGCAAGCGATCGCCTATAGCCTCGATTGCCTAATTCCCGGTTTTTACCTGTGGCTTGGCCCCCTAAACCTGCGCATTGGCGGCAGCACTCCAGAAGATAATTACCCCGGCACCATTCATAACAACGCAGGCATTGCCTTGGTTCTCCCTGGCTACCGCATCTACAGCACCTACACCGATAGCCATGACCCTCGATAAACACAAACTCGACGGCATCGCGCAAATTACCGCCAAGACCTTACCCACAACAGAATTTGAGAATCTACTGTTAGCAGCAGGCTACGAACAAGTCGGATCAGCCCCCGCTAAAGGCAACCGCATCAAAGTGTGGTGGACGCATCCACAATATCGACAGATTGAAGCAATCTACAGCCCAGATGGCAACACGGCGATCACGGCGTATCACGTTGCAGATTAAATTTTTCCCCATCAAAAATCAAGCTTCGATCGCGATCGCACCCCCATCCAAACCCACCACCCCACCCGGCAACCCCACCCGCAAAACCCCCACCACCAAGCCGCCCCACAGCGTTGTTGATAACCGCATGATTTTGAATCCTCCCCTGTCACAATCACAACCTTACCCAGCTACAGGACGCTCAACCCACGTTTTCGCAATTTGGCAGAAAACTTGTTGCGGTGGGATAGCATGGACGCTGTAAATCGATCGATAATCGCGCCCTCACACCCCCCAAACCCATGCTCGAAATCACCCTCACCTGAAAACCCAACCCCAACACCCTCACCCAACTGATGCAAATTGCCCTCCAAGACCACAAAAATATTGAAACCCTCTTGGATGAAGCGATCGCCCAATACCTCGAAACTCACCCAGCAGACTACGCCCAACCCGATTGATCCTCGAACCCTATCCGGCATAATACTTGAGTCTTGCCGCAAGACCCGTTGGTGCGGTCAATGTTCAACACCTAGAGTTGGGGGCTGCGGGTGAGTGCGAGGGTTTGGATCGAGGGGGCGGTTAGAATGGTGTGTTTTTCGATCAGATAATCCCCGTTTGCATCCATGGGAGCAGGGAAGGGAGCGAGAAACAGGGAACTTTGGGGCAGAAAAACGGCGAGATCTTCATGGTTTGTGGGACGGAACAGAGCCATCAGGCAAAGGGCAACGAAGGAGGGGCTGGCTCCATGCTATCCGAGGTGGGGTCGCAATTTTTCGGTGAGTTGGTTAATCTGTTTCATGAGGCTTGGTAGATGTCGTAGTGATTTCCATCAAACCCTCTCTCCCTCCCCTTTTTAAGTTTTTTGTCCTGTATTGAGAAGAGAGCTATTATTATCAACATTGTTTCGGGCGAAACACTCTGAAGACTCCATGATTGAATCTGATTCTGCTGTCCCCACTGCTGATATTCTCGTTGTTGATGATACTCCGGACAATATTCGATTTTTGTCTTCGATGCTGACAGAATCGGGTTATGCAGTCCGCCCTGCCATTAGTGGCAAGATTGCCTTGCGGGCTGCCCAGAGTATTACCCCGGATTTAATTTTACTGGATATTAATATGCCAGAAATGGATGGTTATCAAGTCTGTCAGACCTTAAAGGCAGACCCTAAAACGCAAATGGTTCCGATCATTTTCCTCAGTGCCTTGAGTGATGTTAAGGATAAAGTGAAGGCGTTTCAGATGGGGGGGTCGGACTATATTAGTAAGCCGTTTCAAATGGATGAAGTGCTCGCCCGCATTTCCAATCAGTTAACGATTCGTCAGCTTCAAAAAGAGGTGGAATCGCGCAATTTACAGCTTGAAGTGGCGTTAAATGATCTACAATCTGCCCAATTAAAGTTAGTGCAAAATGAAAAGATGACCGCCCTGGGGCAATTGGTGGCGGGGATTGCCCATGAAATTAATAATCCAGTAAGTTTCATCTATGGCAACCTCACCCCTGCGATGGATTATGTGCAGGATTTAGTGGATTTATTGTCTCGTTATCAAGAGGCCTATCCGCAGCCGGTTCCTGCGATCGCTGAACAGCTTGAGGAGTTAGATATTGAGTTTTTAACCGAAGATCTCTCAAAGATTATGACCTCGATGCGGACGGGGGCGAATCGGATTCGGAAAATTGTGGTGGGGTTGCGGAGTTTTTCGCGCTTGGATGAGGCGGGGTGTAAGGTGGCGGATGTGGTGGAGGGGTTAGAAAGTACGTTGGAAATGGTGCGATCGCGCCTTGAACCCGACGATCAACCCGCGATTACAGTGGTGAAACAGTATGACCCGATCCCCTCGATTCCTTGCTATCCGGCGCAACTGAATCAAGTCTTTTTTCATCTGTTGGTGAATGCGATCGACGCGATCCGCAGTCGTCTGGAGCAGGAGCCGGCGATCGCACCCCAAATCACCCTCACGGCCCGTCAATTCAATCCCGACACCCTCGAAATTGCGATCGCCGATAACGGCATCGGCATCGACGAACAGACCCAAGCCCACCTGTTTAACCCCTTCTTTTCCAATAAACCCATCGGCCAGGGAACCGGCCTCGGTCTTTCGATCTGCTACCAAATCATTCACGATACCCACCAGGGCGAGATTATCGTCACCTCCCAACCGGGTCAGGGCGCAGCCTTTACAATCCACCTGCCCACCACCTTGCCCCTCGGCGAGGCGTGAAGAACCGGGGTAGGATAGCGGTTAATCGGCTCCGTGGGAGTCTTTGGACGAGGGCATGGATCTCAATCAAATTTTGGTGTGGATGGTGTGTTTTTCCTGTGTCACCTTTTTGCTTCGGGCCTGGCGATCGCACTCTAACCGGGGCTGGGCGATCGTCGCGGGGCTGATTCTAGGCATCATGAGCCTATTGAGTCTCCTGGCTCCCCCATGGGCGGGGTTCATCGGCGGGGGACTGTGGGGAAGCTTGATCCTGTTGCCGGTCTTCGGTTTAGCCCAGGTTCATCATCGGATCAGTCAAGCCCAGTACCGCATCGCCCGGCGGATCATGACCGTGATTCGCTGGCTCCATCCCCTCGATGGTTGGTGGGAACAGCCTGTGATTCTGCGGGCGTTAGAAGTGGGGCAACAGGGGCAAATCACCGAGGCAATCCGGATTTTAAACACCCAGAGCCGCCCCGATCATCCCTTCAATCGCCATGCCAGCGCCCTGCTGCTGTTGATGGAAGCCCGCTGGCATGACCTGCTGCACTGGATACAAGTCCATGTGCCAGAACGGGAGTTAATTCGGAACCCCCAGTTGATCCTGTGCTTTCTACGAGCCTTGGGGGAAACGGGGGATCTCAATGGCTTGGTGTGGAGTGTGACGCGCTACGAACCCTATTTAAAACAGGGGAGCAATCTCGCACCGTTGCAGATGGCGCGGTTGATGGCGTTGGCCTTTGGGGGGCAGACGGCGGCGGTGGCGATGCTGTTGGATCAGGGGGGGGTAGCTGCCCGTGGGGAGGTGCAGCAGTTTTGGTATTGGACAACGTTGGGGGTGGCGGGGGAGCCGGTGGCGCTGAAGTTGTCGGCGTGGCGCGATCGCACTTCTGACCCCACCCTCAAAGCCGCGATCGCCTGGCGACTACACCATCCCCCCGCCGCCCTCGCCCCCACCCTTTCCCCCACCTCTTGGCACAGTCTGCGCCGCATCGAAACCCAAATCAACGAGGAACTGCGCTACGGTCGCGGCTTGATCAGCCATTTACGCTATCCCGCCCCCGGAACCTATACCCTGGTGGTGATCAATCTGGTCTTTTTTGGCCTCGAAATCAGCCAGGGCGGTAGCCAAAACACCGCCGCCCTCGATCGCTTGGGGGCCTTGATTCCGGCCCTAGTGCGCGAGGGGGAATGGTGGCGTTTAATCACGGCGAATTTTCTCCATTATGGGGCGGTGCATTTGGTGACCAATATGCTGGGGTTGGTGGTTCTCGGCCCGTTTGTGGAGTTTAAATTGGGGTTGAGGCGATATCTGTGGGCCTATTTGGGGTCGGGGGTGGGGGCGATGGCGGTGTATGCGGCGATCGCGCTCCAGCAGGGGGCGGAATGGCAGCGGTTGGTGGGGGCTTCGGCGGCGATTATGGGACTATTGGGGGTGATTGTGGCGATTTTGGTGCGGGGTTGGTGGCAGGAGGGCAGCGCGATCGCTCGCCAACGGTTGCGGTTATTTTTAGGAATCATTGCCGTGCAAATGGTCGTCGATGGACTGATTCCGGAGGTGAGCGGTTTGGCCCACGCCTTAGGGCTGATTTGGGGGCTGGCCTTGGGAATCATGTTAAGCGTCGGATCACAGGACAGGAGTTAACAATGGCACAGCGACAATACAGCGGCTTGGGATTAGCGGGATGGGTGATGATTATGGGGTTGGGGATCGCGCCGGGGGCGATCGCCCCCGCTTGGGCCCAAACCGATGATCCTGCCATCGAAGCAGAACAGGACGAGGAAGCCGAATTAACCCATCCCCTCCAACGACCGATCACCGCTGATCCGCTGCTGCCGGAACAGATTCGCGAGGCGATCCAAACCGAAGCCCGAAAAAAGAAGCGCGATCGCGACCCCAATTTTACCCCGCCCCCCTTGAATGCAGCGGAAGCGATCGCCCTCGAAACCGCCTTAGATGAACTAGCCCAAGCGGGTCAGGTGGCCCTCGATAACGATGCCCCGGAAACCGCCTATGAGCTTTGGTTTCAGGAATTGCGGCTGCGGCGTTTCTTGGGGCCCGTGGCGGAAATTGAGGCCCTAACGCGGGTGGGTCGCCTGGCCTGGGAACAGAGCCGCAACGGGGATGTGGCGGCAATTACCGAACGATTGAGCACGATTCAAACCGAGGCCAACCTTGACCCCATCGATCCCGATGCTGAGCGCGATCGCGATGATCCGCCCCCCACGCCGCCGGATCTCACTTCGCCCCTGATCCCCCCTTTGGCCGAAGCCTACGAGGCGGTGCGATCGTATCCTCAGGCGGTGTTGATGTATCGCTATCAGTTGGCGACGTTGGGGGCGGATTTTGACGAGCGGCAGCCGGTGCTGGAAAATGTGGCGCGGTTGCATCGGGATTGGTTTAAGTTCTCCGAGGCGATCGCGGTCTATCAAGACCTGCTCACTGGGGCGCGATCGCAGGCGGATCTTGCCAATGAACAGGTTTATCTTGAAGAATTGGCCCGCCTCTATGATGAAACCGACCAATGGACGGAAGCGATCGCCACTAAGGAAGCCCTGTTTACCGCCTATCTCGCCAAGCCCCTCTTTGCCCAAAAACTCGCCCCCCTGCGCCTGTCCATCGCTGGCAACTATGCGGAACTGGGCGACGGTGAGCAGGCCAGCGAATTTTATCAACAGGCCTTTACCCTGGCTTGGGCGGTGCAACAATACGCCTACGCCAGCGAAGCCCTGCAAACCTTAGCGGAACTCTATACCGACTATGGCCAAATCAATGAAGCGATCGCCCTCTACCAAGAACAACTCAAAGCCGCCCAATACGCCTATGATCAATACACGATGATGCAAACCTACGACCGGATGGCCCAGTTATACCGGGAACTGGAAAACTACCCCCAGGCCTTGAGTGCGCTTCAAGCCGGGCTAGAGATTGCCAACCGTCTCGGCCATCGTGAAGCGTATTTTGAGGAACAATTAGAGGTGGTGGCCGGTGAAAGCTTTTAAGGGACGGCGATGAATTATCCTGTGCTGACTCAGATTCGTCATGTCACGGTCTATCCAGACTGTGCCCAAGTGACGCGCCAAGGGGCGATCGCCTTAACGGGCACAGAACGGGTTTTAATCGTGCCGAATCTGCCCGCCCGCCTTGATCCAGACTCGATCACCGTGACGGGCTACGGCAGCGCCGAGGTATTGCTCTTGGGGGTCGAACTGCATCGGATCACCCCCGCGCCGCCCGATTCCGATGCCACTGAAGCCCTCACCGCCCAAATTCAAACCGTCGAAGCCCAAAAACGCCAACACCAAGCCGAACGGGAAGCCCTGCAACTGCAACGGCGATTTCTCCAAAACCTCAGTGAACAGAGCGCGGGAACCTTTGCCCAGGAGTTAGCTCAGGAAAATGTCAGTGTGGTGAAAACGGAGCGGGTGCTGGCGTTTTTTCGGGAGCAGTATTTGGCGGGACAGATCGAGTTAACCCAGTTGGATGAGGGCGATCGCACCCTAGACGAGCAACTCCACCAACTCCGCCAGCGTCTCCAACAGCACCAAACCGCCCCCCCGCCGGAATCTTTGCAACTGTGGCTCACCGTTGATCCCTTCGGCAGTGGTGATTACCATGTGGAGGTCACCTATCGCATTGATCAAGTGGCGTGGCAGCCCTGCTACGATCTGCGCTGGGATAGTCGTAACCCTCACCTCAACCTCAGCTATCTCGCCAAAGTGCGACAAAATACCGGCGAACCCTGGCCCGATGTGGCCCTGACCCTCTCCACCGCCCACCCCTACCCCGATTCTCAATTACCCAGTCTGGAGCCGTGGTATGTGGATTTACCGTTGAATCCCTTTGTGAATTTGCGATCGGGGCGATCGCGCTACCAAGCCGCCACCCAAGAACTCAAACCCAGACCCCCCACCGATGGCCCCGCTCATTTGCCAGAATTAGAAGAGGTCGAAGGTATCACGAAAGTCACCCTAGGGATTCAGGGCACGGCCACCATCCCCAGCACCGGCCTTTCGGAAACCGTCACCATCCTCAATGCGGATCTCGATGTCACCTGGCATTTAATCGCCCTGCCCCCCCTCAGTGATCAGGCCTATATTGCCCTGACGGCGATCAATCCGCCCGACCATGTGCCCCTGTTGGCCGGTCACGCGAATTTATTTCGAGATGCGATGTTTATCGGGACAGTGGCGATCGCAGAAATTGCCCCAGGGGAGACCTTGCCGTTACATTTTGGCGTTGATCCCACCGTGGAGATTCAGCGGACATTGAGCGATCGCAAAGTGGACAAAAACCTGATCGGCAACCGTCGCCGCATCACCTACACCTACACCCTCACCCTCACTAACACCGCCGAACACCCCCAACAGATTCACCTCACCGACCAACTCCCCGTCAGCCGCAACGACAAACTCAAAGTCCAACTCAACCGCGTCAAACCCAAGGTAGACCCCGATGAAACCGGCTTTCTTACCTGGGAATTGGAACTCATTCCCACCACCCCCCAAGAAATCACCTATCAGTTTTCCGTGGAATATCCCCCCGACCTGACGATCACGGGCCTAGAATCATAAACTCCCTGCTCCGCATCGATCCCCCCCCGCCCGATCTTCTAGTGCTAGTGGCATGACACAGGTTAATCAGTGGGTTACGGCGGATTGATGAATTGCAGTAATGGCGAGAGCTTAATCCGCCTAACCCACTCTACAGCAAAGCCTTATTTTAGCTGTGTCATGTCACTCGGTTAGCCGTGGCGCTGTTGATGCCACTGCCAAGCGTGACGGACGATGGTTTCAAGGTCGCCGTACTGGGGTTGCCATTGCAGGGTTTGTTGGGCTTTGGCGCAACTGCCCACGAGGGAGGGGGGATCTCCGGGGCGGCGTTCCTGTTCAATCACGGCAAATTCGCGCCCGGTCACCGCCTTAACGGTTTGGATCACCTCGCGCACTGAAAAACCGCTGCCGTTGCCCAGGTTAAAGACATCGGTTTTGCCGCCGTTGAGGAGATATTCTAAGCCGAGGACGTGGGCAGTGGCCAGGTCGGTGACGTGGATGTAGTCGCGGATGCAAGTACCGTCGGGGGTGGGGTAGTCCGTGCCGAAAATGGAGATCGCGTCACGACGACCGAGGGCGGCATCGAGGGTGAGGGGGATCAGGTGGGTTTCGGGGTTGTGGTCTTCACCGAGGCGGCCATCGGGGTCGGCTCCGGCGGCGTTGAAGTAGCGGAATCGGACGGAGCGGAACTCGTAGGCGCGATCGTAGTCATCGAGGATCGCTTCGACCATGAGTTTGGTTTGGCCGTAGGGGTTGATCGGGTGTTGGGGGTGGGTTTCGGGGATGGGGAGGATTTCGGGTACGCCGTAGGTGGCGCAGGTGGAGGAGAAGACGAAGGTGTGAATCCCGGCGGCCCGCATCGCGTCGAGGAGGGTGAGGGTTCCGAAGACGTTGTTTTGGTAGTATTTGGCGGGGTCGGTGACGGATTCGCCCACATAGGCGTAGGCGGCGAAGTGGATGACGGCGGCGATCGCATGGTCTTGAAATAACCGATCAAGGAGGGTGCGATCGCAGGTATCCCCCACAATCAATGCACACCCCAGCACATTCTCGACAAGATCCCGATGGCCATAGACCAAATTATCCAAGACCACAACTCCATACCCCGCCTGCTGCAAGGCAAGCACCGCATGGGAGCCAATATAGCCCGCCCCCCCCGTGACCAAAATTGTCGGTTTTGTCTGTGCCATCGTTGTCGTCCTTCGCATTGCTGTACTGGGCTTTCTGTTCCCAATCTATCGGATTCTGTCCCAGATATCGGCGTTAACGGGTTAGCGGTCTGGACTACGATGGGGCAAAGATTGGGGCTATGGGGGGTCTCGTTTGAGAATATCGCGACCCTCACCCCAAACCCCTCTCCCACGGGGCGAGGGGCTTCTGATCTGTCCGTGATAGTTTCTGAACAAGCTGTAAGCGCTGGAGAATTGCCCTGGCGACTTGATAGACGACCGGAATAGAAACCGCGTTACCTAATTGTTTTTTGGCGATCGCAGGATTAGGGTGAATTTGAAAATCCTCTGGGAATCCTTGGCAGAGTAAATAATCGTGAGGGGTGAGGCTCCGAAAGTGGCGATCGCGGTAAATTTTTTCAATAAAGTTACGCTTAAATTGCTGTGGCTCACACTCCGGCAAAATTTTGGTCGCGACGAAATCTTTAGAACCACGAGCCGTTAATGTGCCGATCGCTTGGGCACGGGGCAGAAAAATTCGTGCTACGCCATCAATTCCGGTCGAGATTCGTGAATTGACAAAATCAAACCGATCGTGAACGGGGCGGAAAATTTTTTTAGTGACTAATTGTTCTAAATCCTGTTGATTGACATCAGAAATTAAGGATTGAAAATGCTCCAATGCAAGAGGATTGCCATCTTTAGCCCCATATTTTTTCTTGCGGCGATTCTGGAGCAATGCTAAACAGATCCTTTTTTCCTTGGCTGTAGTTTCGATTAAATCCCAAGAATGAATTGTGGTATGGCCATCCCGTACATCGCTGAATAGAAAAAAGTCATTGAGTTGATCGGGCAACTGAAACCGCCCACGGGCAGAGGGGATGGTATGACCAAATAAAAGATGGGGATCAAATTTACGCTTAGGGGCGATATCGTGGGGCAAGTCCGGCAACACTTCGCATAATCGTTGGCTAGGTGCGCCTAAATTTTGAAAATCAAAGGTTTTAGCCTGGGGTTGATCCTGACGAAATCCCACCAAAAATAGGCGATCGCGATCTTGCGGCAACCCAAAATCATAACTATTCAGGACTGTCCAATAGACCACATAGCCACTGTTTTGTAAGGTGTAGACAATGTAATCTAAACTGTGACGATGTCTCGGTTCTGTGAGTCCTTTAACATTTTCAAATAAGAAGCTCCGGGGCTGACTTTGAGCCACTAACCGACAGACATCAAACCACAATCGACCCCGTGGATCATCAAACCCCAAAGTTCGCCCCGCAATCGACCAGGCTTGACAGGGAACACCACCCACCAGTAAATCAATGTCAGGTGGTAAAGTCTGAAGTTGGGTAATATCGCCAAGCTGAACATCGTGATGATGGGCGGTGGCGAAGTTCGCTTGGTAGGTTGCGATCGCGTCTTTATCAATTTCGGCATATCCCCAACAGGTTCCCCCCAACGCTTCGAGCGGAATCCGAAAACCACCAATCCCCGCGAATAAATCAATAAACTCAAAATCGAATTGCGTCCGGGTTGATGGTGGCGGCGTTGCCACGGGCGCAAATAAGTCTAGGGTAATTTGTCTGACCATGGGACGTAGGGGGACGCATTGACGCTGATGGTGTTATTATACCGAGGATTTTCGGGTTACATCGCCTCCAATGCCTGCACAATTTCCACATTGAAGATCGCAACATCGGTATTTATATCGATATCAATCAAGATCGCAACACCAGCCACCAACATGGCAAAGGAGATAATTTTGGGGGCGATCGCATCAACGGCAACAAGTACGGCTCATAATCCCCTGATTTGCCGTTATCCTGGAATTAGCAGCAAAAGACAACAGGAATGGTCAATACCCTGACTCATTTTCAACTACTCGATGTGGTTGCCCTCAGAGATAATCTACCCACCCAGAATCTCTCGGTTGGGCAAGTCGGTACATTAGTCGAGCAACTCGCGCCCGATGTTTATCTTAAATGTGCAAAGAAGACTCCCACTATAAAGCGAGTCCGAGTAGAGTTACCGAAGGTAACGGCGGACGTGCCTTTTAGTGGCGAGATGAATTTGCACCAACAAACAAATCGAGCGACAGCGAGTCCTTTAATT
>NZ_JAQMTY010000135.1 GCF_028330765.1 Spirulina subsalsa CS-330 | reverse complement strand
TCAGGATAAATCAATGGCGTGAGTCGTTGAGCCTAGCAACCCTCTGCAACTCTCGTTGTTTGAGTGGATAAATGGTCAGGTAACTGGCTGTTCAGAATCTCCCACTATAGCCCGTAGGGTTTAGTGGGGGAGTATGTCAAGAGAATTGCTTAATTAATCGTGGGATGCTTCCTTGAGCCAGTCATCATTCGTGTTATTGTCCACTCTTGCTCGCGTGATGAGAAGTGTTATCCCCACGGGTTAAGCCCACGCTGTATTGCTGAAAAATAGAGAAGAATGGATCACACACCACTTTGGAGGAGAATGATGCGCCCTGTGAGATTAATCCTTGTGGCGATCGCAACCCTAGTTTTTGGATGGCAATTTGCGGTAAACCCAGCATCAGCGATCAACGTTGATCAGAAATACCGAGAAATTGTGATTAATCCTGCCGGGGAAACCGCTGTTATTAGTAACGAAGATCTCGAACACGGTAAGCGATTATTTAATGACACCTGTTCGCAATGCCACATGGCCGGACGAACCAAAACCAACCCCAACGTCACCCTGCGCCTTGAAGATCTCGAAGGGGCAGAACCCCCGCGTGATAACGTGGCTGCGATCGTTGATTTCACCAATAGCCCGATGACCTACGATGGTGAAATCGACCTCAGTGACCTTCACCCCAGCACGAAGCGTGCCGATCTCTGGCCCGAAATGCGCGGCTATACCCAAGACGACCTCCGCGATATTGCCGGTTACATCTTGGTTCAACCCAAACTTCAAGGCTACATGTGGGGCGGCGGAAAAACCGTCAACTAGCTCATCCTAGCCCTTGGCCTTCATCCATGATGAGAACAACGCACCAAGCACAGCTTTACGGCTCGTGCTTGGTGTTTTTATAGCAGTCAACAAGGGCATGAGGACAGGCAAGGGGCTTAAGCCCCTTGTTCCAGCTTGAATTAGGACAGGCAAGGGGCTTAAGCCCCTTGTTCCAGCTTGATTGGGGGCTAGGGATTTGGGTATGGATGAAGGCCGCGATCGCACCCGAAGAAAATTCTCTTCTGAAGACGATTCAGAAGAGAATAGCATCTGTGTTGAATCCTGGGTGACTGGTGAACTAAGCGCCGACGGATTCCTTCGCGGCATACATCACTTCAAGACTGATTTGGCTGATATTGCGATCGCGGGCAAATTTTTCGGTATTGCGCTTCACTTTGCCGCGCACAAACCCAGGCACTTTGTTGAGTTCGGTTTTGGCTTCTTTCGTCCAATTCAGATCGGAATCTGCCGAAATCCCTTTCGTAATCACTTCTTTTGTGTCATGACCGCCGAAGATTTCCAAGAGATGATCTTCCATGCCTAGGGTGAAGGAATTATAGACCAAATCCGCAATTTGGTTTGTGCCTTCGTATCCCAAAAAGGGACGATAGCCGATGGGGAAATCTTGAATATGGATCGGGGCGGCAATCACACCGCAGGGAATGTTCAGACGTTTCCCCACATGGCGTTCCATCTGCGTGCCGAAAATGGCCGAGGGTTCAATGCGGGCGATCGCATCCCCAATCTCGCCATGATCTTCACTGATCAACACTTCATCACAATACTCGCTCACCTCCTGGCGGAACCAGTCAGCATCATATTTGCAATAGGTTCCCGCCAACACCACATGAATCCCCATTTCCCGGACGAGAATTTTCGTCATTGCGGCAGCGTGGGTATTGTCGCCAAACACCACCGCTTTTTTGCCCGTCAGGTTTTGGCAGTCAATGGAGCGCGAAAACCAAGCCGCTTGGGAGACATGGAGGGTTTGATTTTCGATGAAGTCTTCATAATCCACAGCCGCCCCTTGGACGTTGAGAATGCCTTGAATGGCGCGGATGCAGCGGGCGGTATCCACCACGCCCATGGGGGTGATATCCACCGACGGTGTGCCAAATTCCGCTTCTAAATATTGGGCAGCCATGGGGCCCATTTCGCGGTAGGGTACGAGGTTGAACCAGGCTTTGGGTAAGGTTTTGAGTTGCTCAACGGTGGCTCCTTCGGGGATGACGGTATTCACCGTAATGCCGAGATCCGCCATTAATCGCTTCAGTTCGGTGCAGTCGTGGCGATTGTGGAAGCCGAGGGTGGACACGCCAAGGATATTGACAGAGGGCTGCTCGGTTTTGGTGGTGTCGAGGTCGCCTTGTTTGCGGGCTTTTTTGATGTAGTATTCGATGATTTGTTGGAGGGTGCGATCGCCTGCCTGCAACTCATTAACGCGATAGTGATTGACATCGGCCAACATCACATCACATTGAGAATCGAGTTGGGCGCGATCGACAAAATTCTGTAAATCTTCTTGGAGAATGCTGGAGGTACAAGTGGGCGTGAGCACGATTAAATCGGGATGCTCTTCCCCATCTTTACGGGTGATATTATCAACAACTTTTTCTTGGGAACCCCGCGCTAACACGTTGCGATCTACCACGCTGGTGGTGACGGGGGTAAAATTCCGCTCCCGTTCGAGCATCGATCGCATCACATTAAAATAGTCATCACCGAGGGGCGCATGCATAATGGCATGGACATTTTTAAAGGAACTCGCCACCCGTAACGTACCAATATGGGCAGGCCCTGCATACATCCAATACGCCAATTTCATAACGAGTTAGCCTCCGTAATAAGTATAAATACAGGTCAATGGATCGTAATGAATCTAGGAATTAAGCAATCCGATTCTGGTTGTGTATTGTCTCAGAAACCTCCGAGGGATGGCTCGCTTCTGTTACATATTGTCGTCTTTGCTTGTTAGCCTTGAAATTGCACCGGATCAGGGGCGATCGCGCTCCTTCGTTCAACCCTAAATCGCGATAAAACTTAATACTTATTCGTGCTTTGTAATATGGAGCAGTGATGTTACTGCTTTTGTCTGAGTCCAGAATTCCATCGGGCAAGATGCCCGCACTACAGAATATTGATTGTGATGGAGTGGGAGCATCTTGCTCCCTATTTTGTTTGAGTCCAGAATCCCAGCGAGCAAGATGCCCGCACGACAAAATGAGAAGTCCACCCGCAAAATCATTAAACCTTAATCACACTGGGTTCACCGGGAGCCGCCACAATCCGCCGACAGCCCGAATCCGGTAACGCCCATTGACAATGCCGCTCCTCTGGTTTGCCCCAACAGAGACCGAGATAAACCTCCGTCATGCCGGCATCGACTTCGGCCCATTCTGCTTCTTTTGCCAATTCTTCCACGAGAGCCGGGGAGAGGCGTTGTTGCTCTTTGCCCATGAGCCACAGGTTTAACGCGGTGCTCACCTGTCGCCAAAATTGCATGATGTCAGCTTTGGCGGCGCGGAGTTGGGCCAAATCGGAGGGGATGGCGATCAGTTGGTTATGGACTTCGGGAAAACTCACCTCTGCGCCATTAAACCGACAGGTGCGCCAAATTAAGCCGGAAACCTGCTGTTCTTGCTGGTAGGCGTGGATTTGCTCGCGAAATTCTCGATAGGCGTAGACTTTGCTGATTTTATTCGCTCCCAGGGCGAGGGAGAGAACGGGGTCGTCTTGGAAGCGATCGCGGGCCGACAGTAAAACGCGCTTGCCTTGGTAACTGGCTCGCATTTCTTGGTCGAGGATGTCGATCAATTGCGCGGTGGTGTAGGCCATGGGTTGCGGTGCTGTTGGGGTGAAAGTCTTTCACGCATAATAACGCCGTTTTGTAAAGATGAGTTCTCTAAACTTCCGATTCGGCTAATTTTTGTTGGACGGTGGCGAGGGGGACACGCTCGAAATAGGTGTGGCGAAAGTGGGTTTCAGCGATCGCATCACATAATTGCGTCACCACAACATCGGCGGCGGCGGGATTGCTGGGGGATTGGTAGGCGGTGATCCGGATGCCTTGGGGGGTGTGTTCCTGGCTAAATCCCATAGCGGTGAGGGCGGCGAGACTGAGGGTTAATTGGCGATCGCTCACCTGCAACGCGGCTTGAAAATCGGCAAGGGTGACGGTGTGGCCGGTGGTGTGAAGGTGCTGGGCCATGGCGATCAACCGTTTAAGGTGGTCTTCCGGGGCGGGAGCTGAGGGGGCATGGTAGGCGAGGGCGAGGGGTTGGGCTTGGTGGATGGCGCGGTGAAAGCGTTGTTGGATGTCATCCCAAACCAGGGGACATTGATCCACCCGGACGCAGTCGATGCGATCGGCATTGGGGTCGGGGTCGGTGCGCCAGTCGAGAATGGCGGGGATTTGCTCGGTGTTGGGGCTGTGGGCTTGGCTGGGGCGGAGGTCGATGAGGCGGATTTCGTAGCGATTTTGGTAGGTGTTGTAGTCGAGTTCAGCGATCGCATCAAACCGCGTGTCTGGGGTCAATTCCTCCGAATAATGCCCCCACCACATCCCCGGAAAGCCTTGGGATGAGGTGCGATCGCAGATTATAAACTGGGTTTTAATATATTTCACCTGTTTGCCGCTGCGGTCTTTAATATTCGCATTGCGCACCGTCGGAAACCAGCAATCTTCGATCAACAACAGCGGCGCAGGATTCCCCATCCCACAGGGTTCTAAGAGTTTTAATTCCTTAAATAGCGTTTCCCCCAACTCCGCCACAGTGACGGTTAAATCCACGGCGATCGTCGGGCGCAGTTGGGTCGGGTCGGGCAATTGGCGGCGCAAGGTTTGGTTAATCCCCTCCCGGAAAAGGGGTAAATTGTTCGCCGCCAAACTCAGCCCCGCCGCGAAGGGATGCCCCCCAAACCGATGCAACAACTCCCGCTGACTGTAGACCAACTGATAGAGATCAATGCCATGGGTCGATCGCGCCGAACCCCGCGCCATCCCGTCATCCCCCAGGGTGAGTAAAATCGTCGGTCGGCCATAGTCCTGGGCCACCTGACCCGCCACCAACCCCAGCACCCCCGCTGACCATTGGGGATCATCCAAAACAATCACATGGGTCGTGGACAGATCCACCTGTTCGAGGCGTTTTTCCACGGCGGCCACCATGGTTTTTTGCAATTCCTTGCGGCGGCTGTTGGCGAGTTCGGTTTGCTCGGCTAAGGCTTGGCAGCGTTGGCGATCGCGACTCGTCAGCAACTCCACACAAAACCGCGCATCCCCCTGAATCCGACTCACCGCATTAATCCGCGGCCCAATCCCAAAGGAAATATCCGTGGGGCGATCGCCGCTTCGTTTGCACAGTTTCAGGAGTTCCGCCACACCGGGACGGGTTGCCGTTTGGGGATTATCTTGTTTCCGAAGCTGCTCAATCCCCACCTGCGCCAAATATCGACAATCCCCCTGGAGCGCCACAAGATCGGCAATTAACCCGATCGCAACAAGATCCAGTAAATCCGTGAGGGGCGTTTGGGGCAGATCCGGAAAACGTTGATATAGGGCTTCGACGAGTTTGTAGGCCACCGCCACGCCAGAAAGGTGATACAGGGGATGAGCGGGGTCAAAATAACGGGGATTGACGATCGCTACCACGTCCGGGCGTTCCGGGGGGAGGGTGTGGTGATCGGTAACGATGATCTCAATGCCGAGGCGGTGGGCGTGGGCGATTTCCGTCAGGTTGGTGCTGCCGGTGTCGCAGGTGACGATCAAGGTTGTGCCCTCGGTGGCGAGGCGATCGAGGTTGGCAATGTTCAGGCCGTGGGATTCGCGATCGCGGTTCGGAATGTAGTAATCCAACTGCTCCGGGGGGAAAAACTGCCCCAACCCATCCCATAACACACTTGTAGAGGTGATCCCGTCCGCATCAAAATCCCCCCAAATCGTCACCCGTTCCCCCTCCTGACGGGCGCGATCGAGGCGATCCACGGCCCGCTCCATTTCCACCCCAAAGGCGAAGGGATCACAGGGTTGATAGGTGCGAGGGTCAATGAAGCGATCGAGGGAGGCGCGATCGCAAATTCCCCGCCGCCACAACAATTGCGCCACCTTCTCCCCGGCAGATTGCCCACAATACCGGCCCACCGCCGCCAGAAAATCAGCGGGTAAGTCCACTAAAGCAACCTGCTGCCACCGTGCTTGTAACGCCATCACCTCTCCTTCAGACTAGATAATTAATCGTTATAGCGAATTGCGAAACGATGACAACACCACCTCCCCCTTTTTCAGTGCGAAACGATGAGAACGCCACCTTCCCCTTTTTATAGCCGTCGTCAGGTTGCTTAGGACAAGGGTATGTCTAGGAACAAGGGGCTTAAGCCCCTTGCCTGTCCTAACGATATTGACTACTGCTATAAGTGCGAAACGATGAGAACACCACTTCCCCCTTTTTAAGGGGGATTGAGGGGGATCTTTGTCCCTTGTGTTGATGGCAACGGCGATAGAATCACCCCAAAGGTCGGAATATTATTGCTCAGAAGAAATGGAACTTCATACAAAATTTATTTTCATCAACAATAATCTACGCTTAAATCAAAGATAATGCTTGGAACGTAAACCCTGAACTAGGATTGCTTGAAAAGTATTTATCCTTCCTTTAGGATAGATGATTTAGGATGGATCATTAAATTGGGTGGGTCTCTTTTGATCTTGCATAATAAATAGACATCGCTGCTATTTAGTCTTTCAGAAAACGTATTCGTCAGGATTCACACGTTAGCAATCCTCAGAAATCCTATGGTTTTAGAACGTTTTGATCGTGTTGTTCAAGCTTGTGGGCCTAAGGTGGCGATCGCTTGCCAAGACCAAACCCTCACCTACACCGAGTTAAATCACCAGATTAATCAACTGGCTCAGGTGCTACTCAGGCACGGAATCCAGCCTCAGGATCGTGTGGGTTTGTTTCTAGACCGGGGTTTGATGTTGGTGGTGGCCGTGCTGGCACTGTTGCGAATCGGCGCAGTCTATATCCCCCTTGATCCTGCCTATCCCCAAGACCGTCTCAATTTCATGGTGGCCGATGTTCAGCCCCGGTGCATCGTGACGACCCAAGCATTACAGTCACGTCTGGCCACCCACATCCCCTTCGTTATTTGCCTCGATCACGATGGGTTGACGAGTTCAGCCGATGACCCGACGGCTCCGGCCCTAGCTTCCCTCGACCCGCAAGCCTTGGCCTACATCATGTACACCTCCGGATCAACGGGTCATCCGAAGGGGGTGCAGATCCTGCGCAGTAGTGTGGATTATTATATGCAGGCCGTGTCTGCGATTATCCAACCCAGATCGGAGGATGTCTATCTGCACACGGCCTCGTTTTCCTTTTCCTCGTCGGTGCGCCAATTGCTCGTCCCCCTCAGCCAGGGCGCGACGGTCATTGTAGCCAATAAGGAACAGACGCGAAATCCCTTGATGCTGTTGGACTTGATCAAAACCCAACAGGTGAGCATTTCCGATACGGTGGCTTCGGTGTGGCGATCGCTCCTCCAATCCGTTAAATCCCTCGATCCCGACACCCGACAAGATCTCCTCACCAACGATCTTCGCCTCGTCTTGCTGTCGGGGGATGTCACCCTGTGCCCCACCCTCCACGCCATCCGCCACGACCTCACCAGCCACCCCGATGTGATCAACATCTACGGCCAGACGGAAACCGTGGGAGTCTGCGCCTATCCTGTTCCCCGCGAGTTTGATCAACAGGATGGCTATGTACCCGTGGGCTTCCCCTACCCCTACAACCGCACCTATATCGTCAATGAAGCCCTGGAGCGGGTGGCACCGGGGGAGGTGGGAGAACTCTGGGTGGCGGGGGGTTGTGTTTCGGCGGGCTATCTGGGGCGACCGGAGTTAACGGCCCAGCAATTTATTCCGAACCCTTGGGCCGCCGAGGAAGACGATCGCGACTATCCCGGCTTGTTTAATCGCCTCTATAAAACGGGAGATCTGGCGCGACAGTTGCCGGATGGGGCGCTGGAGTTGCGGGGGCGATCGGATTTTCAGGTGAAGTTACGGGGGCTGCGGATTGAATTAGGGGAATTGGAAAGCCAATTGGAACAGTTACCGCTGGTGAAAGAAGCGATCGCCCTCGCCAAAGATGATCCCCGCCAAGAAAAGCAACTCGTGGCCTACGTGGTGCTGCAACCCGATGCGCCAGACTTGAGCCTGCGGGATCTAACCCATCAGATTCAAGCACAATTACGGGCGGAATTACCGATGGAATGGGTTCCCTCGGTGGTTGTGCCGTTGGCGGCCTTGCCGTTGACTCTGAACGGGAAACGAAATCGCCTTGCCCTCCCTGATCCCGATTGGGGCGGCATGAGTTTAGGGGCCGATGCCACACCGAGCGATGATCCCACAGAACAAACCCTCCTCACGATTTGGACAGAACTGTTTGATTTTGTCCCCAATCGCCAGGATAATTTCTTTGATTTGGGGGGTCATTCCCTGCTGGCGGTGCAACTCTTCGCCCAGATTGACCAGGCATTTCAGCGCAAACTGTCCTTTCATCATCTCCTCGCCCATCCCACCCTGGCCGATCTAGCCGCCTATCTCCGCGACAGTTCGCCAGAGGATCAGTCTACCCTGCTGGTTCCCTTACAAACCCAAGGCGATCGCCCCCCCTTGTTTTGCATCCATGCCGTGGGGGGCGGGGCAATGTTCTATCAAGCCTTGCTGCCCTACCTTGAACCGGATCAGCCGGTCTACGGGATTCAAGCGCGGGGCTTTGATGGCATTGAGCCACCGTTAGATCAGGTAGAAGCCATGGCCACGCTGTATCTGGCAACCATTCGCCAACAGTATCCGGATGGGATGCTGTACCTGTTGGGGCATTCCTTCGGGGGGTTGATTGTCTATGAAATGGCGCAGCAGTTACGACAACGGGGGGAAACGCCGGGACTCGTGGCGATGATCGATACGAAAACCCCGGCGTTGATGCAGGCCCCTCGATCCTGGCGGCAAACGGTGAAAACCACCGCTCGCAATCTATGGCTGATGAATGCTGACGAGCGCATGGGGTATCTCAAAAAGACCCTGACTTGGTTTTATCGGAAACGGCAAATGAAGCGCGATCGCGTCTATACCGAAGCACTCAAAGCCCAAAATGTTAACCTCCGGATGCTGAATGTATTGCAACCCAACTACCACGCTCAGGACAGCTATCAGCCCCAACCCTATGATGGGGATGTGGAGGTGTATCGGGCCCAACTCCAATCCCCACGCTCTGCCCACAATCCCACCTTAGGCTGGGGCGATCTGGTGCAGGGAAAAATCACCGTTCACACGATGCCGGGGCGACACCTAACCATGCTCAAAGAACCCCATGTGCAAGCCCTGGGTCAGCAGATCAACGCCTCACTACTGTCACGGCACACGCTAATTAGTGGGTTACGGCGGATCGCTGAATTGCAGTGATAGCGAGAGTTTAAGCCGCCTAACCCACCCTACAATAAAATATCATTTTGGCTGTGTCACGACACTACTGTTACGGCACACGCTAATTGGTGGGTTACGGAGGATCGCTGAATTGCAGTGATAACAGGAGTTTAAGCCGCCTAACCCACCCTACAATAAAATATCATTTTGGCTGTGTCACGACACTACAGACATTGCAACAGCAGGCGATGAGTCTCGATCGGATCTGCTGATCTGCGGTGGGAGAAGCGCGGATTGGGCTGGGGCTGGGGGGTGAAGAATGCTGCTCTCTGGAATTCTCCTGGATGAGAGACGGCACAGTGACCCCTGATCATTGATAATGGGCAAAGTGTTTAAACTGTGTTAACCGAATTAACCCTGTCTACTGAGTTATGCGAACCCATTACTGCGCCGATCTGCGAGCCACCAATCTTGATCAAACTGTGACCCTCTGCGGCTGGGTGGATCGCCGTCGGGATCATGGCGGAGTAATTTTTATTGATTTGCGCGATCGCTCCGGTGTGGTGCAGATTGTCAGCGATCCCGAACGAACGCCGGAGTCCTACCGCGATGCGGAAAAACTGCGCAATGAATATGTGGTGCGGATTACAGGGCGAGTGAGCCAACGGCCCGCAGCGTCCCTTAACCCGAAAATTCCCACAGGCGAAATTGAAATCTACGCCGATCGCATCGAACTCCTCAACGCGGTGCATCAACAATTACCCTTCCAAGTGGCATCGAGCGATACGGAGACGGTGAAGGAAGAATTACGCCTGAAATATCGGTATTTGGATTTACGGCGCGATCGCATGACCCGGAATTTAATCTTGCGCCATGCGATCGTTAAAGCCATGCGCCGCTTCCTCGAAGATGAAGAACAATTCATCGAAATCGAAACCCCGATCCTCACCCGCTCCACCCCCGAAGGCGCACGAGATTACCTCGTTCCCTCCCGCGTCAACCCCGGCGAATGGTACGCCCTGCCCCAATCGCCGCAACTGTTTAAACAAATGTTGATGGTGTCGGGGTTCGATCGCTACTACCAGATCGCCCGCTGTTTCCGGGACGAAGATTTACGGGCCGATCGCCAGCCGGAATTTACTCAGCTTGATATGGAAATGAGCTTCATGGGCCAAGAGGAGATCCTCAGCCTCAATGAAGCCTTGATCTGTCACATTTTCAAAACCGTGAAAGGGGTGGAATTATCGCGCCCCTTCCCCCGCCTCACCTATGCCGAAGCGATGGATAAATACGGCACGGATCGCCCGGATACCCGCTTTGGGTTGGAGTTGGTGGATCTGTCGGAACTGCTCAAAGATTGCGGGTTTAAGGTGTTTACCAGTGCGGTGAAAAATGGCGGCAGCATTAAAGTGTTGCCGATTCCGGGGGGCGATCGCATCTCCAACGTGCGGATCAAACCCGGCGGCGACCTGTTCACCGAAGCCACGATCGCCGGAGCCAAAGGGATCGCCTACATCCGCGTTCGTGACGGCGGCGAAATCGACACGATCGGCGCGATTAAAGACAACCTCACCCCAGACCAAAAAGACGAACTCCTCCGCCTCACCCAGGCCGAACCCGGAACCCTCCTCCTCTTCGGCGCAGGGGATACCGCAACGGTGAATAAATCCCTCGATCGTCTCCGCCAAGTGGTGGGCGAACAAATGGGATTGATCGACCCGGATCAAGTGAATCTGCTGTGGGTGACGGATTTCCCGATGTTTGAATACAACGCCGACGAAAAACGCCTCGAAGCCCTCCATCACCCCTTCACCGCCCCCCATCCCGACGACATCGACGACCTCACCACCGCCCGCGCCCAAGCCTACGACTTGATCTACAACGGCATCGAAGTGGGGGGCGGTAGTCTGCGGATCTATCAGCGGGACGTGCAAGAGAAGGTATTTACCACGATTGGCATGAGCGATGAGGAAGCGCGAGCAAAATTCGGGTTTCTCATGGATGCGTTTGAATACGGCACGCCGCCCCACGGCGGAATCGCCTACGGGTTAGACCGTTTGGTGATGCTGCTGGCGGGTGAGGATTCGATCCGGGATGTGATTGCGTTTCCGAAGACCCAACAGGCGCGATCGCTCCTCACCGATGCCCCCGCTGGCGTGGATGACCAACAACTCAAAGAACTCTACGTGGCTTCGACTTACACCCCAGACAAGGACTAGGGTTCAGCCGCTGGAGCATCGGCCAATAGCAGTAGCAGTCGGGATTAAGGGGGATGGGCTGAGGGTTGATGCGCCGGGGTTAGGCGGATAGGGTTTGGAGACAGGTTTGGATGGTGTGGAATTGCGATCGCACCGCCCCGGAGAGCAATAAACGCTGCGCCTCCACAAAGCCCGCTTCAAGGGAGTCACACCGCCCACACCGCCACAGATAAAAGCCCCCATTCCAGATCACCGCCCGGAGATCAGCGGTTTCCGGGTCGTGCAGGATGTGGTGGAGTTGAGCGATCGCCTCTGTTTCCGTGGTCAGGGGCCATTCTGTCCCCCCAAAGCCATAATCACGGGCATGGAGTTTGTAGCGGGTCGGGGCGGTCTGACCCGGATCGCTGTAACTGAGGATGGTGGTGCGATCGCACGGGAGATCCAAACTCCCCTCTAAGCCCTTGATCAATGTATAGTGCGTCACGCCCCGCAACGCCAGCGCCCCCTGAATAAACTGCTCCGTCGGCGGATGCACAAACCCCGCCACCGCATGCACCGCCCCCGCGTAGGGTGTCCACATTAACTCCACCGTCGCCAAGGGGGGCCGCTTGCCGATTTGGTCGCGGTAGTCGTTGAGGGCTTGGGTTTGGGGGAAATGGTGCGGCGTGTAGAAAAAGGTGAAATTTGTCGTTGTTAACAGGGTTTGCACCTGGGCGCGATCGAGGCCGGTAAAATCCAGGCCCAGCCCTTGCCATGTGGTCAGCACCGGCAGCCCGTATTTGGTAGCAAGGCGATCGCTACCATGGAGCAACACCGGCACGCCCGCCGCCGAGAGAATCAACGCCGTGCAAATCGTCACTGGTAACGTGCGCGATCGCCCATCGTAGGGCGTTCCCAAAATCACCAAGGGTTGCCCCAGTCCCAAATCCGGCAACGGCGGACAGAGGGCATCATAGGCATCGAGAATCCCGGCTAATTCCGTTGAGGTGGGTCGCTTAATCCGATGCGCGATTAAAAATGCCCCAATTTGGGCCGGTGTTGCCTCCCCGGTTAACATCATCCGGGCAGCGTCGGCAGCTTCGGGGCGGGTTAAATCTTTACTGGTATGGGGGCCGCTTCCGACTTTTTTGAGAAGGGCACGAAACGCTACGCTCATGGGTGCTGTTACTGACGATGGGGCTTCTTTCCACTGTACAGTTAACCCCGATTTGGTGTGGTGCTTGTGATTCAAATGTTGCAAGGAATCATTCTAAACCTGCAACGGTGAGGGGCGATCGGTGGGGTTGATGGTGCGAGGGGAGGGGATGGGCTAAGGACTGTTGTACCAAGTCGCGGAAATAGGCGATCGGGGGAATGCTGAGGCGGTCTTGGGTGGTGACGCATACCACTTGCCGGGTCAGGCTGTGGTCATCGGCTAAGGTCAGGCCAACGGGAGAGGGTGCGGCGATCGCATCGGAGGCGAGCGATCGCACCGCCAAACTCGGATCATTGCCCACTTCCACGAGGGCGGAATGGGGCAACAGGGCGATTAATTGCCCCTGACGCACCACGCCCCGAAACGCATCAAGGGTGTTGAGTTCGAGCACAGCCTGAAGTTCTGCCCCCAGTTGATGAAACCGTTCTTGCACCAGCCGCTGCATCCCATAGCCATCTTTAAACACCACTTGGGGATAGCGCACCAATTCCGACCAGGGCACGGTGGCATATTGGGCGAGGGGATGGCTTGCGGCCATGAGGACTTCGACGGATTCTTCGTAGAGCACATCCACGACAATTTCCGGGGAGGTGGTTAAAAAGCGATTATTCATCACGATCGCTAAATCTACGAGGTTATCCCGCAGGACTTTCAGGGCGCGATCGCTCCCCAAGGCCGTCACCCGTAACTGCACCTCCGGATACACCCGACAAAACTGCTGCAAAATCGGCGGTAAATAATGGGAACAAACCGAATGAATCGCCGCAATACAAAGCTCTGGCTGTTTGCCTTCCCGTAACTCCGTGAGTTCTGCGATCGCCGCCTGCCACTCCTGACAGACGCGCCGCGCCCTCGGTAAAAATCGCTCCCCCGCCAGGGTCAACTTAGCCTGATTACTGCGATGAAACAGCGGTAACCCCACCTCCGACTCTAGGGCCTGAATTTGGCGGCTAATCGTCGATTGGGTAATGCCACAATCCCGCGCCGCTTGACCAAAATTACCCGTCTTGACGATGGCTAAAAATGCCTGCACTTGCTCAATTCGCATTGTCGCCCCAGAGTCGTAAACTATCTTGCACCGTGGCAGTTCCCCAACAGCATGACATTCGCACCGGCTTTCCCCTCATCTGTTTAACCTGTTCAGTTCTGGGGCAACACCCATCAACGGCGAGACCCTACGCCTTTCCATGCCACACTGTAACCATTACAACAATACCGAGCGAAGTCCCCTCGCTAATGTAGAGGGTGATACACTCTTTCAAAATATTCACCGAATATAGATTGCTCATTCTGGCAATCTTCCGCGCACTGTCCCGCTAACCGGTTGAAAACCTGTGAACACCCAATCAGATCAAGGGTTTACCCTGGTGGAACTCCTCGTCGTTATCGTCTTGCTTGGTATTTTAGGGCTGTTGGTGAGTGCGACCTGGTTGGGATTTGTGCAACGCCAACGCTTAAACCAGGGGAGCGATCGCCTCTTTCGCACCCTCAAAATCGCCCACGAAACCGCCCGCTACCGCCACATCTCCCAACAAATCAGCATCCGCCAAACCCCCACCCACGTCGAATTCATCACCCACCCCGCCGATCCGGATCACTTTGTTCCCCCCAACCTTTGGCAAAACTCCGCCCTCTGGAACCGTCTCGACTCCTCCATCCTTGTGGATCAAACCAACGGACGCGGCGAAAACGAAACCACCTTCCGACGCGATGCGATCGACGGCATCACCACCTGGCGGATCATTTTCAATCCCCACGGTTGCCCCGTGTCCCAGCCCGAAGATATGTGTACTGAAGCTCCCCACGTTAAAGGCCGTCTCAGTTTAAAGTCAGTCCACGCCCCCACTGCCAATGATGCCCAAATTTTGCGCCGCTGCGTGATTCTCTCCACCATGCTCGGAGCCATGCGCCAAGGAACCAACCAACCCAAACCCGACAAAGACGGAAAATACTGTTATTAAATTCGGGACGCGATCGCGGCACTGGCCCACCTTCGGTAAACTGTATTCTGAACGTGAACCCTAGATGCGATCGCCCATGAATTTACCCCTACTGTCCAATACCAACAATGAAAAACGCCTCCTCACCGTCACTCGTACCGGTGAATTTAGCCAACCCATCCGGCTCTACTATCGCATCAGCAAACAAAAAACCGTATTAGGAGCATTTAAAAAACTGCGGTGTGTCTATTACGAAAAACCGCTCAAACGCTGGCGTTGGATGTATGAACACGAAGCCAAAAAAATTCACTTTGATATCCCGTACTCAAAAATCCCGAAAGAACATCGCCCGATCATTCTTGGTGACTTCTTTTTTCCGAATGAGACGGAAATGGTCATCGATTTGCGATCCTTTCAACGTGCCACAGAAGCGATCCTCTTTTTTGATCGACGGATTAATCGGCGCGTGGCGACCTTAGAGCGAGTTCGCCTCGTGAATCAACTTTTTGATGCCAATCAACCCGACACCGAAGAACTACTTGCCGCGCCCTATGATCACTTCTTTGCAAATCGGGATGATATCTATATCCCGGACATTGCCAAAATGGAAGCGGACATGGATGCCATTACCGCCCAGTATCCTGATGATTGGGATCAGCGCAGTGAAGCCTTAACCGCATATCTTGAAGAAAATACCCCTGCTAAAAGTCCGTTACTTGAGGAATTACCCGCCAATTTTTATGAAGATGGGATCGATAGTTTAGCGATCGCATTAGCGATGCGCACGATGGAAGCAAAAGCCCACTGGGATGGGAATGATGCGTTTACAAAACAGGATGTGGTTGAGCAGTTTGCGGCATGGATGGCGGATGAACTCGATGATGAAGAGATAGATGAGGCAGTGGAAGAATTGGGAGAGTTGACGGTTGATGTGCAGAGTGAAGCGGTGACCGAGGAGGAAGAATAACTGTCACAGAGGGGGCGATCGCGTCTCTCTCTGCCCTCTACTGTCAAAGTGGTGTTGTTTGCAAAATCCATGACTGCCCCTGACTTTTACCCCGATCGCCAAAATCCCCTTTTCACTCGCCTCTTTCAAAGCCTGTCCTATCCGTTGGCCTGGTGGAAGTATCAAATGCGGTTGCGGGTCAGTATTGAGGATGTGGCGAAACTGAAAGCCCTGCGGGGCGATCGCGTCATCCTGATGCCCAATCACCCCACCTTTGATGATCCGATTGTGTTATTTCTACTCTCGACGCGGGCGGGGGAATTGTTTCACTTTCTCTCGGCCTATGCGAATTTTAAAGGCTGGCAAACCAAGCTGATGCAATATTTAGGAACCTATTCGATTAAACGGGGAGTGGGCGATCGCACCAGTATCGCCTACACGCTGAAATTACTCGAAACCCAGGCCCGCTGCCGTCTGGTAATTTTTCCAGAAGGGGGCTGCTCGTTTCAAAATGATACGGTGATGACCTTCCGACCCGGTGCGGTGCAACTAGCAATGCAGGCCATGGCCCGGATTATTAAAAAAACGAAAACCGTTCCTAACTTTTACCTGCTGCCGGTGAGTGTGAAATATTACTACACGCGCCCGATGAATTGGGTGATTGAACAGTCGTTAATTGGCTTAGAAACGGCCCTGAAAATTACGCCGCCGGATCTCAATTTCTACCCTCGGTTACGAGGCATTGGAGAGGCGGTATCCCGACAGTTTGAGCAGGAATATTTTGGCCATGAATTGGAGGGGAGTTTAAACGATCGCATCGCCCAAATTCGCGCCCAAATGTTGACGATCTGCGAGCAAGAAATCGGTCTCGAACCGATGCCCAGTCTCCCCCTGCGCGAGCGTGTCTACCGGGTGCAAGCGATCGTCGAAGAACAGGAAAACCCCAGCCCAGAACACCGCCGCATTTATCGGGGAACAGTGCGCTTGTTGAATTTTGACTCGCTCTATGATGGCTATGTGGCGGCTGTGCCTACGCCGGAGCGGTTTTTAGATACCTTGACCCGGTTGGAGCGGGAGGTGTTTAATATTGACCGACCGAAACCGAAAGGCGATCGCTTTGCCTATGTGAAGGTGGGTGATCCGATTAATTTGGCGGATTATCTGGCGGACTATCAGCGCGATCGCACCGCCACCATTGACCACCTCACCGCCACGATGCAGGGCATTGTCCAGGAAAATTTAGACCAAATTTCTGCCCAACTCAATCCGTCTGTTGAGGTTTAACTCTAAACTAGATGGGGAGAGAGTCAGCGAGATGGTTGCAAGTCTTCCGTTGAGAAGGCTTGAGGAAAGTCCGGACTCCCGAAAGACCAGACTTGCTGGGTAACGCCCAGTGCGTGCGAGCGTGAGGATAGTGCCACAGAAACATACCGCCGTTTGACCTAGTTTTGATTAGGGAGAACTGGTAAGGGTGCAAAGGTGCGGTAAGAGCGCACCAGCAACATCGAGAGGTGTTGGCTCGGTAAACCCCGGTCGGGAGCAAGGTCGCAGGGAGTAGGGTTGGTCTTTTTCCCGTCCCGTTTTTGGAGAACCGCTTGAGGGATTTGGTAACAAATCTCCCAGATAGATAACCGTCCTCAGAACAGAATCCGGCTTATGTCTGGCTCTCTCTCTCTTTCCACCCTAACCAGATTTTGCTCATGATTGAAGCCGCCGAATATCAGCACCGTCGCGATCGCATCATGGCGAAAATTGGCCAAGGAACCGCAATTTTTCGCAGTGCGCCCCTGGCCGTTATGCACAATGATGTGGAGCATCCCTTTCGCCAAGAGAGTGATTTTTACTACGTCACCGGGTTTAACGAACCCAACGCCGTCGCTGTCCTCGCGCCTCACCATGAGGAACACCGCTACATCCTTTTTGTGCAACCCAAAGACCCCGATCAAGAAACCTGGACGGGCTATATTACCGGCGTTGAGGCGGCTAAGGAAAAATACGGCGCGGATGTGGTCTATCCCATCGGCGAATTGAGCGAGCATTTACCGCAGTATTTGGCGAAGTGCGATCGCCTTTACTACCACTTCGGCCGCGATGAAGCCTTTAACCACACCATTCTCCGCCACTGGCAACGCTGTATCCGTCTCTTCGCCAAAAACGGTTATGGCCCCACCGGCATCGAAGATACTAATTTCATCCTCCATCCCCTCCGCGTTGTCAAAACTGAAGCCGAACTCAACACCCTCCGCCACGCGGCTGATGTGTCCGTCCTCGCCCACAATCGCGCCCGCGAGATGGCAAAACCGGGTGTTTATGAATACCAAGTTCAAGCCGAAATTGAATATATCTTCGCCCGCAACGGCATGACCCCGGCTTATCCGTCCATTGTGGCGGGGGGCGAAAACGCCTGTATTCTCCACTACATCGAGAACAATCGTCAGCTTCAAGAGGGCGATTTGCTGCTGATTGATGCGGGGGGTTCCTACCAGTATTACAACGCTGATATTACGCGCACATTTGCGGTGAATGGGCAATTCACGAAGCAACAACAGGCGATTTATGAATTAGTCTTAGCCGCTCAGGAAAAAGCGATCGCCGAAGTCCAACCCGGCAACCCCTACAACAGCTTTCACGACATCGCCGTCTGTGTTCTCGTCCAAGGTCTGCTTGATTTTGGACTCCTCCAAGGCGATCTTGATGAATTAATCGCCGAAGAAAAATACAAACCCTTCTATATGCACCGCACCGGCCATTGGCTCGGCCTCGATGTTCACGACGCGGGCCCCTACAAAGTCACCGAAGACCAGTGGTACAGCTTCCAACCCGGCAACCTCGTCACCGTCGAACCCGGCATCTACATCGGCCCCCACATCAAACCCGCCGAAGGCCAGCCGGAAATCCCGGCAGAATGGCGCGGGATTGGGGTACGCATTGAAGATGATGTGCTGGTTACGGCGAGTGGGAATGAAGTGTTAACCGCAGGGGTTCCCAAATAGAAAAACCCCACACGGTTCTCAGTATTTTTTCGGAATAAAACAGCTTAAGTCCGTAAATATACGGGGTCTTGAGTTGTACTGTCCTCGTCAAAACTTCACACAAGAAATCTCGTTTAATCAAGATTTTGTAAAGTGACCCAATGGGTGTGACACCACGGAAACAATTCAGATTACTATTGAGAAGTCAGAAGCCTGATATTGAGATGTAAGTATCTCTTGTCACGATCCAAGAGGATTTTAGGTGAGTGTAAAAGCAACGTCATTGGGTGTAGCGTTGACTAAAGAATTTTTGAGCTATAGATTTTGGGAGTATGTTATGAATGTTCAACGCAAAAGCATTCTTTTAATTGCCGGGTTAGCCGTCGCCAGTGCTGCGATCGCCGCCCCCCAAGCCGCCCAAGCCTTCAGTTGGAATTACGGCATGGATTCGAGCGCAGATGGAACCGGACTATTGTTCGGCACAACCAACAAATACGGAGTAGGTCTCAACAGCCACTACGAAGCCTTTGGCATGGCTTACACCGCCAATGAAGATACCGTCACGTTTGCCTTCAACGCCAACTTTGGGATTAATGGCAGCTCTTATTCCCGTGCTGCGGACGGCAATATTGGCTGGGGTGATATGTTCCTCAACCTCGATCCGAGTAAGAACTTCACCGACTCGAAAGCTGCTAGAAGTGTTCTGGGGATTCGCTTTGCCGCTACCAATGATTCCGGCATTGCTGCTGGTGAAACGGGGATCTACAGTGGCATTTCCACGATGAACGTGACCCAAACCAACTCCGGCTGGAGCAGCTACAGCGACTACAACAACTACGTGAGTCGCAACCGCGGTCAGGTAGAACTCATTGACGGAATGAGCACGGCAGAGGCTCAAGGCTATCTCGGCAGCCACGGTCAAAATGTGCTGAGTTCCGGGACAAAGGTGGGTGATATCACCGTTTTGGACAAAACCACCCTCAGTGGCATGGGTCTCGACTTTGGAAGCCAAGGGGGACAAAATGGGGCGGAAGTATTGGGCTTTAGCTTTGCGCGTTCCTTGCTGCCCGGTGGTGAGTTGAATTGGATTGCCCATGTGATGGCAGAATGTTCTAACGATACCGTCGGGATGTCCGGTGATTTTGCCGCTGTTCCCCCGCCCGTGCCGAATACGCCGGGTCAGCCGCCCAAGGAAACGGAATCAACCCCAGAACCGGGAACCATCCTGGGGGGCATCGTAGCGGTAACCTCGATTTTCAAAGCGAAGAAGCACGCGAAAAAAGCCTAAGCCCCAAGGTTTAACGCAATGGGTCTCAATTGGTTAATTTGCCGAAAACGGTGCTACGGGTTAGCACCGTTTTCTTGTGGTGGGAGTAAGGTGCGATCGCGCCTTCTCCCACCACAATTCCCCCAACCCTAGTCAAGACTTCCTGAGAAACGTTAACATTAGTTAATATATAAACTATGCAATTGCCCATAAAACCCGATTTAACATCGTACTAACTTCCCACGACGGCCCGTTCTGCCTCGTAGCCCTCTCTCTGCATCGCACATTCATCTATTAGGAGTTCAATCGCGTGAACAACAGCAAGAACAAAAAATGGCGTAATGCGGGACTGTACGTTCTCCTCGTCATCGTCCTGCTCGCCCTCGGCTCGGCCCTCTTCGACAGCCCCCGGGAAAGCAAAGAAGTCTGGAAATACAGCCGCCTCATCCAAGAAGTTCAAACCGGCAAGATCGAAACGATTAAACTCTCCTCCGATCGCTCCCAAGCCCTCGTCACCGCCCAAGACGGCGCACAGGTGCTCGTCAATCTGCCCAATGACCCCGAACTGATCAACATCCTCACCACAAATAATGTTGATATTGCCGTTCAACCCCCCAAAGATGACGGCGTGTGGTTCCGCGTTCTCAGCAGCCTCTTTGTGCCGGCCCTCTTGCTGATTGGTCTCTTCTTCCTCGTGCGGCGTGCCTCTAGCGGCCCCGGCTCCCAAGCGATGAACTTCGGGAAATCCAAAGCCCGCGTCCAAATGGAACCCCAAACCCAAGTCACCTTTGGTGATGTCGCTGGCATCGAACAAGCCAAACTCGAACTCACCGAAGTGGTGGACTTCCTCAAAAATGCCGATCGCTTCACCGCCATCGGCGCGAAAATCCCCAAAGGGGTTCTCCTCGTCGGCCCGCCCGGAACCGGGAAAACCCTCCTCGCCCGTGCCGTCGCCGGTGAAGCCGGTGTGCCTTTCTTCAGCATCTCCGGGTCGGAATTCGTGGAAATGTTCGTCGGGGTCGGTGCATCCCGCGTCCGTGACCTCTTTGAGCAAGCCAAAGCGAGCGCCCCTTGTATCGTCTTCATCGATGAGATCGACGCTGTGGGTCGCAGCCGGGGCGCAGGTCTGGGCGGCGGGAACGATGAACGGGAACAAACCCTCAACCAACTCCTGACGGAAATGGACGGGTTTGAAGGCAACACCGGCATCATCATCATCGCCGCCACCAACCGCCCCGATGTGCTGGATGCGGCCCTGTTGCGTCCCGGTCGTTTTGACCGCCAAGTGGTGGTGGATCGCCCCGACTACGCGGGCCGCAGCGAGATCCTCAATGTCCACGCTCGTGGTAAAACCCTGTCTAAGGATGTGGATCTCGACAAGATCGCCCGCCGTACCCCTGGCTTCACTGGAGCCGACCTTTCCAACCTCCTCAACGAAGCCGCGATTCTCGCCGCTCGCCGTAACCTGACCGAGATTTCCATGGACGAAGTCAACGATGCGATCGATCGCGTCCTGGCCGGGCCGGAGAAGAAAGACCGGGTCATGAGCGAGAAACGCAAAACCCTCGTCGCCTACCACGAAGCCGGTCACGCCCTCGTCGGTGCGCTGATGCCTGACTATGACCCGGTGCAAAAAATCAGCATCATTCCCCGTGGCCGTGCCGGTGGTCTCACCTGGTTCACCCCCAGCGAAGACCGCATGGATTCCGGTCTTTACTCCCGCTCCTACCTGCAAAATCAGATGGCTGTGGCCCTGGGCGGTCGGATCGCAGAAGAAATCATCTTCGGGGAAGAAGAAGTGACCACCGGCGCATCCAACGATTTACAACAGGTGGCACGGGTAGCCCGCCAGATGGTGACACGCTTCGGCATGAGTGACCAACTGGGCCCCGTCGCCTTGGGTCGTCAATCTGGGAATGTCTTCTTAGGTCGTGATATTGCGTCGGATCGGGATTTCTCCGATGAGACTGCGGCGGTGATTGATGAAGAGGTGCGTAAACTGGTAGACCGTGCCTACGATCGCGCCAAAGAAGTGCTCACCGACAATCGCCACGTTCTCGACAAACTTGCCGAAGTGCTGGTGGAAAAAGAAACCGTGGACTCCGAAGAGTTACAAGCGATTCTCGATAGCAACGAAGTCAAAATGGCGACGTTGGTGTAGGAATCGCCTCCAGCGCGGGTCTGACCACATCCCTAGACCCTGAATCCCCATGAATACCAGGGAAGTCTAATGGCTTCCCTGGTATTTTTAGACTATGCCCATGCCCGATCGCTGCCTATTTCTCCCTGATTATGCGTAACAGCCCTCCCCTGATTCAGTGGTATCCCGGCCACATTGCCAAAGCCGAACGCCAACTTAAAGAACAACTTAAACATGTGGATGTGGTGTTTGAGGTGCTTGATGCGCGCATCCCCCTCGCGTCTCAGCATCCCGATGTCGCCGAGTGGATCGGGGAGAAGCCCCGCATTCTCTTGCTCAATCGGGTGGATATGATTCCGAAACCCTTGAAAGCAGCCTGGGAAACCTGGTTTAAGACCCAAGGAGAGGTGGTGTATTGGACGAGTGCTAAACAGGGGAAGGGACTCCGCCCGGTCTTGAAAACGGCGCAGACGGTGGGGGTCGCGGTGAATGAGCGTCGCTTGCAGCGCGGGATGCGATCGCGCCCCGTCCGAGCGGTGGTGATTGGCTTTCCCAATGTGGGCAAATCCGCCTTAATTAATCGACTGGTGAACCGGAAAGCGGTGAAAAGTGCGCGGCGGGCGGGTGTGACGCGGCAACTGCAATGGGTGAAAATTTCCGATGAAATTCAACTCCTCGATGCACCGGGGGTGATTCCCTGGAAACTCGACAACCAAGACGATGCGATCAAACTCGCCATCTGTGAAGATATTGGCGAGGCCGCCTATAACAATGAAAAAGTGGCGGAGCGGATGGTGGATTTATTGAAAGCGTTGGCAATGGAAGAGGTATTGGGCGATCGCTACTCCGTCGCCGTCGAAAATGACAACGGCGAAGCCTATCTTCATCGCCTCGCCCACGCCCGCTATCTCGGTGACACCGAACGGGTCGCCGTGCTCCTGCTCAATGATTTTCGGCGCGGCGATCTCGGCGAAATTCCCCTCGAACTGCCCCCGACCCTGGAACCTGCCCCCGATCCTCTCGTCTGCGATCCCACTGCTGCCCAGTCCTAACCCTCCCAACGATTCATGTTCAGCCCTCACCCTCTCAAATCGTGGCTCCTGCTCACCAGTCTCGGATTCAGCCTCGTTGCGTTGGGTCATCCTACCGTTGCTCAGGACGTGGCAGAAATTGACCCCCGCGATCGCCTCCTCACCACCAAGGACTGCACCGGCTGCGATCTCCGTCGCGCTGATTTGCAGGGGGCAGATCTCCAAGGGGCGAACCTCCAAAACGCTAACCTCCAGTGGGCAGACCTACGCGGCGCAAAACTCAACGGCGCAAATTTAACCGGCGCGAATCTGCGATCGGCCCGCCTCAATCCCCACCTCACCCCCGAAACCCGTTCACTCCCCCTGATGATCGACGGCATCAATCTTGACGCAATTGATCCCCAATTCTTACAAAAAAATCGCCTGGGTGATGAAACCTGGGAGGGCGAGATTAGCCCAGACGCACAAGCGGCCTATGATGCCCTCCAAGCCACCCTTGATCCCGAAATCGTCGAGCAACCCGGTAACGCTGCCGAACTGGCGGAATTTAATCGCCTCCGCAGCGAAGCCCTCCGCCTGCGTGGGGTGGCTACCCAATTAAACGGCGCGATTCTCACCGATGCCAACCTCAACAACGCCAACCTTGACGGGGTGAAACTCGCCGGTGCAACACTGTTACGGACGAATTTATCGAGCGCAACATTGTTGCGGGGGAATGTGTTCGGCTCCGATTTAACCGATGCGAATTTGGCCCTGCTCCAAGCTCCGGGGGCAACCTTTGAGCGGGCAACGTTGCGCCGGGCTGATCTACAGGCGGCTAATTTTACTCGTGCTAATTTTGCCGAGGCTGATTTTGTCGGGGCGATCGCTGATAGTGCCGTGTTGACGCTGGCGAATTTGCAAGGTGCGATCGCCCGCGACAGCACATTTACCGGGGCAACCTTCATCGACGCAACGTTAGCAAATTCCGATTGGCGGAGTTCTGGTTTAGGGCAAATCAAAGGTCAGCGCAGTGATTGGCAAGGGGCAGATTTACGCCGCGCCCATTTGAACATGAGCGACTTATCCGGGGCAAATTTCAGTGATGCAGACCTACGGCAGGCCAAAGTAGAAACCGTGATTCTCAACGGTGCAACATTGATCGGTGTGAACGCCGAAACCAGCTATTTCTACAGGTCACTCCTGAATCGTAGCGATCTCAGTGGAGCCAATTTTCGCCAAGCCGTGCTCCGAGAAACGGGGATCACCAATGCAGTGCTGATCGGGGCAACCTTGGCCGAGGCAGATTTACGATCCGCCGATTTAACGGGGACAAACTGCACCTACAGCGACTTTCGCGGGGCGAATCTGGTGGGCGCGACCTTGACGGCGAGCGAGTTTGACGCGGCGAATCTCCAAGGCGCAAATTTGACCGGAGCAAGGACGGCACAGATGAGCATCACCGACGCGATTCTCAACGATACCGTGGGGTTTAAAATCCCCCCCAGCTTGGCGGAAACAGAACCCCGCCCCGGCTTAGAATTTCCCAACCCGAAGTGATCAAGGGTCGCGGCTTCCAGCTCCCCTGAAGGGTTTGAGAATCTCTTGAAAGTTTGACGTATACAAGAGCCAGGGCAGTTAGGACATTCAGGAACTCTGGAACAAGGGGCTTAAAGCCCCTTGCCTGTCCTAACGAATTTGTTCACTGCTGTACCTTACCGGGTGCGGTGTTTCGCTGCCGCTTTAATGCAGGCCGTATATTGCTTGTAGCCACCGGGAAACGCCATGTTTAACCGCAGGGGATCGTTGTGATCCTCAAGATCGCCGGGGCCTTCGACCACTTGTTCAACGCCTTCAAGGGTGGCAAGTTTCAACGCCTTGCGGTTCTTGACTTCGCCGCGAGAACTGTCTACATAGACCGTGAGGTGAGGCTGTTCCGTGGCTTGGCTGATGTTGTGGATCAGTTGCAGGAAGTTGCGATCGCTCCCCCCCCGCTGTACCCCGTTCGGCGTGACTCGACTCGTCACCGTATCCCCCACCCCCACCAGTAACGGCATTTTCTCCGGATCAAAATGCTCCACAATCAAACGTTGCAACTCCGGCAATGATGCCGGTGCTTGGCGCACATTGAATTCTGGCCCCAAGGGATAATGCCCAAACTGCTGGTGATAGTAACGATTCAGCAGCGCCACAACCCCGGCTTCTTTAATCCCGCCACGCACCATAAACTGAAAATCCGTCGTCCCGGAATCCGTCGTCGTCGCCGGGCGCAAAATATCATTACCCGTCTGATCTTGACCCAGATTTGGGGCGTAATGGACAAAAAATGAATCCTTCAGACCGCTAGCCTGGGCATCATTGAGCAACTCTGCCATGAGGCGATCCATCGCGGCTTGCAGTTCCGGATAATAATCGCCCACCAGTTCATAGGCCAGATTTAAATTGACCGTGGGGGATGCCACATTATCCAACACCGAAGCCGCCACTAAGGACTCCACCCGCGTCACCCCCAAGCGAGGCAACACCACGCGCAAGCGTTGCTCCATCGCCGTAATCACTCCTTGTAAAAAGGCTAACTCTGGGTCACTCACCCCCGGATGGCTCACCGTGCCCCAACGGTCTTGCCACTGCACGCCCCCCGCCGCTAAACCGGGGAGATAATGACCCGCCGCTTTTACCGACTGATCAGCCCCAAAGGCCCGCTCCACGATCGCATTGACCCCCCGTTTGCCCAGATGCTCCCCATTGGTCAACACATAAAAATGCCCATCAAAGGCTTCAGTGGCGGTGATGTAGTCGGGATCAATGTGACGATTGAGGGGATCTTTGACGAGGGGCATACATACACCATCGAGATCTTGAATAATCAGCAGGTTTTGGGTACTGCTCAGTACAGATTGAAAGTGGTCATGATCGAGGGAGTAGTCTGCATGAGCCAGGGAAGTGGCATCCATAAGTGGTGGAAGTACAAAGCATCAACGTAGTCTACCCTACCGCATTGTCTGACGATGAAAATCGCCCATCCGGAAGATGAGCGAACGAGGAATATTCTGTCAAAAGACACAGGCGCAAGCCCCTCGATTTAGCTGCTGAGTTGGGCGGTACGGACGGTGATCGTCAGGGTTTCGTTGCCGCGACGCACTTTAAACCGGAGTCGGGCATTGATCCCACTTTTCTCAACAATGTTCTGGACTGCTAGGCCTTGGGTGACGCGCTGGCCGTCGATTTCGATGATCACATCCCCACGCCGTAAGCCGGCTTCGGCGGCGGGGGCGTTGGGCATCACACGCTGCACGAGTACCCCATCAACCTCCGGCAGGGCAAAGGAAGAATTGGGATCAGCGTTACTGCGTTGGGCTTGGGCGGCGGTGATGTCGGACATTTCAATACCCACGTAGGGGTGAGGCACGTCGCGCCCGGCAGCGAGAATGTCTTTGAGTTCTTTGGCTTTGTTGATCGGGATGGCAAAGCCGATGCCCATGGCGTTGGCGCGGATGGCGGTGTTGATGCCGATGACTTCGCCGTTGCCGTTGAGGAGGGGGCCGCCGGAGTTGCCGGGGTTGATGGCGGCATCGGTTTGGAGGAAGTTAAGGCGTTTGTCTGGGATGCCCACTTGGGAGGAGGGGCGATCGAGGGTGCTGATGATGCCGAGGGTGACGGTGTTACTCAGACCGCCGGGACTGCCGACAGCGATCGCCCAATCCCCCACTTCTAGCACATCGGAATTTCCCAGGGGGGCAACGGGGAGGTCACTGACGCGATCGCTAATCTTCACCACCGCCAAATCCGTCACCGGGTCTGTCCCCAACACCGACGCTTCAAACTCGCGCCCATCTTGGAGCGTCACATTCACTTCTTCGGCTTCGCTCACCACATGGGCATTGGTCAAAATCACCCCAGAGCGATCGATAATAAAGCCCGATCCCTGGCCTTCGATCCGCCGTTCCTGGGGCATTTGTTGGAAAAATTGATCCCCGAAAAAGTCCCGAAAAAAGGGATCTTGCATCATGGGGGGCAGGCGATTTTCCACCGTGCGGGCAATGTTGATCTGCACCACGGCGGGGCCGGTGCGGGCGATCGCTGAGGTGACAAAACTGCGCCGCCCAGTCAATGGTGCGGAGGTGTCCTGAGCCAGCAGGGTGGTAGGGGCAGGGGCAGCCGCCGTTTCAGGGGCTGGGCCAGCATTGGAAGCCGACACCCGCACCGTCCCAAAGGCCAGCAGACTGCCCACGAGTAAGGCTAATACGTGGGAACCGAATCTCCGGATTGCTTGAGAAATACGCATCGTTTAAGTTATCACTCGCTATCAAAACTGAACCCAAGGGGCCACATCCCCCCATTTTAACGTGGGACATCGAGCCTTTGAGGCGTTCCCCCCCCACAACAAAGGGACAACCCGATGGCTGTCCCTTTGGGGGGTGAATATTCAGACGGGGAAGGGTTCAAACCGTTCCCTAGGCCGGATAAACGCTCACTTTTTTCTTAGATTTACCGCGACGCTCGAAGGTCACCACGCCATCCACCAGCGCAAAGAGGGTGTCATCTTTGCCACGTCCGACGTTTTCGCCGGGGTGGATGCGCGTGCCCCGTTGCCGGACGATGATGTTACCGGCTTTGGCCGCTTGACCGCCGTAGAGTTTAACGCCGAGGCGTTTGGCGTTTGAGTCGCGTCCGTTCCGTGTACTACCAGTACCTTTCTTATGTGCCATGGTGAGATCTCCAAAGGGTGGGGGATTGGTTTGATTTTACGTTAGGGTGCAGCGTTCTGGGGTTTAGGCTTCGGTTTCGACCACTTCGGGGGTGACGGCTTCACCGCTGCCGGAGGCGATCGCTGTCCCATTGATCGAAATTGAGTTAATCATCAAGCGGGTGATTTCTTGACGGTGACCGCGTTTTTTGCGGGTTTTCTTTTTGGGGCGCATTTTGTAGACAATCACTTTCTTGCCGCGATAGTGACGCAACACCGTCCCTTCCACGGTCGCGCCGTCCACATGGGGCTGCCCCACCTGCACGTCGCCGTCGTCGTTAATCAATAAAACTTTGTCAATCGAGACGCTCTCACCTGCATCGACGTGGAGCAGTTCGATGTCATAGAAGCGATCCGGCTCAACACGAAGTTGCTTGCCGCCGGTTTCGATAATGGCGTAGGTCATGGGGTTTCCTTGTTAGTGTGGCCGTACAGGTCGCGTGCGATCGCGTTTCATGGTGTGAACCTGATCCGAGCAGAAATAGTAAACACGCAATTTTTGATTATACAGGATAATTCTGTCTCCTGAGCAGATTGTGACCCAAGTCTTGGGGATCAATCCCTAACAACCTCATCAGCGAGATGCCCCCACTCCCCCCGATTCACCGGGGAGCTAACACACCCAAAAGTGCAGCCAAATCCACATTGCCCCCACTGAGAATCACCCCGACGCGCTGACCCGGAGCTTGCACAACCCCATGGAGCAACGCCGCCGCTCCCAAAACGCCCGTGGGTTCGATCACCAATTTTAAGCGCGTCCAGAGGTACACCAGGGTATCGAGCAATTGCGCATCGGTGACGCTCACCATGTCATCGACGTGGGCCAAAATGATCGGAAAGGTTAAATCACCGAGGCTGGGGGTACGCGCCCCATCGGCGATCGTGTCGGGATTTGCCACGCTTTGCAGGGTTTTGCTGTGGAACGATCGCACCCCATCATCCCCGGCGGCGGGTTCCACGCCAATCACTCGACAATGGGGGAGGGTGTGCTTCGTGGCGATCGCACAGCCCGACAGCAACCCGCCACCCCCACAACAAACCAGCAGCAGATCCAACGATCCCACCGCCTCGATCAATTCCCGCGCCACCGTCCCCTGCCCCGCGATCACGTCGGGATGGTTAAACGGTGGGATCAGCGTCGCGCCCTGGGTTTCGTGAAGCTGCTGGGCGATCGTTTCGCGGTTTTCCTGGGCGCGGTCATACCGTACGATCGCCGCGCCATAGCTCCGCACGGCTGCCTGTTTCACTAGGGGCGCATCGGTGGGCATGACGATTGTGGTGGGGATGTGGAGAAGTTGGCCCGCGAGGGCGATCGCTTGCCCATGATTCCCTGAGGATTGACACTCCCACCGTTAAATCAAAGATTATAACGGGGGATTCTTGCTTCATTGGGTTTGTCTAGTCTCAAGTCATCTCTGTCTTGAAACCCCGTCCAGATTCCCCTCCACAAGCATCTGTTTAACGTCCACTGAATGT
>NZ_JAQMTY010000134.1 GCF_028330765.1 Spirulina subsalsa CS-330 | reverse complement strand
GTGCATCCCACTTTTGCAGATTCCCATGGCTCGCCAGGGAGCACCCTCATCCCCAGCCCTTCTCCCGCAGGAGAAAGGAGCCAAAAGCCCTCTCCTGAGGGAGAGGGTTGGGTGAGGGATTGCATAACTGGGATGCACTCGAGGCAAGGGGCTTAAGCCCCTTGTTTCCATTGAGTGAGGCTCATGATTTGGATCTGAGTTTAACGTTTCAAACAGCCTCTTAGACGGGGAGGAGCAAGCCGCCCAAACATAAAAAAAAACAAGGGGTCAAGACTCCTTGTTTTTTGTTGGGGGTGGTGAGCGCGATCGCTAGCAGACCCGTCGTTTAGTAGACTTCCACGTGCCAGCGATGCTCTTTCTTCATCTGCTTGCGGAGGTCATCCCAATGCATATCGCGCTTTTCGGCCTCTTGGGTAAAAGTTTCTGAGATCGGCGGCTCCATGCCTTTCAACCCACACATATAGACATGGGTTTTGGGCTGTTGGATCATTTCAAACAGTTCATCAGCATATTCGCTGACGCGGCTTTGAACATACATTTTGCTGCCGTCTTCGTTCTGTTGTTCCCGGCTAATGGCATAGGTGAGACGGAAGTTATCCGGGAATTCAGCCGCCAGTTTTTCGAGTTCTTCTTGATACAGAATATTGGCACTGTAGGGAATCCCAAAGATTAACCAAGCCAACCCTTTGAACTGATACCCTTCGTGCTTTTCTTTAAACATCCGCCAGAGGAAGGCGCGGAACGGCGCAATCCCGGTACCGGTGGCCAACATCACCACGGTGGCATCTTCGTCCTCGGGGAGGAGCATTTCTTTCCCAACGGGCCCAGTGATGGTGACATCAGCACCGGGTTCCAGGCCACAGAGGTAGCTCGAACAAACCCCATAGACGGTTTCATTGGTTTCGGGGTGCTGATATTCAAGCTGACGCACACAGAGGGACACCGTTTTGTCATCTTCGCGATCGCCGTGACGGGTCGAGGCGATCGAATACAAACGCAATTTGTGAGGCTTGCCGTTGTCATCGGTTCCCGGCGGGATAATCCCAATACTTTGCCCTTCGAGGTAGTGAAGATCACCCCCGGATAGATCAAAGGTCAGATGGCGCACCGTCCCCGTCCCCCCTTCTCGGACGAGTTCGTAGTTGTCCAAGCATTTCCCCGTGAAGGGGGTTTTCGGCTTGTAGATGTTAACGGGAATTGTATTATCAGTGGGTTTGGGATGAACAATCATGGTTTGGCTCACAGTATCGTCCGAGGATGGTACTGAGGTTGTCGTTCCTGCCGGTTGCGTCGGGGGTTCGCCACTCAAGGGCTGGATGCTGACGATTTTGCCGCCTAAGCGCAGGATTCGCTGCATCTCTTCGTTCATCCGGCTGTAAGGAACCGTAACAAACGTACTGCCACTGCGACGGAGGGAGTAGTTCAGCCTATCCGTCTGATTGTTCTGGCGTAGACCGACAACCTCATAAATAAACATCCGACTCCCAGACTCAGTATTCTGAGCCAAAGTAGAACTTTGTCCGTACATACGCTGCCAATCTCCAAAACTTCAATTTAAAGGTGCTATTCTCTCAGCAAAACGGAGCTTTACATACTGCGATTCAAGTCAAACCCTTTTATCTATCCAGATAAAGCGGTGCGCAGTAGAGCACTTTTTGCCTCGATATCAAGCCTAGCATTGTGTGGTACGCAACGCTTTAGCGGGATTAAGGACAGCTTCAATGGGTGACTTGGAGAAGGGACAGCGGTTTGGACGCGGGAGTCGGATGCGATCGCACGCCTAACTTAACAATCCCACCCAGGGGAGACTGTAGCGAACCTATCTTTTTTAGGTTTTCTTCAGCAAAAACGCCCAGCCTGCCGTAGCATAGGTACTGGGCAGGCAGTGGTTAGGGCTGTCGGAGTCTTGTAGGAGATTTCCGGTTCTGATACAATCGGGCGTACATCTCTAGTATTAAATACTTACTAGGCACTAGGCACAATTGTCGTCTTTCCTGAACGTTAACGATCAGCATAAGGTGCGATTCACCCCATTGGTTGATGATCCTCTGAACTGTTCCAGTCTGGTCAGGATTGAGATCAGTACCGACCGACATTGATCAACCCATCTCACCTAAACTATGGTGTTGGATCTTGGTTTATTGGACAAAATCCCGATCTTTCAGAGACCTAAACCATACTGCATCGTAACCTGCGTCCAGCGGAGGATGTCACGCTTGCCTAAGCTACTTTTTAGAAATCAGTTTTGTAAAGAGGAAAGGTATGATCGCGCAATCAGACCGTGTTGTTCTTATTGGAGTTGCTGGTGACTCAGGCTGCGGAAAATCTACATTTCTCCGCCGCCTTATAGACTTGTTTGGGGAAGAATTCATGACGGTGATTTGTCTCGATGACTATCACAGTCTGGATCGTAAGGGAAGAAAAGCAGCCGGCGTAACAGCACTGAACCCCAAAGCAAACAACTTTGATCTGATGTATGAGCAGATCAAAGCCTTGAAGGAAGGGAATCCCATTGATAAGCCAATTTACAACCATGAAACCGGGGAGCTCGATCCTCCCGAACGAATTAATCCCAATAAGGTAGTGGTGATTGAAGGCTTACACCCCTTGTTCGATGAACGAGTGCGGAGTCTGTTAGATTTCAGCGTCTATTTAGACATCAGTGATGAGGTCAAAATCAGATGGAAAATCCAACGGGACATGGCAGAACGGGGTCACACCTACGAAGACGTTTTGGCCTCGATTAATGCTCGGAAACCGGATTTTTCGGCTTACATCGAACCCCAAAAAGAATTTGCGGATGTGGTGATTCAGGTCTTGCCGACGCAGTTGGTGGAAGACAAGGAAGGTAAATATCTGCGGGTTCGCTTGATCCAGAAAGACCAAGTTGAGCATTTTGAGCCGGTTTATCTCTTCGATGAGGGGTCAACCATTGATTGGCGGCCCTGTGGTCGGAAGCTGACCTGCACCTATCCCGGTATCAAGATGTACTACGGGCCGGATGCTCACATGGGGCATGAAGTCTCGATCCTTGAAGTGGATGGTCAATTCGATAATCTCGAAGAGATGATTTATATCGAGAGCCACCTGAGCAGCACTTCGACGCGCTATTACGGCGAGATGACGGAGTTGGTGCTGAAGCATAAGGACTATCCGGGGTCGGATAATGGTACGGGCTTGTTCCAGGTGTTGGTGGGTCTGAAGATGCGGGATAAGTATGAACGCTTGACGAGCGGGGCGGATAAGGTGGCGGCGAAGGTCTAACGACGCGCTGCTGTGCTTCTGCTGATTGCAGCGTTCAGGGTTGACGATCGCACCTCTTGACTCTCCAAAATGACGCAAAACGGCCACCTACGGGTGGCTGTTTTGCGTGGCAGGGTGCGATCGCACGTCCCCAATCCTGATCGCGTCGTGGCGATGGGCATCGCGGGGGCTGGAGTCCACAAAAATACGTTGGCGGGGCATGCCGAGGGCGATCGCTTCACGTTCAAAGGCAGATTTCAGGCGACGGCGATATTCCCGCGCCACATCCCAATGGCGCATCGGTTGGGTTTTCAAGAGCATGAGAATTTGGCAACCGTCGGCATCGAGTTTATCCACCCCCAGCATCACGGGCTGTTCCATCACTTGCGTTTGCCATTCAGGATCGGTGTATAAATCTTGGGCCACCTGTTCCATCACGGTAATGGCGTGATCCACCGCCGTATCATGGCTGACGGTCACCGCGAGTTTAGCCTGAGACCAACTGCTCGTCATGTTCCGGACAATGCTAATCGTCCCGTTGGGGATGGTGATCAGTTCACCGTCAAGATTGCGCAGTTGAGTGATGCGCAGGTTGACATATTCCACCAGTCCATCGACCTGATTGTTGATTGCAATCACATCCCCGACGGCATATTGGTCTTCGAGCAGCAGTAAGACCCCATTAATCACGTCTTTAATGAAGTTCTGAGCACCCAGGGAGATGGCAAAGGTGATGATCCCCAGAAAGGTGGCGATGGGGGTGCTGATGGCGCGAAATTGCTGGAGGGCGATGAGGATAAAGAGGGCGTAGGCGATGACGGTGCTGACCCCTTTGGCGGCGGAAACGAGGGTGGGAACCCGCAGCGAAAAGCGATGGGAGGCTTGGATCGTTTCGGTTTGGGCTTCTAGCCATTGCCGGGCGAGGCGATCGATGATCAGATCGATGAATCGATCTAGGAGGCTGACGGCGAGGAAAATGAGCAGGAGGAATAGCGGTGTGCCCAAAACGCCGCTGCGGCCAAGGCTGAGGAGCCATTCCCGTGGCCAAACGCCGAGTAACCAGTTGGCAAAGGGGCGGGTGAAGTAGAACGAACGGCTCAGCAGCCCGATACTGATGACCCAGAGCATGATTTGTCCCCAAAAGACGCTACGCCGCAGGAAGGCGTTGACGCTGTAGTCCCGTTGGGAGGCAAAGCGGCTGAGTTGCAGTTTGAGGAGGTCAAGGGCGTTGACGGTTTCGCCGGAATCGTAATCCAGTTCAAGGTCGGGGCCGGGGTGCGATCGCAGCCGTCGCCGTTGCAGCATTAAGCGACGTTGCCACAGGGCAAACACAAAGCTGGTGAAAATGGTCAGCCCCAGGAGGAGCAACGCTTTCAGCCCCGCTTCTAAAAGAACGGTGGGCTGACGTTTTTCCCAGGCTTCGAGGAGGACGAGGTGAATTTTGTCGGAGAGTTGATTGGCGAGATCATCCAAGGTGGAGCGGGAATAGAGGGCATCGGCGGCGGTAATGGTGATCATGATTTGGGGGGCGGTGTCCTGGGGGAACGTGGCTTTGATCACCGAGGCTGAGTCATTAACGCTATGGGACGTGAGAACGAGTTGCTCCGCTAGTTGCTGTTTTTTTTCCTTGAGATGGGTCACGCCTTGGAGGTCGCTTTGACCATAGTCGGTCATGCTTTCGAGGATGCGCTGTAGCCGTTGACCGATTTGCTGCGATCGCAGCGCCGCCTCGCCGGATCGTTGGGCATTGGGGCCGAGGGTTTCGGTGGCCACCCGCAAGACGGGATACCCATCGAGAAAAACCGGGGCAATTTCCAAGGTGCCGATGGCCACCGTGGGGATACTGGGGCGGCTGTTGATTTCTTCAATGGAAAAATCAAAGCCGTTAATCTGGGCGGGAGTGGCGATCGCAACCCCCACCACCCCGACCACAGTCAGCAGAAAAAGACTGATCCACCGTTGTAATTTGCCGATTGTTAAACCTCGCATAAACTCTTTCGCACCGTGAAGCATGGTCAGGTTTATTATGTCGTGGGGTTGAGTAATTGTGCTCAGTCTTTAGGTAGAGCCAACGGCAATCCATCGAGAAGTTGCACCGTTACGACCGCCGCCCCCGCCCGCAGGGGTTTGAGGGCGGCATAGTCTGGTGACTGCCAAAAGGCTAAGGCGGCGGCCCGCGATGGCCATTCAGAAATGACCACCCGCCAACCGGGGGCGGTTTCTCCTTCGAGGCAGGTCTGCTCGCCCCCTAACACACGGTATTGTCCCCCCATGGCGACGACTAAGGCCGAAACAGCGGCGGCGTAGTGGCTGAACTGGGTGCGATCGCTAATTTTGGCCTGGATGAGGAGAAAGGCGGGGGCTGGGGGGGTCATGGTGGGCTTGGGGTGAGGGAGAGAGAAATCAGGTTAATAGCTACCCCGCAGGACGGCGGCAGCACTCACCCCGTAGACCCGTTTGGCCGCTTCGATGGCGCGTTGCGTGGCTGTGCCGAGGAGACCGTCAATGGAGCCTCGGTAAAAGCCTGCGCCCCGGAGACGTTCTTGCATATCGCGGATTTGAGCTTGGGTAATGGCATTTTGCAAGACCGTCCAGGTTTGTTGGCCAACGACACCATCTCCGGCCAGGCCGCGATCGCGTTGAAATCGCGCCAGGGCTTCTGTGGTGGCGCGGTCAAAGTTGCCGTTGGCGTTGCGGGATAGATAGTTCAAGAGTTGCAGGCGCAATTGCACCTGACGCACCCGATCGCCCTTCGCCCCTTGGCCAAAGGGTTGAAATTGCGGTTGCCGATTCCGGGCGGCAATCACAGCGGCAAGAGCGTCAAGGGTACTTTGGCCGGCAATGCCGTCGGGGTTGAGGTTGCGCGATCGCTGAAAATGCCGCACCGCTGTTTCGGTTTGGTCACCAAAAAAGCCCGTGATCGGCCCGTTATAAGACCCCACTTGACGCAGTTGGGTTTGGAGTTGGCGCACGGCATCGCCGCGATCGCCCTTTTTCAAAATGATTTTGGTTTGGGTCAGTTTGGCGGCACTGATCACCGTTGCCTCGGCTCGATGGGGCGAAGCGAGGCGGGATAGGGGGGCGATCGCCCCCACCATCACAGCCACCGTCCCCAATAGGCAACTCCTCACTAGCCACCGTTGCCAAGGGGAGCGTGAGCCACGGCGCAGAACAGGGGACAGGACGGAGGGGATAGGGACGTTGAGCATGGGATCAATCCTGATACAACAGAGCAAGCCAAGCAAACAGCAGGGCACGAACAATTTAGCCCAAATTTTAAACCGGATTGTGGGCCATCGATCGCAGGTTTTAACGCAATCTACGCCAGCTTAGCAACGCTTTTCCGCCCTTAGGCCACCGTCCCCGCCGTAAAGAGCCGCCCGATCACCTCTTCAATGGGAGGGTCGGTAATGCTCAAGTCTGCGATCGGCAACTGGGCCAGCAATTGCCCCACGGTTTGCGTCAACGCTTCCCGCCGTACCAAAAGCCGCACATCCCGCCCATCGAGGGATTCCAATTCCCCATAGGCGGCAAGTTGCTCGGCCTCTAGCGTTGCCGCCAATTGCAACCGCACTTCGCGATAGGGGGCAAACCGTTCGAGTAAACCCTTGAGGCTGCCGTCATAAATTAACCCCCCTTGATGGATGAGGAGGACGCGATCGCACAGCGCCGTAATATCCGCCATGTAGTGACTCGTCAGCAGCATTGTTGCGCCGTAGCGATCGTTGTAAAGCTGGAGAAACTCCCGCACCGCCGCCTGGGCATTGACATCTAGCCCCAAGGTCGGCTCATCCAAAAACAACACCTGGGGATGGTGGAGCAACGCCGCCAACAATTCCGCCTTCATCCGTTCCCCCAGGGACATTTTCCGCATCGGTTGCGTCAACTTGCCCCCCAAGTTCAGCATCTCGCTCAACTCTCCCAACCGTTGGGTAAACTCCCGTTCCGACAATTCATACACCGCCGCATTAATCCGCAACGAATCTAACGCCGGTAAATCCCACAACAATTGCTGCTTTTGCCCCATCACAAGGCTAATCTTGCGCAAAAATTGCGGCTGACGGCGAAAGGGCACATAGTCCGCCACCCGCACCGTTCCCGCCGAGGGATGAATCAACCCCGTTAACATTTTCAATGTTGTGGTTTTTCCGGCTCCATTGGCCCCCAAAAATCCCACCATTTCCCCCGGTTGGAGGCTAAACGACACATTATCCACTGCTTTGATCTGGCGATAGTTCCGCTGGAAAAAATGCTGCAATGTCCCCCGCAACCCCGGTTCTTTCACCGCAACGGGATACACCTTACTCAACTGTTCAACTGTGATCATGTCCATCGTTGCTGTACCTGAGCTTAAAGAGTAACGGGATGTTGACCGTAGAAGGGGAGTGCCGTAGACCAATGGGGGCGATCGCCCGCCGCATATTGACGGGCGGCGAGATCGAGGAGGGGGGCAACGGAGAGGGCGAGGGAGTCCGGAGCCTGGATCATGGTGTGGGGCGGCAGGGTGGCGCGGGTGTCGGCCCACTGCTCCGGGGTGTAGATGGCATCGGGTTGGGATTGGGTCGGGTCAATGCCTGCGGTTGTAACGGTGTAGATGCCGCCGCAGAGTTCCCTCCGGCGGGCGGGATAGGCGATCGCATAGGTTGCCATTGCCACAGCGTCAGCGGTGAACTGTTGCCAGGCCACGGCGGCCAGGGTGGAGATGGCAAAGAGGGGTCGGTCTAACTGTTGGGCGAGGGTGCGGGCGGTGACCACGCCGATCCGCGTGCCGGTGAAGCCGCCGGGGCCTTTGGCAACGGCGAGGAAGTCGAGGTCTGTCCAGGTGAGGGGCGCGAGAAAGGTGGCGAGATAGTTGTGCAGGTCTGTGGAGAGCGATCGCCCCAAGTCCCACACCTGCGATCGCATCGGTTCCGAGGGTGCGATCGCCGCTAACCCCAACTCGCCCGTGGTGGTATGTAATGCTAACCCGTAACTCATTGGCCCCTATATGCACCGAAAACCTATCCTAACCTGTTTTTGGGCTGCCCTTGGGGGGCGGGGTTACGGTGCGATCGTCGTCCAATCCTTAACGTTTCTCCACATTTTCCCACCGCCAAGGCCGATAGGATAGAAACTGGCCATACCCTCTCACCCCACCCCCAACCGCCGCAACGGTCGCCCAATGGGGTGAGATCGAAATCTAGTCATTTCAGTTGTGATTGTGCAAGGACAAAGGAGAGCATTTTGGTTGTAACGTCGAGTTTGAACACCACAAAATCCGAAGAAATTTTTGCCGCTGCCCAGAAACTCATGCCGGGCGGCGTGAGTTCCCCCGTGCGGGCCTTTAAATCCGTCGGCGGTCAGCCCATCGTTTTCGATCGCGTCAATGGCGCTCGCGTTTGGGACGTAGACGGCAACGAATACATTGACTACGTCGGCACTTGGGGCCCCGCCATCTGTGGCCACGCCCATCCAGAGGTGATCGCCGCCCTCCAAGAGGCATTACTCAAAGGCACTAGTTTCGGTGCGCCCTGTGTCTTGGAAAATGTGTTGGCGGAAATGGTCATTGATGCCGTCCCCAGTATTGAACTGGTGCGGTTTGTCAATTCCGGCACCGAAGCCTGTATGTCCGTCCTGCGCCTGATGCGGGCCTTCACCGGTCGGGAAAAAATCATCAAGTTTGAAGGCTGCTACCACGGCCACGCTGATATGTTCTTAGTGAAGGCCGGGTCTGGGGTTGCCACCCTCGGCCTGCCGGACTCCCCCGGTGTGCCGAAAAGCACCGCCGCCGCCACCCTCACCGCCCCCTACAACGACCTCGAAGCCGTCAAAGCCCTCTTTGCGGACAATCCCGGCGAAGTGGCGGGGGTGATCCTCGAACCGATTGTGGGCAATTCGGGCTTCATTCCCCCCGATGCGGGCTTCCTCGAAGGGCTGCGCCTCTTGACGGAGGAAAATGGGGCGCTCTTGGTCTTTGATGAAGTGATGACCGGGTTCCGGATTGCCTATGGGGGCGTGCAGGAAAAATTCGGCGTCACCCCAGATTTGACGACGTTGGGTAAGGTGATCGGCGGTGGGTTGCCCGTGGGGGCCTACGGTGGTCGCAAGGATATTATGGCGATGGTGGCTCCGGCGGGGCCGATGTACCAAGCCGGGACATTATCGGGGAATCCCTTGGCGATGACGGCGGGGATCAAAACCCTGGAACTGTTGCAAAAACCCGGCAGCTATGAACACCTCGAACGGGTGACGAAGACGCTGATCATGGGCTTGTTGGACATTGCCAAGGAAACGGGACACGCGGCCTACGGTGGCAATATTAGCGGCATGTTCGGGCTGTTCTTCCAGGCTGATCCGGTGCATAACTATGAGGATGCGAAGAAGTCGGATCTTGCGAAGTTTGCGCGGTTCCATCGGGGTATGTTGGAGCAGGGGGTTTACCTTGCGCCGTCACAGTTTGAGGCGGGCTTTACCTCCCTGGCCCATGGGGATGCGGAAGTAGAACAGACCCTGGCCGCAGCGCGGACGGTGATGGCGGCCCTGTAAGTGATCGCACCTCCCCGCTGGCCGGCCACTGCTGATACATAACGTGCAACTGTTGACCTAGTGCAGCGTCAATGCCAAGAATCAGGATGTTTGTAGGGTGCTGTTAGCGAAGCGTAACGCACCGTCACGTTGAGTGTTGGACATTCAATACAATCCGAATATTAAGTCTTGACTCTGTACTAGCCTGCATGTGATCCCCCCTGATCAGGGCAGCGAGCTAGAAGCTCGCACTACGGAAGATAACGGCAATGGTAGTGTGAGCCTCTGGCTCACTCCTGCCACCCCCAGACTCGCAACTTGGATGATAGATCAGCAGTAGCCCAATGGCCGACAAGGCAAATCAATATTATCGGGTGGGTTGGGCGGCTTAAAATCGGGCTATCACTGCAATCCAGCAATCCGCCGTAACCCACCGATTCAGGAGGGTCGCACCAATAGAAAAACGTTAAACCAAAGCAAGCGGGGCAACCCGCCTTTTTTGTAGGGGGAACGTGAGGGAATTTCACGAGTCTGGAATGATGGGGGGCGATCCCCCAAATCACCGGAAAAGACCCAACAATCGGGGTACAGTTGGGAACAATCTGCCCAAAAAAGCCGTTTTGATGATGATATTAGGGACTCTTAACCCATGTTGCGCTCAACCTTAATCCTTGCCATGCTGACCCTGATTCCGAATAGTTTCTCACTCCCCAGTGAGGCACAAATTCAGAGCAGCGAAACCATTTTTGAAGATATTCAACTCAGTCAATTTGGGCCCGAAAGTGTGATCATCCGAGGCATTAGCGGGGGAGCCTTGGCGGTGCGAACAGTCACAGCCCAGGACAGCACCCAAACGGGAACCTGCGCCGGTTTTATTGATAGTGAACCGGATCATGTGGTGGTGTTGCGTGATTTTTTCGACTTTCTCAGCCTTGAAGTTGCCAGCCCCGAAGATACGACCCTCTTGGTACGCGGCCCTGGTGGCCTGTGGTGTAATGATGACTACGCGGGGCGCAATCCCGCCATTTCCGGAGCGTGGTTAGCCGGTCAGTACGAGGTGTGGGTCGGCTCCTATCGCAAAGATCGCTATCATCCCTATCTCATTCAACTCAGTTCCAATCCAGACACCCCAACGTTGATGGAAAAAGTTCGACCCACTGAACAAAGTTTTCCGTAAAAGCACGTATGATTGGGGGCGAGAGGGATGCTTTCACAACGATCGCGTCGTGGGTGAAAGCCACATGGTGATGACAATTAAGGGAATTTATTATGGTTCAGCAACCGCAGTACAGTCTTGTTTTTTGGGGAACAACCTGTCTCACGACTTTGCTCTGTCCGACTAGCGAGGCGACACCATTCCAAGCCATATCTTTCCCTACCCTGATTGCTCAAATTCCAGAGTCCAATGATGAGCGTTTTTTGCAGCCTAATGAAGCCCCGCCGCAACCGTTAGAGGGGAGCGATCGCAACTCCATCGAAACGCCCCCCACCACACCCACCGCAACCCCCACCAACCCCCTCGCCCCCGAACCCGGCCCCATCCGTGTCAATCGCCTGAAACTCACTGACAGCAGCCTGTTCAGCCTTGAGGATTTTCAAACCGAATTTGCCCCCTTCATCGGCCAGCAGGTGAGCGAAGCCTCCCTGCAACGCCTCGCTGACCTCGTAACGGAACGCTATCTATCCGACGGCTACATCACCTCCCGCGCCATCCTCAACCCTGAAAGTTTTGACACCGGCACGATTGAAATCATTGTCCTCGAAGGGGGCATTGAAAATATTGAAGTCGAAGGCACGAACAACCTCAAACCCGGCTACATCCTGAAACGGGTGGCGTTGGGCGCTCGTACTCCCCTCAACACGGGCCGCTTAGAAGATCAACTCCGACTGTTGCGCACCGATCCCCTGATCGAAAATATTGAAGCGAGTCTGCGCAGCGGCACAGAACCCGCGAAAAGTATTCTCGTGGTGCGGGTGACCGAAGCGCGGCAATTCCGGGGGGCAGCGACGGTGGATAACTATTCACCGCCGAGTGTCGGGTCGGAGCGGATGGGGGTGAATCTCAGCTATCAAAACCTGACGGGGGCGGGGGATGAACTGAGCGGCGGCATGAAGCGCACCACGAGAGGCGGTTCCGATACCTTTGATCTGAGTTATCGCTATCCCCTCAATGCCATGGATGGCACGCTGCAATTGCGGGCCTCGTTTAACCGCAATAATGTGGTGCAGGAGCCGTTCAATATTTTAGATATTCGTGGTAATTCTGAACTCTACGAAATCAGTTATCGCCAACCCCTGCAACGTACACCCCGCGAAGAGTTTGCCCTGTCGATGGGGTTGACCTATCAAACGGGTCAAACCTTTACCTTTGCGGGGCCGACTCCCTTTGGATTTGGCCCGGAGGCGGACGGCAGCACGACGACGACGGTGTTGAAGTTTGGGCAAGACTATATTCGGCGGGATGCGCGGGGGGCGTGGGCGGTGCGATCGCAATTCAGCCTCGGCCTCGATCTCCTTGAGGCCACTCGCAACAGCGGCTCTATCCCCGACGGGCAATTTCTCAGTTGGCTGGGGCAAATCCAACGCGCCCAAGTCCTGAATGAAAACAATTTTTTAATCCTGTCCGCCGATTTGCAATATGCCTTTTCGCCCCTGCTCCCGTCGCAGCAATTTGTCATGGGTGGCGGGCAATCGGTGCGGGGCTTTCGGCAAAACGTGCGGGCTGGGGATAATGGGATTCGCTTTTCTGCTGAGGATCGGATCACCCTCGTGCGGGATGAAGCCGGGAGCGCCACCCTCGTCTTTGCGCCGTTCCTGGATTTCGGCTGGGTCTGGAATGCCCAAAATAACCCCAACTCCCTCGCAGCGGAGCGTTTTATTGCGGGTCTGGGGGCGGGGCTGATTTGGAACCCTTATCCTGACTTTACGGTGCGGTTTGATTACGGCTTGCCGTTGGTGGATCTTGACGATCGCGGCACTAATGCCCAGGATGATGGGTTTTACTTTAGTGTGATTTGGCGGTTCTAAGGCCCGCCGGGGGCTGTCGCTGGCGATGGTTTAGGGTTGAACGCGGAGGCTCCGGAGACGGTTGAGGGCGGCGGCCAGTTCAAAGCGACGAAAGGCGACGGCATCCCCCAGCGGTTTGGGGGTGAGGCTGTCGAGGCTGGCGGTGTGGATCTGGGCCATGATCGCATCAAGGATGGCCGGGATCGGGGTATGACCATCGAGGGCGGAGGATTTGGCATCCACGAGGGCGGCGGCGATCGCACGCAGTTGCCCCGGATTCACCAATTGCTCAACGGCACTGAGGTCAATCTCATCAGTGCCAAAGGCGATCGCATCCACTCCCCGCACCCGTACCTTCACCTCCCGCTTACCCCGGCTGGGATCAAGACTGCTGGGGATGGGAATGCGGGGCGTGAGTTCGCCAAAGCTGGCCCCGCCTTCGGGTTGACGATCGGTGGGGTGAGCGTGGGCGATCGCTTGGGCCTGAGCCGTCACATCCTGGGGCACAAAATTATCCAGGGCAATCACCCGATCCGCCACATCAAAATAGTCGCCCCGGGG
>NZ_JAQMTY010000133.1 GCF_028330765.1 Spirulina subsalsa CS-330 | reverse complement strand
GGCTGGATCGACTTTGCCACCTGGGACGATCGCATCGAAAAATTTCGCATTCCCGCCCAGCATTATCGCGGCCTCGTGGAAACCCTCCAGGGCGATCAGGTGGAGTTTGTCGATGAGGCCAAGGCATTTTTTCCCCTCGACCTCAACGCTAATTTTCAAAAAACCCCCTATCCCCACCAAGCCGAAGCCCTCCAAGCCTGGAAAAAGTCCGAGCGGCAAGGGGTTGTGGTTCTCCCCACGGCAGCGGGTAAAACCTTTCTGGCTCAATTGGCGATCGCTTCCACCCCCCGCTCCACCCTGATCGTTGTCCCCACCCTGGACTTGATGCATCAATGGTATGCCGAACTAGAGGCGGCCTTTCCGGGGGTGGAGTTGGGGCTGTTGGGGGGTGGCTCGAAGGATCGCACCGCGATTTTGGTGGCCACCTATAACAGTGCGGCGATCCAGGCGGAAACCTTGGGGAATCTCTACGGGCTGCTGATTTTTGATGAATGCCACCATTTGCCGACGGATTTTTTTCGGGTGATTGCTGAATATGCGATCGCCCCCTATCGCCTCGGCCTCAGTGCCACCCCCGAACGCGCCGATGATTCCCACCAGGAGCTAGACCACCTGATCGGCCCGATTATTTACCGCAAAGCCCCCGATGATCTGTCCGGCAAGACCCTCGCCGACCATGAAGTGCGGCAAATCAAAGTAAGCCTGTCCGATGAGGAGCGCGATCGCTACGACGACGCAATCCAAACCCGCAACCAATTTTTACAAGACTCGCGGATCTTTCTCGGCAGTTTAGAGGGTTGGCAGGAATTCGTGCGGGCTTCGGCGCGATCGGCCGCCGGTCGTCGGGCCATGCTCGCCCACCGGGAGGCAAAAGCGATCGCCAATGGCACCGATAGCAAACTGCGCACCCTCGCTGACCTGATCGCCACCCATTACCCCGCCCGGATCTTAATCTTCACCAACGACAACGCCACGGTTTACCGCATCTCCCGCGAGTTTTTAATTCCCGCCCTCACCCACCAAACCCCGGTAAAAGAACGCCATCACATCCTCCAGAAATTCCGCAGCGGTGATTATGGTGTGATCGCCGCCTCCCATGTCCTTAACGAAGGGGTTGATGTGCCCGATGCCCAGATCGCGATCATCCTCTCCGGCACAGGTTCAACGCGGGAATATGTGCAACGTCTCGGCCGCGTCTTACGCAAAGGCAACAGCCCCGATAAACTCGCCATCCTCTACGAAGTGATCGCCACCGACACCAGCGAAGAACGCACCTCTGAACGCCGCCGCAGCACCCCCCAACCCGCCGCCGCCCAACTCGAACTCCTGCCCCGTTACGGCACGGGCCGCCCCACCCCCAAAGCTGCCGAATCCACCCCACCCGACTATGATGTTTAGGCAGAGGCGGGGAGTATCCAGGAGAGTATCAATATGTTGAGGGATACTCCATTCAGGTCATCAGTCAAGATACTCTAACACTATGGGGTTTTATCCATGCGCAACTTGTTATCCAACCCCATATTGCTGCCGATGTAGGGCGATCGCTAGTGAGTAAATCAAAGATCATGCTGGCAATGCGATCGCATGATGGTCTTTTGTTCCGAACATCTGCAATCACGCCAGACTGGTTTTTTCGACACCCAATTGTCATGATTCCTGCCCAACCCCTTCCCAATGAAGCGGAGCGACTCAAAGAACTGCTACGCTATGACATTCTAGACACGCCCGAAGAACAGGATTTTAATGATCTCGTGGATTTGGCAGCGCAAGTGTGCGGTGCTGAGATTTCTTTAATTTCGCTGGTGGATGATCACCGGCAATGGTTTAAAGCGCGCCATGGCATTGATGCCTGTGAAACCCCGAAAGATCAAGCCTTCTGTGCCCATGCCATCCAGGGCGATGACATTCTGGAGGTTCCCAATGCCACCCAGGATGAACGCTTTTTTGATAATCCCTTAGTGACCCATGGCCCAGAAATTCGCTTCTATGCGGGCCAACCTCTTTATGCGGCTTCGGGCCATAAATTTGGCACGCTTTGTGTGATCGATCGCTACCCTCGCCAACTGACACCGCTCCAACGTCAAGCCCTCAAAGTCTTAGCCCACCAAGTCGAACGACAACTCGAACTCCGCCTCCGGCAGCGACACCTAGAAGAAAGCCTCACGCTGATCCAAGAACAAAAGCAGACCTTAGAATCGCTCAATACGTTAAAAGATCAGACCTTGGCGCTGCTGTCCCATGATTTGCGCAGCCCCCTCGCGTCGTTAGAATCAATTCTCGATCTGTTTCAGAATGGCCTCAGTGCTGAAGACGTGAACACCTTGATGCAGCAAATCCGCCCTGAATTAGAACAAGGTGTTGCCCATCTCAACCATGTGCTGCAATGGGCAGAGGATCAAATGCGGGGGGCAGATGTGGATTTATGTGCTTGTCCCCTGGCCGAGATTACGGCGGCGAGCTTGGCGTGGGTACGGCAGAATGCCCAACGGAAAGGGGTTGATTTGGTCTGTGAATTACACACGACGCATTCTGTGTGGGGGGATGGGGAATTATTGGAAATTGTGTTGCGGAATTTGTTGAGTAATGCGATTAAGTTTTCTCGGCAGGGCGATCGCGTCACGGTGTTTGCCGTCGAGCACGAATCTCAGATTCGCCTGGGGGTTAAGGATGAAGGGATGGGGATGACGGCGGAGGAACTGCAAAAAGTTCACTGTATTTCGACTCGCTTTTCCAAACGGGGCACGCAGCAGGAAAAAGGCATGGGGCTGGGGCTGATTCTCTGTCAGTCCTATTTAAGCCAGATGAAAAGTCAGTTAATCATTACCAGTGAACCCCATCGGGGTAGTGAATTTTCGTTTTTACTCGATGGTGTTCCGTTCCCGCCCCATGACCATAGTGCCGGCTGTCAGGACTGTCGCGACTGCAATCCTGTGCTGCGCCCCCACACTGATGTAGCGGTGTCCTCTCAGTAAATTAGGAGGGTATTGATGGGACAGCATCTCTATCGCTTGGCGATCGCACCGACGCAGCAGCACGGCGATCGCATTCACCTCACCCCAGACCAACAGCATTATCTCTATCGGGTGCTGCGGTTGACGGCGGGCGATCGCTGCATTGTGATTAACGGCAGGGGCAAAGCCTGGATCGCCGCCCTGGCCGAGGATTGGGCCACCTTGCTCGATCCCCTCGAACTCGGCACAGAACTACCCCACCCCCTAACCCTGATCGTGGCACTGCCGAAGGGGAGCGGCTTTGAAGACATCATCCGGAGCGGAACGGAATTAGGCGTGAGTCGATTTCAGCCGGTGATCAGCGATCGCACCCTTCTAAAACCCAGTCCCCAAAAACTCACCCGTTGGCAACGCATCGCCCAAGAAGCCGCCGAACAATCCGAGCGGGCGATCGTGCCCGTCGTCCATGACCCGCTCCCCTTCCGCGACAGTTTAGACCCAGGAACCCAAACCACAGCCTTGATCGCCCTCGCTCGTGGTGATTCCCCCCCTCTCACGACGGTTCTCGACTCCCTACCCCGATCCGGTACTGAACTGGCGATCGCCACGGGCCCCGAAGGCGGTTGGACTCCCGAAGAACAGGCAGCAGCGATCGCCGCTGGGTTTCGTCCCGTTTCCTTGGGGCGGCGCATTTTACGGGCGGTCACGGCTCCCGTGGCGGCGGCGGCGACGATTGCCGCCTGGCAAGAGCAAAACCGGGTTCATCCTGTTCCGTCTGGGGAGGATTCACAATGTTGATTTTTTTGGATACGGAATTCACCGGCCTCCATCAACAGACAACGCTGATCAGTCTCGGCCTCGTGGCGGACTGCGATCGCACCTTTTACGCCGAATTTAACGACTACGACCCCCACCAACTCAACCCCTGGCTAGAGGCGAATGTGATGCCCCATCTATCGTTTTCCGATTGTGAGCGTCATATCCCAACATTGGGCGATCGCCACCACCGCATGAAAAGCGATCGCGCCACCATCGCCCAAACCCTCCGCACTTGGTTCGCCCAATTCCACCGCATCGAACTCTGGGCCGACTGTCCCGCCTACGATTGGGTCTTATTTTGCGAACTGTTCGGCGGTTCCCAACAACTCCCCCCCGGCCTGCACTATAACCCCTACGATCTCGCAACTCTATTTCACTGCGCGGGCTTGGATGCGACGTGCGATCGTGCCCAATTCGCCGGACTCTCCACCCTCACCCTCCACAACGCCCTCGACGATGCCAAACTCGCCCAAGCCTGCTACCACAAACTCCAATCACGACGAATTTACCCCCAAAAAATTGATACCGGGGGCAAGTGAGAACTATTCTTGAGATGTATGAATCGGTTTTTTTGCGGTTGAGTTTGTGAATTTAAAGGGCAAGACCTATGGTTTAGCAACGCTGCATGAGGAGCAGTTGATCAAGTTGTATGATCAAAGAATTTTGACCAGTCCAACGCACTTTTTAAGTCGTGATGGCGGTTAATTAATTCAGCATCTGGTCGTATTGATTGTGACTACCAATCCAGACCCAGATAAAATCCGAGCCATCTTGAACAGCGAGGGTGCGGTAATTCAGTCCGATGTGGGCTGACCAATATTTGCCGACTTTTTTGAATTGTAGTGAAGGATGATTCAGATCGCGCTTTAATAGGCTGAAGTTTTTTCGGGCTATTTTTTGGATGTCGGGAGGAAGTTGGTAGAAGCGTTGCCAAAATTGGGGTGTTGTGCGATGTACCTATAAATCTTCCAGGGTTCCTGTTTTTTTGGCATCCATTGCTTCTGCAAAAAGAAAGTCAAGTTTGCCGCTGTTGCTATCGGCTTCAATTTGTTGATCCCATTGTTGCCAATCTTGGGCGATTAGCCATTCTCGCAGGTAGGCAATGTCTTGGGGGGGGAGGGCGTTGATTTCAGCTTGGATCTGTTCTAGGGTGAGGGCCATGGGGATTGCATTGAATTGGTGTTTGTATTGTACCCATTGAGTTTGTTGAAGGGGAGAGGTGGTAGGGGGTGCAAGGGAGGGCGCAAGCGTTGCGCCCCTACAAGCACATCGTAGGGGCGCAACGTTTGCGCCCTTGGGTTTTGGGTTAGGATGGGGGGATGTTTTTTTGGGGAGGGGGCTATGTGTTGGCCGTTTGGGAAGAAGAAGCAACTTCTCAATCGTTTTGGATTGGATCATGCTGTGGGGGATGCCAGCCTGCTTGATGCCAAATTTGTCTGGTTTCGCGAATGTTGCGATCGCCCTGATAACGTTCATCATTGAGATCGAGTCGTTGGCAGGTTGCGCGTCCTGTGGGTGTTGTTCCGATAATTCGGAGCGTATCTTTTGACCAGATAAAATGGTCTGACCATTGTTGTGTGCGTGGGTTAAAAATTGGGGTGATCAAGTTGGTTTTTTGATCGCTACCGACGGTAAAGTTATAGCGTCTCTGGTTACAACGACGGCAAGCTAATGCTAGGTTATCTAGCTGATCAGAACCACCGAGTGATCGCGGCTGAATGTGATCGATGGTGAAACGAGATGCGCTGATTCGTTCGGGTGAGTGACAATATTCACAGTAATAGTTTGCCCGTTTTCGGACTCGTTGGCGAACAAGATCATTGAGGGGCATGGTTAGCGATGAGCAGGGAGTTGAGATAGGTAAATAAGCGATCTAGTTCGCCAATGGCATCGAGTTCGGTTTGTTCGTCTTCGGTTAATGTTGTGGTGGCGTTTTTGTCGAGGAGTTCTTCGAGGCGGTTTTGTAAGGGTTCGGTAAATTTGAAAAACCGGAGATTGTCTTGGGTTTCGACGGTGATCCCGGTTTCGATGAGGTTAGGAGGGTTGATCAGGACTTGCATCGGCTGGCTGTGAGTGGGTGTTTCTATTGTATCCATTGGGTTTGTTGAAGGGGAGAGGCGGTATGCGGGGGGTGCAAGGGAGGGCGCAAGCGTTGCGCCCCTACGATGTGCTTGTAGGGGCGCAATGCTTGCGCCCTTGGGGTTTTGGGTTAGGATAGGGGGATGTTTTTTTGGGGAGGGGGCTATGGTTTGGCCGTTTAGGAAGAAGAAACAGTCGGAGCTGGTGGAGCCGCAAGGCCCGGATTTTGAGGGGGCGTTGCGTTCTGTGGCGGTGTTTGTGATCGAGGGGCAGCGGTTGCGGGGGTGTCGGGTGACGGTGGAGGCGTTGGTGGACTGGGTGCGGGGGAGATAGCAAATTAATGAATTATGCTGTGGAGTTTAGACCGCGTGCATTAAAAGATTTGCAAGGATTAACGCGAACCAATCAGGAACGGATTCTGGTTAAAATCGAGCAATTAAGGGTGGATTTACAAGGAGATGTCAAACGGCTAAAAAATTTCTCACCGGCTTATCGTTTACGAGTTGGCAATTACCGCATTTTATTTGAGGTTGAAGCAGATTCGATTATTGTTTATCGCGTTAAACATCGCAGCCAAGCGTATTCTTAAGGAATTTCAAGGAGTCAATAACTATGGTTCAGTTACATCCACAATTTTTACCGAAAGATGGGCGCACGGAATATGTAGTTTTGCCCTATGAGGAGTTTTTGGCTTTACAGGAATTACTCGCTGATGTGGAAGATTGGGAAGATTTACAATTGGCTAAGGCGGAAGATGAGGGTTCGCCTCGTTTAACCTTGGAACAGGTTAAACAGGAATTGGGTTTGTTAGGGTAACTTAAAATTTTGGAGGGGGCTATGTGTTGGCCGTTTGGGAAGAAGAAAAAACGGAAGGCTGAACCGCAGGGGCCGGATTTTGTAAGGGCGTTGCGATCGGTGGCGGGGTTTGTGATTGGGGGGCAGCGGGGTGATGCGGCGTTGCAGCGGTTGCCAGGGTGTCGAGTGACGGTGGCGGCGTTGGTGGATTGGTTGCAGGCGGGGCAGGGGCGTGAGGTGTTGCGGTTGGCGG
>NZ_JAQMTY010000132.1 GCF_028330765.1 Spirulina subsalsa CS-330 | reverse complement strand
GGTGCATCCCAGTTGTGCAACCCCTCACCCAACCCTCTCCCGCAGGAGAGGGCTTTTGACTCCCTTCTCCTGCGGGAGAAGGGCTGGGGATGAGGGTTCTACCTGGCGAGCAATATGAATCTGCAAAAGTGGGATGCACCCAATCATTTCGCCTTAAATTCGCATTAACCGTGATGCGATCGCCCTCCATTACCCAACCCTCAACAATCACTCCTCTTCTGATCGGGCGGGCATGATTCACCCTAGGAAATATCCAATTTATGCAACCGTTTTTTGAAGCGCTTTGGCTCCCACTCACCTATGGATTTATGCAGCGATCGCTAATTGTGGCGGTGATTGTCGGAATTATCTGCGCGATCGTTGGCAGTTACTTGATGGTGCAGCGGTTAGCCCTGCTGGGGGATGCGATTAGTCATTCCGTCTTGCCGGGGTTAGCGATCGCCTTTTGGTTAGGGGTGAATTTGTTTATCGGGGCCTTCATTGCCGGGATACTCAGTACCGTGTTAATTAATTTGATTCGGACGCGATCGCAAATCAAAGAAGATGCCGCCATGGGGATCGTCCTGTCCGCCTTTTTCGCCCTCGGTATCACCCTGATTACCCTGATTCAAAAAACCAACAAAATCGACCTTAATCACTTCCTATTCGGTAATATCCTTGGCGTAACCAGTGCCGATGTACGCGATACCCTGATCATTGCGATTTTAGTGATTATTAGCGTTGTGTTGCTTTATAAAGAATTGCTCTTTTATACCTTTGATAAATTGGGTGCTCAAGCCGTCGGTTTGCCTGTGCAATTCCTCGACTTTAGCCTCATGGTGCTCATCGGCATGACCATTGTTGCCAGCCTCAAAGCCGTCGGGGTGATCATGGTTTTGGCCTTGTTAATTACCCCGCCTGCAACGGCTTATCTCCTCGTCACTCGCCTCCATCACATGATGTTTTTGGGGGTCGGGGTGGGCATTTTTTCGAGCATTAGCGGTATGTATTTAAGTTACTTTTATAACCTCCCCTCTGGGCCTGCGATCGTGCTGGTGGCCACGGGTCTCTTTTTCCTCGCCTTTCTCTTTAGCCCCAGTCAAGGTCTGCTCACCGGCCACTCACGATAAGATGGGCTCCAGACCCGATCATGACAATGCCCGATGTGGTTTTTGCCGGTTTGGCGAGGGGAAACCGGAGCGCGATCGCCGCCACTTTTCGCGCCACAATCGCATAGGTCAATTTCACGCCCCCCACTGTCGCCACAATGATGGCCAATACCGTCAAAATTTCGCCATAATTTAAGGCCGCCAGGTCTAGAAATGTCGGAAATAAACTAGCATAGAAAAAAATCGCTTTCACATCCCCCAACGTCACCAATAACCCCGTTACAACACTGCCGAAAAGTCCTACGGGGGAGCGATCGCGATCGCTCATCGGCATCCCTTGATTGCGACTGCGAATCAACTGAATCCCCAAGACGATCAGATACAATCCGGCAGCATAGCGAATCAGCAGAAAAAAAGTTCCCATCAGTTCCGCCAGTGCCGTTAACCCTAAAATCGCCAGCAATGCCAACGTCAAATCCCCCACCACAATCCCCACCGTCACCGCGACACCATGCCACAAACCAGATGCCGCTGCACGAGTCACCACCAGCGCAACGCTCGTGCTGGGAATTGCCGCTAGGGTGAGCATGATTGTCATGAAGGCGAGGCTATCAAGGAGAGTCATGGCGATCGCAGGGGGTGGAGTCGGGCGGGTGACAGTGCAGCGTTATCGTGTAATGCTCTGAGTATATAAATTCTTTATGAAAAATCGTTAAATTTTGTTACTCTAGATACCAAAGATTTGCACCATCACTAAGAGGAAGAGCCACACCATGACTCAAAAACACACTGTTGTTTCCCCGTCCATTCTGTCCGCTGACTTTGGCCGTCTCGGCGAGGAAATCCGCGCCGTTGATGCGGCTGGCGCTGACTGGATTCATGTTGATGTCATGGATGGTCGGTTCGTCCCCAATATTACGATTGGCCCGCTGATCGTGGAAGCGGTGCGCCCCCACACCGAAAAGCCGTTGGATGTGCATTTGATGATTGTCGAGCCGGAAAAATATGTGGCTGACTTCGCCAAAGCGGGCGCGGATATTATTTCCGTCCACGCCGAGCACAACGCCTCGCCCCACCTCCACCGCACCCTCGGCCAAATCCGCGAATTGGGTAAGCAAGCCGGTGTGGTGTTGAATCCTTCCACGCCGTTGGTCTTGATTGAGCACGTTCTCGAACTCTGCGATTTGGTGCTGATCATGAGCGTCAACCCTGGGTTTGGCGGTCAGAGCTTCATTCCTGCGGTGTTGCCGAAAATTCGCGACCTGCGCAAAATGTGCGATGAGCGCGGTCTTGACCCCTGGATTGAAGTGGATGGCGGTCTGAAGCCGAACAACACCTGGCAGGTGCTCGAAGCGGGGGCGAATGCGATCGTTGCCGGTTCTGCGGTCTTCAAGGCTCCGGATTATGCGGCAGCTATTGAAGGGGTGCGCAACAGCAAGCGCCCAGCAGGAACCCCGGAACTCGTCACCGCCTAGGGTTTAACGGACTTCACCACAGGACATCACTCTAAACAAAATGAAGAGGAGCGCGATCGCGCTCCTTTTTTTTCAGCCTGGCACTACATTCGGACAGTTTTAAATTTCTAACGGCAGAATGATTATCTCAGCTTCGTCGATGGAGCTAAATGCCAACAATAGAATAAGGGGTTTAGCCCCCATCTCAAAAAGTGTCCGGAGTATTGCTCTTGCGATCATTGTGGCATTTGCTCATGAACATATCGAGCGATCGCAGGAAATATCTGCTCATCTTCGGAAAATGATTTATCTTCAGCAAAAACAGTCAAGATATATTGCTTCCGTCCATCATTGATATAAGCAACCTCTTGACGAGTTTGAGAAGTCCAACCCGCCTTAGAGTAAATTTGAATATTTGGATTAATAGCAGCTAAACCTTCTCCAAAAAAAGCTTGTACTGGGTTGAAATGTCCTAAATTTGGATCGATTTTTCGCCAATCTGTTGTTAAATCTCGATGGAGACGATAGATCATTCCAGAATTATTTGCACCGCCCACATTGCCCTTCATGATTTCATACAGTAATCGAGTTGCTTGTTCTGCTGTAATTTGATTACGTATTGGCACAGACGGATTCGTATCATTTTGTCGAATTTGAGTGTCTCTCCCTTCAGGGCCATCTAGATATTTCAAATATGGAATTGGAAAAGTTTTTTGACTGATATTGATTGGACCATATCCTTGCTCTATGAAAAAGTCATTGAGAAAATATCGTTTTTTGATCCATTCCTCTAAGTCTTTCCTTGGTAAACTCTCTCCAGAACTAGCCCCAGTCAAAAAGTCAACAATACGGCTGCCTGCTTCGTTATCTGACTCTTTAATGAGCTTGTCTAAATCTTTTCCCAAATCAATAGAGAATTGTTCTTGATAGCTTCGGCTTACTTGATCAACGCCTTCTTGTTCAATTTTGCTAAAGATAACAGCCATCCAAAATAACTTGACCACACTGGCAGGAAAGTGCAATTGGCTACTTTGATAGCCCGCATATTTTTCAGTATTGAGATCCAGCAATGTGACAGAAAGGTGTTGGGTTGACAAGTTTTTTTGAGCAACAAGATTTAAAACTTCATTAATAATTCTCTGTAAGTTGGGGTCTTGCTGGTGACGGATCAAAAAATCAGAAGTGTTAATATTAGCAGTATTTTCTGGTGTTAAAACCATCCCATTAGGAGTACTGGATTCTACTGATGGTAAAGGAGACGGTTGTGTGATCTCCATAGTGGGAGGAGTCGGCGGTATGAGATTCGGTGGATTGGGTGATGATGCATGCTCAGATACAGTTACAGGCGATTCCTCAACTTGTTCTATCGATGGAGATAATACTTGAATCCCAGCCCATGCTACACCTCCCATAACTGTAGGAATGGTGATAATCAAGAAGCGATGTTTATTTTTAAAAAAATTGACCAGTTTTTCCATCAAAGGTACAAAGCAATAGCTATCTTCAAATATTTCCTTATAGCTATGCTCGTTTATTTCAGGCAAGGGCTTTGAAGGACGAGATGGGCTTTGATTTTGCTTTGATGTTTGCGGTGAATTTTGAAGATAAGTTCCTGGATTTTGAAATTGGGTTGATCCCTTTTGATGAGCTTTTGGATGTTGGATTACATCATCATTCTGCATATCTGAAGATGATGATTTATATGGCTTTGGAATTTTAGGATCTTGGGCGTTGTATGGATCAGACATGGCTTACAGTCTTATTGGTGTGATAAGGTTTCTGTTTGATAATCGGCAATTTTCCATCGTCCACCATCACGTTGTAGCGAATAGTTGACACGTAAGGTTTCTAGTCCAGAATTTTCATCATTGCTGCGTTTTCCATTGACGTAAAGTGTTCGTTGTTCCGTCAGAACTACAGTGAAGCTTGCATAGTTTTCATCACCGACAAGGTTCTCGACTCGATCGATTTTCTGCACACCATATTCATAATGGGCATTGTTAGACCTTAGCCAATCTACGGAGCTTTGCTGACCATCAGAGCGGCGAATATTTTTGCCATAGGCAGAACCTGTCAAGAGTTGAGACCCTTGGGAACGATCATAGGGTGGAGCAAATAAGCGGCGTTTATAACTTTGCCAATTATTCACGAGTTGTAATGCTTCGTCTTGGGACAGTGTAGGTTGCTGAGGAACTGGATTATTCGTCAGGTTAGAGGAAGATGCTGGTGTTGTGCTCGGTGGAGAATTATTGGGAGCAGTTGAAGGTGCTTCTTGTGTTTCTATCACGTCAGGTTGAGAGCTTTCGGATTGGGTTTCCTCTGTATTGGCTAATTCTAATTCTGGCTCAACGGTCTCAGAATTTGTCTCGGAACTAGGTTCCTCATCTGTATTTTTTGAAGCAAATAAATTGGGAGATTGGGTGAGAACAATGGCTAAAACCACGAAAATACCCACTATGCTGCCTGTAATCGCTGCTTTTTGCCATTCTGAAAGGGCACTCCCATTTTGGGGTTGGGTGACTGGTGTGGAGGGGGGCGGTGAAGCAGCGATTACTGTGAGCGGTTGATGGGTAGGGGGGGTGGCTACAGATGGAGTGGGCATAGACATCACGGTTGAAGGAATGATGCCGGGACTAGGGTTGACGCTCACACCTTGAATCGCAGCTAACATGGCGGTGGCTGTGGTAAAACGATCGCGGGGGTGTATTTGAATGGCTTGCTCAATGATGTTCCCTAAGGTTGGACTGAGCATGGGTGCATATTGTCGCCAGCTAATTTCACCGGTTGCTGGGTTTGTGGCAAGTTCTTGGGGGGCTTTCCCGGTGAGCAGATATACGGCTGTTAAACCCAAACTATACAAATCACTGGCAAAGACTGGGCGACCAGCACTTTGCTCACTGGGCATAAATCCTGGTGTGCCGACTACGATGGAGCGAGTACTATTGCCTGAGGCTGTGATCGTGCTGCCCATGGTCTCCTTAACTGCACCAAAGTCAATCAGGACAGGTTGCTGATCCCCCACTCGCAAAATAATGTTGTCGGGTTTGATGTCTCGATGTACCATGCGTTTGCCATGGACATAGTCGAGGATGGGCAGGAGCCGAGTGAGTATTTCTTTGACTGTGCTTTCACTTTGGGGGCCATGTTGGCTCACAACTTCTGTTAGCGTTGAGCCTTCGACCCATTCTTCAACCAGATAAAATAAGCCCTCTTGCTCAAAGTAGGCATAAAGAGCAGGGATTTGTGAATGCCCATGCCCAAGGTCTTCAAGGATTGCGGCTTCCCGATCAAAACGGTCTTTGACCATCTGATACATTTGCGGTTCATGACTGATGGGGCGCAATTTTTTCACCACACATCGCCGTCGGGCAGGACTATGCTGGTCTTCGGCAAGATAGGTATCGCCGAAGCCACCACTGCCAAGGGGACGAATGATGTGATAGCGATTGCCAAGCAGGTTGTCTGTCATTTTGATTTTGCTAGGGACGTTAGATACAAGACGAGCTACCGTTTTATCTGGTTTTAACCCATTCAATTATGCAAAATTTTGATCGATGCTTACAATTCTTAACTTGCTAAGGTGCGGTTTTGTCGTTGATTAACCATGACTGTTGAGCCTCATTCCACGTCAGATAAATTCGGGATTTATCATCATTAAACGGTTTACCGGCTTTCATGATGTATTGCAGCTCAGCGTTCACTACAGCTTCGTTGGCATTCGCCTCGAGTGTTTGAACAGCACCAATATTGATCCGAGCAACTTTATTCCACCAATTCACGTATTCTGCATAGCCGTTACTTTTGGATTGGAAGTTGCTGGAGAGTCGTTGATAGGTTGTGTCGTACTGGCGTTGGTTGAGGAGTGTATAGTGTTCTCTAATAAATTTGGCGGGCGAAGGCCGTTCGATGATTGGGGGGGCGGGTTGAGGGGGATCAGGTTGAACAACGATAGTGGGCTGTTGTGGTGTGGCAGTCGGTGGTGAATTGGGGGTGGAATTGGTGCTTGTGGTTGGTATGTCGGGTGATGATTGGGTGGAAGGGGTTGAGGGTTCCGGGGTGGTTTCTGTTGTTTTGTCTGGCTCGTCTGTGTTGCGTTGGGGCAGTTGAGCGATCGCGATCGCGCCCAAAACAAAGACCCCCATCACACTGCCGGTGATGATCATTTTCTGCCAGTCTGAAAACCCGCCACTATTGGGCGTAGATGTGGGCGTTGCGGTGGAGACTGGACCAGGAGCCACAACCACGGTTGAATGTTGTGGATTGAAACCCACGGGGGTAGGGGAGGCAATGGTGGATGGGGGGACGGACATGGAGGTCGGGGGGATTCCGCTCCCTTGGAGGGCCGTGAGCATGGCGGTGGCGGTGTTGAAGCGATCGCGGCTATGGGAGCGAATCGCCATGTCAATAATATCCGCGAGGGTCGGGCTAACCAAGGGCGCAAACTCCCGCCAAATAATTTCGCCGGTCATCGGATCAGTGACGAGTTCCATAGGATACTTCCCCGTCAGGAGAAACACAGCAGTCAGCCCTAGGCCAAAAAGGTCGCTGGAGAAGACCGGACGGCCTACGGCTTGTTCTTGGGGCATGAAACCCGGTGTACCGATAATAATCGAACTGGTACTCTTTCCGGCGGAGTTCAGGGCAGTACCCATGGTTTCTCGCACTGCGCCGAAGTCAATGAGAATGGGCGTTTGGTCGCTGGCTCGCAGCATGATATTGTCAGGCTTAATATCCCGATGAATCACGCCTTTGTTGTGGATATAGCTCAGGACGGGCAGCAAGGAGGTGAGGAGCGATCGCACTCGACTATCGGGCCAAACTCCCTGTTGTTGAACATGGGCCAGCAACGTCACCCCCTCAATCCACTCCTGCACTAGATAAAACTGCCCCGCTTCCACAAAAAAGGCATATAAATCTGGAATTTGCGCATGACCTTTACCAACTTCTTCAAGGATAGTAGCCTCTCGACCAAAGCGATTTTGGATAAGCTGAATATCTTGAGAATTCGTCGTTTGAGGTTGAAGCTGCTTAACCACACACCGCCGCTGAGAAGGCATTTGCTGATCTTCAGCAAGATATGTCGCCCCAAAACCGCCTTGACCGAGAGGCCGCACCAAGCGATAACGATTACTCAGCATATTTTCCATACAAGGTGAATGTAAACTCAACGACTGGTTCAATTAGAGCAAAAATTCTCGGCTTCAGTGCAGATTTAAAAGTCTTTTGTATTAAGTTTTTCTATAGTTATGGAAAAAACATGCTACAACCAAGCGAAATCGTTGTGTCATCCTGATTAGTTGGTAATGCGTAAAACTCCCACATTAATCCTGAATAATCAAGGTCAAACTCTCTCCATGGCATTGACCCAAACTGAACACCGTTTAGGTCGTGACCCCAGTTGGGCTGATTTGGTTGTGCCGCCTGATTGGTCCGTTCTGTCCCGTTGTCATGCCCGCTTGCGTCAACAGGGAGACCACTATTTCATTTTGGATGGAGATGGTCAAAAGCCTAGTTCGACAGGTTTGTTTATTCAACATCGCCGGATCACCCCAGACTATTATCCCCAGGGCTATTGTCTTCAGCCAGGGATGGTGATTCAGGTGGGTCAAAACCCGAAAAACCTGATCACGTTAACCTACGACGGCCCTGGCCAACCCACGACTGGCGGATTGGCCGGGAATAGCCTTTCACTCCAGCATCAGGCGATCGTGATTGGCCGTGATTCCCAAGCCCAACTCTGTTTAGATGCTCCAAGTATTTCACGCCGCCATGCAGTCATTGAGCAAGATGCCAAAGGTCGGTATGTGGTGCATGACCACAGCACAAACGGCATATTCATTAATGGTGTTCGGGTCAACAAGACCGCCATTCTGCCGGACAATAGTGTGATTCGGCTAGGGCCATATTTGTTGCGCCGCCAGGGAGATCAGGTGGTGTTAGCCGACAGTGGGAGTAGCATTCGTTTAGATGCTTACCATTTGACACGGGAGGTTCAAGATGAAAAAGGAACACGCCGTCGCATCTTAAATGAGGTGTCTTTGGCGATTGAGCCGGGTCAGTTTGTTGCCCTGGTGGGGGGCAGTGGAGCGGGTAAAAGTACGTTGATGACTACATTGTTGGGAACGAGTCCGACCACATCTGGGTTTGTGTTGCTCAATGGCGAAGACCTCCGCAAGAACTTTAATATCTACCGTACTGAGATTGGTTATGTGCCTCAAGATGACATCATTCATCGAGATTTGACTGTTTTAGAGGTGCTTTCCTATGCTGCTCGTTTACGGTTACCGTCGGATGCGGATATCCGCCAGGTGGTGAGTAAGACCCTGATGCAAATTGAAATGGTCAACCAAAAGGATACGTTGGTCAAAAAACTGAGTGGAGGACAGCGTAAACGGGTCAGTATTGGTGTGGAATTGCTGGCTGATCCGAAGCTGTTCTTTTTGGATGAACCAACATCGGGCCTTGATCCGGGGCTGGATCAGAAGATGATGCATCTCTTGCGAAAGCTGGCGAATGAGGGGCGTACAGTTATTCTGGTGACCCATGCAACGAATAGTATTCGTCTGTGCGATCGCGTTGTCTTTATGGGCCGAGGGGGGCGACTCTGCTATTTTGGCTCACCCGATGATGCCCTTGCGTTCTTTGCTGATATTCCACCCCACGATCGCCCCTGTGAATTTGCAGATTTATATACCCATCTCGATGCTTTAGACTGCCCGGATGCTGGACAACAGGAACAGATGCGAGAGCAACGCATTGAGCAAACGGTCCAACGGTACAAACAATCATCAGACTATCATCGTTACATTGGCTCCCAACTTAATGAGGAAAGCCGGACGGCTTTGGGTAACACACCTCCCCAGCAAGTTAAGCGATCGCCCCTTGACCAATTAACGCTTCTCAGTCAACGACTCAGTCAACTTTTGCTGCGCGATCATGTCAACTTGGGATTAGCCCTGTTCACCGCTCCCATTGCCATTGGCCTGATTACCCTTGCACTAGGGGATCAAGCCCCCTTCGTACTGGGAGAAGCAGACAACCCCACCCTTGCTTCTTTAGCCTTGCGCGTCTTATTTGTCTTCACCTGTGCAGGAATTTGGGTGGGTATTGCCAGTAGCCTGCAAGAAATCGTCAAGGAAGCCGCTATTTATACGCGAGAAAGACTCGTAAATCTGGGGCTACTCGCCTATCTGGGATCAAAAAGTGTCATTTTCATCGGTTTGGGTGTTGTCCAGACGCTGTTGATGACCATCGCGATTATCTGGGGATTCACCGCCCCTGAACCAAGCCAACTACCTTGGTCTATCGGGATTGGAATCACCAGCTTTCTCACACTTTACACCGCCATGTGTTTAGGGTTAATGGTGTCTGCTTTCTCGAAAAATGGTTCTCAAGCGAATAGTGCCCTTCCCCTCCTTCTTGTGCCCCAGATTGTTTTTGCTGGTGTCTTATTTGATATGGATGGAGCTGGAAAAGTCCTCTCTTGGTTAATGCTCAGTCGCTGGTCTATTGGAGCTTACGCCTCGCTTGTTGATGTCAATAGTCTTGTCCCTACGCCAACTCAATTACCCGACGGCAGCTTTATCCCCCAACCCTTTGAACCTACGTCTACCTATGATCCCACGTGGGAAAATTTAGTTCTGAATTGGGGTCTATTGTTAGCCCATAGTTTCGTCTATTTGGCGATTACCGCAGGCGTACAAAAGCAAAAAGATATTCTCTAATCTGGCGATCGCGCTCCTTTTTTGTGAGGCTTCAAAACCCAGGGCATGGAGACCATAAAGAGGGCATGGAGACCATAAAACCCAGGGCATGGAGACCATGCCCCTACGTGATTCGGTGACTTGGATCTCTCGTCGGGGTTTGGTCGCCAAACCCTCACCCCTAAAACAAGCGGCGAACTCGGCGTTTGACTTGCTCAAGCCACGAGGGTGGCGGCGGTGGGGGAGGATCGGCGGGGATTTCATCGCTGTGGAGATAGCGGTAATGTTTCCAAATCCGCCAATAGGGACAGCCGGGGGTGATGCGAATCCCCGCCCAGTGGAGGTATTGCAACCGTTGACCGTTGCAGTTGGGATCGGCGAGGGCATCATCACCCAGGGGGACAAATTGGGAGCTTCCTGCCCAACTGCCGGGCGCACCGCCGGGACGATTGACGAGGTTAAAGCGGCGGTCTGGGGGGACACGCTTGAGGATCATGTAGTTGATGATTGGCTGGTCGGAGGTTTTTTGCGAAAAGTCGAAATAGTCCGGATGGGCGGCACATTCGGCAAAGGTGTCGTAAAGATCCTGTTCCGAGAGGAGATTCTTTTTCGCGGCCCACCAACCGCCATTGAAAAGACTGGCGCGATCGCTCTCCGCCAGCACCCCATCGGCAAAGATCTGTGACGTAAATACATTGCCAATGCCGCCCCGATGTTGATAGTCACAACAGAGAAAATCGTAGGTTTGCAGCGCGTCTAAATTTTGGGCAATGGGTTCAAAAACAACAATATCCGTATCAATGTAAAGAAATTCATCATACTCGCCAAACCAACAGGCTTGTTTCCGAAATTGATTGGGCCGGGCAAAAAATCCCGTCCCAAAACTGTCATAGAGTTTTTGTGATAGCCGCTCAATAAAGGCGAGATCAGCATAGACCTTCACGCCATACTGTGCGCTCAAAAGATCGGCCACCTCGTGATAGTTTTCGTCATAGGGAATCAGGGTAATCGGCACATCGGGATCGTAGTGGCGAATACTGTTGAGGAGCGCGATCGCTTGCTCTGTGAATTTATCGTTGGCTGTAATATAAATGCCGCGCATGGGGACGTTTAAAGGATGAAGGATGAAGGCAGAAGGCAGAATTTAAACGGTGCGATCGCTCACCAGCCGAGTTTGTGGGCGACTCGTTTTAGGAAATTGGGGGGCGGGTTGAGGGGTTTGGGTTTGCCGCGAAATTGGGGGCGTTGTTCGGGAGAGTGGAGGAAGCGATAGGTGAGGAACGTTTCACGATAGGGACAGGCGAGATTTTCCCCGGCACAAAGACGCGCAAACGTCGATGCACCCACGCCGATGTAATGTAAAAACGTGAGGCAATTGCCCTGATCAAACACGAGGCGATCGCGCTCCTCAAAATGGGTTGAAGTCACGGCACAACCTGTACTTTGGTCGGCGGGCAATTCCCGTGCAAAATTGTAGATCGATTTGCGCGATCGCATCATCATGTAATTCAAAAGCGACTGATTCGGGGCGCGGGGATAGAGCACCTCCGCCTCTCCCGTGGCTAATTGCTCGATAATCCAGGCTCGTTCCTCGGCAGCAAAAAAGCCGCGATGGGACGCAAAAAAGCCCGAACAAAAAATCTCATAGCCCAACCGCTCCGGGCTGAACAGTTCCGTTAATTTTGGTGATTCAACGGTGTAGATATGGGTAGGATCTTTAAATTGAAAATCGTAAATCACCGTATCGCTATGATCCAACTGTTGGAAAATGAACGCTAGCGATCGCAACACCACCACATCCGCATCAAAATAAATAAACCGCTCAAACGGGGCTGCCCGATCAAACGCCGCATAGCGATGATTCGCCCCCAAGCGCCGCACCCCGTTAATACCCTGCTGTCGCCACTGCGCCAACGCCGTCGGATGGGTCTGCCACACCGCCAACGAAAACGTTTCCCATGCCTCGAACAACGCCGGATCATCCAAGAGGGTCACGTTAGGACGGCGGGCAATTTCCGCCGCCACTTGTGCTGTGTTGTCGTCGTAGGCGAACACCGCAACGGGATAGTCGCCCGCGTTGGCTTCCACACTATTGAGAAATGCGATCAATTGATCTAAAACCGCATCATTGGCCAAGGTGTAAATCCCGTCAGTCATGGTAATTTCGGGTGGCGTACAGTTTTCAGTGTACGCGAGAGAATCTGCCCTGATCGGGAGACGTGCATTTCGTCGGTTGAGTCATCGTGAACCCCAACAGGCTCCATCAAAATCCATCTTCTGTGGGTGCATCCCAGTTGTGCAACCCCTCACCCAACCCTCTCCCGCAGGAGAGGGCTTTTGGCTCCCTTCTCCCGCAGGAGAAGGGCTGGGGATGAGGGTTCTACCTGGCGAGCAATATGAATCTGCAAAAGTAGGATGCACCCTCTTCTGTCGTGCGAGCATCTTGCCCCCACCCTAAAATCCTCTCCCCAACGCAGGCGAGGGACGTTGAAGGCCGATCCGCCGATCCGATTATTTCTGAATCGGCTGCACCATCCAGAAACAAAATAGTTAAGGAATGATTCAAGTGTTTGTGAAATCCTACAATGGTGATTTTGAATTCTTGAACTATCATAGGGTACAGTCATTTCCCTATTAGCAAAATGAATTAGTATACTTTGCTACACAATACTCCAATCATTCTTTTTTTTAGAGTATGAACACCGCATCGTCCACCCGTCGGATTGTCAAAGAACGACGCGACTACAATACTTGGGTCGCCAATGAAACCCTAGAAGACTACTCCCTCCGCTATGCCCCGAAATCTTTTCGGAAATGGTCGGAACTCTTAGTCGCCAATACAGCATTGGGGGGGATTTCATTTCTCGCCCTCGAAGCGATCGGCGGATCTTTGGCGATTAATTATGGCTTTGCCAATTCATTTTGGGCGATTCTTGTCGTTGGTGCGTTGATCTTTTTGGCGGGAATTCCCATTGCCTATTACGCGGCGAAATACAACATTGACATGGATTTACTGACGCGGGGGGCGGGGTTTGGCTATATCGGCTCGACGATTACCTCGCTGATTTATGCGTCGTTTACTTTTATCTTTTTTGCCCTCGAAGCGGCGATCATGTCCCAGGCGATTCAGTTGTATTTTGGGCTGCCATTATGGTTGGGATATATTCTCTGTTCAGTTATTATTATTCCCCTCGTTTTTTATGGGGTGACGCTGATTAATCAATTGCAGTTGTGGACGCAACCGCTGTGGTTATTTTTGATGATCGCGCCCTACGGATTTGTGTTGGCGAAAGAACCCGATGCTCTGACCCAATGGGTGCATTTTGCGGGCAATTCTCCCAGTGGGGCGGGGTTTGATCCGCTCTTGTTTGGGGCAGCGGCGACGGTGTCGTTTTCGTTGATTGCGCAGTTGGGGGAGCAGGTGGATTATCTCCGGTTTTTGCCGGATCAGGAGGAAAAGAACCGGGTGCAGTGGTGGCTGGCGGTGATTACAGCGGGGCCCGGTTGGATTGTCTTGGGGGTGGCGAAGCAGTTGGGCGGGGCGTTTCTCGCGACCTTGGCGATTTCTCAGGGGATTGCGATCGCCCAAGCCAAAGAGCCGATCCAAATGTACCTGGCTGGGTTTCACTATATGTTCGACAATCCGGCGGTGGTGCTGACGGTGGGCACGGTGTTTGTGATTGTGTCCCAAATTAAAATTAATGTCACCAATGCCTACGCGGGGTCGTTAGCCTGGTCGAATTTTTTCTCGCGCTTGACCCATTCCCATCCGGGGCGGGTGGTGTGGTTGGTGTTCAATGTGGCGATCGCGCTGATGTTGATGGAATTGGGCGTGTTTTCCACCCTAGAGGCGGTTTTAGGGCTGTATTCCAACGTAGCGATCGCTTGGGTGGGCGCTCTTGTGGCGGATCTGGTGATCAATAAACCCCTCAAACTCAGCCCCTCCTATATCGAATTCAAACGGGCCTACCTCTACAACATCAACCCCGTCGGCTTTGGCTCCACAGCGATCGCCTCCCTGATTTCCATCCTTGCCTTTGTGGGCGTGTTCGGCCCCTTCGCCCGCGCCTTCGCCCCCTTCCTCGCCTTGGGCATCGCCTTCACCCTCGCGCCGATCATCGCCTGGCTCACCAAAGGCCGCTACTACATCGCCCGCGAAAACACAATCCGCCTCAACACCGTTTCCGATGCTCTGCTGGAATGCAGCATTTGCAGTCAAGCCTACGAGGTCGCGGATACGGCCTTTTGTCCGGTGTACGATGGGCCGATCTGTTCGCTCTGTTGTAGCCTCGATGCCCATTGCCACGATGCTTGCAAAACTCCCGATCACGGTTATACGAACTGGATTCACCGGATTGCAGAGATCATGTTTCGGGGCAAGCTCCATCCTCAGCTTGGGGTGCGGATTGTGCGCTTTGTGGGGATTTTCACCCTCCTCGGTGGCAGTATCGGGACGATCATGGGGTTGGTCTATGTCTTTGTCGCCCCCAATCCAGAAGCCAGCTTGGGGCAAGCGTTTGGGAATACCTTTGTGCTGCTGCTGGTGGTGGCGGGGATGGGGGCTTGGTGGCTGGTGTTGAGTGAGGAAAGTCGGGAACTGGCCGAAGCGGAATTAGACAAGCAAAACGAACAACTCCAGGGCGAAATTCACGATCGCCAAACCGCCCAAGCCCAACTCCAAAAGCTCACCCACGATCTCGAAATGCGCGTTGAACAGCGCACCGCCGAACTCTCCGAAGCCCTCCGCACCCTCCAGCGGGCCCAGGGGCAACTGGTGCAAACGGAAAAAATGTCCAGCCTGGGGCAACTCGTGGCCGGGGTCGCCCACGAAATCAACAACCCGGTGAACTTCATCCACGGCAACATCAGCCACGCCCACACCTATGTTTCCGATCTCCTCGAACTGATCGACCTCTATCAACAGGAATTTCCCCAAGGCAGCCCCGCCATTGCTGACCTGATCGACTCCATCGAATTAGACTTTATCCAAGACGACCTGCCCAAGCTCTTAACCTCGATGCAAGTGGGAACCGATCGCATCCGTCAGATCGTCCTCTCGCTGCGGGTTTTCTCACGGGTGGATGAATCCGACTGTAAGCCGGTGAATATTCATGAAGGCATCGACAGCACCCTGATGATTTTGGGGAATCGCCTCAAAGCCACCGCCGACCGTCCCGCCATTGCCGTGGTGCGCAACTATGGCTCATTGCCGCAGGTGGAATGCTACGCCGGGCAGATGAATCAGGTGTTTATGAATCTTTTCGCCAATGCCCTCGATGCCTTTGAAGAAACCCAGGGCGATCGCACCTATGCCGATCTCGCCAAAAACCCCCAGACGATCACAATTACCACCCAAGTCATCGACCCCCACTGGATTCGCATCGAAATCAGCGATAACGGTGTCGGCATTCCCAGCGCGATCCAGGATCAACTGTTCAATGCCTTTTTTACCACCAAGGGCGTGGGCAAAGGCACCGGTCTCGGACTCTCGATCAGTTATCAAATTGTCGTCGAAAAACATTGTGGCCACCTCTGGTGTCAATCTGAACCCGGCCAAGGAACCACCTTTGTGATTGAAATTCCCACCCATCCCCAAAACACCGCCCAACCCCAGGCGCTGCAATCGTCAGAACTGGCCGCGTCCTAAGGGTGCGATCGCCCACACCCGCCTGATCTTGGGCGGGTCAGAGCAGGCATTTATCTTAAATGTGCAAAGAAGACTCCCACTATAAAGCGAGTCCGAGTAGAGTTACCGAAGGTAACGGCGGACATGCCTTTTAGTGGCGAGATGAATTTGCACCAACAAACAAATCGAGCGACAGCGAGTCCTTTAATTG
>NZ_JAQMTY010000131.1 GCF_028330765.1 Spirulina subsalsa CS-330 | reverse complement strand
GGCCCCTAGGGGCCTCTCGCTTTTAGCCATCACCAGTATGAAGCTCAGATCTAATCGAGTTTTAAGTCCCAGGGGATTTGGGCATCTTCGGCGAGGTGGAGCGTGACCTGTTGAGCGCCGTAGCGGTTGAGGTGGCTGGGATCAGAAAAATAATCGTATTCGGTGTCCCATTGAGTGCCCAAGTCCCGGAAGGTGATGTCAGTGCGACGGGCGATCGCCGTCATGTAGTCAATAAATTGCGCCTCATATTCCCCCCGAATCGGGTCGAGGTAGTCCTGGGTCAGGGGCAAATTCACAAAAATCACCTCCACATGGCGGCGTTCTAAATAACGGAGCAAGCGGGTCATCGCCTCATCCTGCTGACCCTGTAACTCGAAATCTTGATAGTCGTTGTCATAGGCACCGCTGACTCTGGGATGGTCGCGGTAGTAGGTTTTAGGGTTGAAGCGGAGATCCAAGGCGAGGAAACCATCAGCGGTAATCGGTTCTTGGGTGGCAAACACCGCATCGGGATCGGCATTGTCTTCCAGTTCCTGCTGCATCACGGCCACCGGTTCGGCGAAATGCGTCCGCAGCCAGTCCCCCAGTTCAGCCCGGTGGGGATGCAGCACCGACAGGGAACCGACTTGATCTTGCAGCCATTGATTGAGGTCTTGGTATTGGTGACTCAGGTGTTTTTGGAGTTCGCGGGGGGAGACGGCGGGGCGAATCGGGGCGGCGTTCTCTGCTGTGGTGCTGTTGGGGGGAAATTGGCCGCGCTCGATTTGCGCGTAGCCTTCGGATTGGGCGATCGCGTCAAAGGTCTGATCCGGACGGCCACTATTAAACGCCCGCGCCCCATCCGCCCACAGCACCACCTGCGGCAACTGCTCCGGGGTCAAAATTTGCTGCAATAACAGCGACACCACCCGCGCTGTGGCTCCATTAATCCCAAAATTGAAAATATCCAAATCTTGGGGGGCTTGGGGATTAGCCGCCAACAATTCACTGAGCACCGAGGGATCGATCCCCCGCATCGCCCGTGAACTGCCCACAATCAGAATATCCGGGGGGCCGGACTGCTTCACCCGTTCTTGATAGAGGGCGAGTTTTTCATTGAGGAGGCGATTATTAAAATCCGGATTTTCGGCCCGGGCCGCGGCCAAGATCGCACTGCTCACCGCACTTTGATGGGTTCCGCTGGCGAGATCCGTCTCTAAGGATAAAACCGTTTCGCGATCGGCATAGGTCTCAGCCGTGACCTGCACCGATCGCCCCCACCAGCGATCCACCTGATGGGTGAGCAAGAGGCCCACCAATGCCCACAGCAGCGCGGCTTTGAGGCCCTGTTGACCGTGCCAGCGGGTGGGGGCGGGCTGCCAGGCGGCATCGGGGTGGGGGAGAAAGATCCCCGTGAGACAGCCGGCCCGGTGGAGGCGCGATCGCCACCGTTCCCAGCGGCCATCGTGGCGGGTCGTGGCCGTCACCGGCGGTGATTCTAACGCCAAGGGAACCGAATCCGCTGCCGTTTCTCCCGCCGCCATCGATTCAAAATTCACCGCCTGACTCCAGAGGGGCGACGACTGCCCCGCCCGCCGACCGTAAATCCGTACCCCGGTAATCCCGTGAATGTGCAGATCCCGAATAAACGGCCCGACCAGGCCCGCCACCAAGGTTTGACGCGGACAGACCACCGCTTCCGTCATCACATGGAGCAAATGACCGCGAAAACAAAGCTTCACCCGAATCCCCCCCGTGGCGAGAAACCCCTCAATATTTGGATTGAGCAAGCGTTGTAACAAGAAGGTGAGCGCGACGGGGGACTGCTGCTGGGCGAGGGTGTGGGGCGAAACCGCAAGATCGGGGTCATGGGAAGCCGGGAGGGGCAACCAATTCACCCAAGCGGGGTCGGCCTGGAGGTGTTCGAGGTCAAGGGGGCTGTGGGGCTGGAGGAGGGTGAGTTTATGCTGGGGAATGCCGTAAATGGCGGCGGCTTTAATCCCTTGGGGGCGGATGGTTGTGAGGCAGTGGCTCACGCCTTTGATCGCTGGGTTGGCGTGGGGGATGGCGGTGGGGAGATTTTCTGAGGGGTGGAGGATGCAGAAGACATGGAGGGTGCTGTCTTGGAGGATGGCCCGGACTTGCAGGCCATCGGCGGCCACCTGTTGATTAAGGAGTCGGTTAATCGCCTGTTCGTCGCCCCATTGAGACCAATGGTGCAGGAGTTCTTTGGGATGGGTGAGATCCACTTGCAGCACCCAGTCGGGGGCGGCTTCACCGCTGACCTGGGAGCGGATCACGGCTTCGCGGAAGCCTTCGAGTTCGAGTTCGCGCAGTTGTTGGGCGATGGGTTCGGCGATCAGGGACGGGTCGGGGCTATAGTCACAGCTACAGATCACCCAGAGGCGACGATGGGCGGTTTGGGGGTCGGGGGTGTCGCTGTCGTCGAGGTGGGGCAGTTTTTGAATCAGGACTTTGACGCTGACCCCCAAATGGGAGAGGGATTCACTGAGGTAGCGGGCGATCGCATCCGGTGCGCCGGTGCGGGCGAGGCTTTCATTGGAAATCAGCGCCACATCGCCCGGATGTGCCGCCGAGGTGGGGCGATCGCTGCCATGGAGGTCGGCTAAGATAATCGATTCAATCCAAGCCGGCCGCTCTTGGCCAGTGGCACGGCCATAGAGAATGATTTTGTAAACCGGGTCTGCGGTCTTTTGAAAGAAGCGGTAAAAACTATCAGCATCGGTTTGCAGGGCAGCGGTGAGGCGCGGCACGAGGTGATGGGAGTCCGGCGCAACCTTGTTTTCGAGCAGGAGGTGCAGATTATTCCCCCGGAGCCGAATCCGCAGCCGCAGGGTGGAATCTTGGATGGCTTGGTGAAACCATTGGGAGAGCGAGGGTGGATTTTGGTTAAGGCGTGGCTGCTGGACATCCCACATGCGATCGCGATCCGTCAAAAAAAGAATACTGACGAAACGTTCCCAAGGGGTGAATGGGAATTTTCCATCAATTCCTTAGTAAAACATAATGCGGCGCAAGACAATGGCCAAGACACTCACCCCACAAACCATCGCCACCTGCCCCGGCAACATCCCTAAGGAATATTGAGTCACCCCCTGCAACAGCGTCACCCCACTCTGACGACTCAAATTCACCACCTGTAGCCCCACCTGATAGCCAATCCCCACCACATGAATCACCACCAACCCCGCCCCACTACTGAGGGCTAAGGTTTCTAAACGGGGCGGCCACCGAAAGGCCAACAGACCACAGAGCCACGCACCGGGGATGAAGCCCAAAATGTAACCAAAGGCCGGTTCTTGTAAATAGTCCAGACCGCCCCCCAGGGTAAAAATCTGGATGTTTTGGATGTTGAGTAAACCGAGGAGCATATAGGCCAACTGAGACCCCGCCGCCGCCCAGGGGCCGCCTAAGCAACCCGTGAGCAACACCGCCCCCACCTGCCAGGAAATGCCCAAAGAGAAGGTGTTGAAGTCCGTGAGTTCCGGCGAGGTTGGGGTGATGATGTAGGCTTCGAGGAATGTGCCGCCGATGGTTAACCCCAGACCAATCAACCCCCACAGCAATTGTTGAAGGGGGGAGACGGGGCGCGATCGCCGTCCCAAGCCCGATCGCTTTTTCCGGGCAGGCTGGGGGCGACGACGCTTACGCGACGGGGGAGTATTCACCAGGGATGGGAGCTTCACCACCCTCTAAGCCCAGAGCGTCGAGCATGGCGTGATCTGTTTCGGGGGGCTGGCCGAGGGTGGTGAGGTAATGACCAATCAACATCGCATTGATCCCCGCTTTCAATCCCAAGGCTTGGAGATCCCCCATCACCGCTTCTCGGCCCCCGGCATAGCGCAGAATTTGCTGGGGCAACAGGAGGCGAATTAAGGCGATCGCATGGAGTGCCTCGTAGGGGTCAAGGCGATTTTGTTCCCCCAAGGGTGTCCCTTCGCGGGGATTGAGCAAATTGAGGGGCACAGATTCCACCTCTAACTCTCGCAACGCCAGGGCCAAATCAATCCGGTCTTCCCAGCGTTCGCCGAGGCCCAGAATCCCACCAGAGCAGGCTTGAATCCCAGCGGCCTTTAGATGTTGGATCGTTTCAACGCGATCGCGCCAGGAATGGGTGGTCACAATCTCCGGAAAAAAGGCTTCCGACACTTCCAGATTGTGGTTGTAGCGCGTCACTCCCGCATCGCGCAGTTGTTGCGCCTGTTCCGGGGTCACTTCCCCCAACGCGCAGCAGGGCTTAATCGCCGTCGTCGCAATAATCTCGCGCACCGTCGCCAGCACCTCAGCAAATTCATTAGATTTGCTATATTTCGGCCCGCGACCTTGGCTCACCAAACAAAAGCGTTTTGCCCCCGCCGCGGCCGCTGCTTTGGCTTGGGCGACAATTTCCGCTTGGGGCTTCAGACCGTAGATCGGTGAATCCTCGCCGGGGTGGTGGGCGGACTGGGCACAAAAGCCGCAATTTTCCGAGCAGCCCCCGGACTTGACATTGACAATGCTACAGAGATCGACGGTATTGCCGCAGCAGGCTTGACGGACGCGATCGGCGGCGGCGCAGAGGGTGAGAATATCCGCCTCGCCCTCTAGGTGGGTTAAGGCGATCGCTTCGTCACGGCTGAGGGAGTCCCCCCCGATAATCCGATCCGTAAGCTGCGCCAGATGCGCGACAAGGGCCTCCCCAGTGAGGCGTTTGGGTTGGGTCGCTGTTAACTCGATTGCTTGAACCACGGTGTATCTCTTTCTCGTATAGGGCCAGATGTCCGGTCTTGAATCGTGAAAAATTCAGTGAAGTGCCTGCAATTTTATCATCTCCCGTTAAATGCCCGAACCGAGATACGACAAAACGTTACGGCTGGGGTGATCTCAAGGGAGGTCAACGCTAGATTAAAGACGGAGGGGATGCGATCGCCCCCGGTTAACCCCATCCCACGGGTCAACAACGTCGAACCCCTCGTTCACCGTCATAGCCAAGAATTAGGAGGCTGATCGGGGACTGTTAGCGAAGCGTAACGCACCTTGATGCGGCCCTAGTGTCGTGGCACAGCCAAAATGATACTTTATTGTAGGGTGGGTTAGGCGGCTTAAACTCCTGCCATCACTGTAATCTAGTAATCCGCCGTAACCCACCGGTTAAGGTGTGTCGTGACACTAGCCACTGGACGGAAGCGCGATCGCCCCCCTAGCATGTTTTTGTTTTTTTCAAGACATTTACAAAATTTCATACCATGATCGGGGGTTATATTATTTCTAATATTCAAAAATATAGTCATCCTTGCTACAGTTTAGATTCTGCAATTTTTGAGTCTCATTCACTGACCTACCATCATTCATTCACCCATCACTGCCGTGGTTTCTTCTCTTCCTCAAAATTCTTCCCTAACAACAACTGCACCCATCCGCTGTACCGGCGCTTACGCCCTGCTTGATAGCCTAGTTCGCCATGGTGTCAAGCACATCTTTGGCTATCCCGGTGGGGCCATTCTCCCGATCTACGACGAAATCTACCGCGCCGAAGCTCGCGGCGATATTCAACATATTCTGGTGCGCCACGAACAAGGCGCATCCCACGCCGCCGATGGCTATGCTCGTGCTACGGGCCAAGTGGGGGTGTGTTTTGCCACCTCCGGCCCTGGGGCAACCAACCTCGTCACCGGCATCGCCACGGCGCACCTCGATTCAATTCCCCTCGTGGCGATTACCGGCCAAGTGCCCCGCAGTGCGATCGGCACCGATGCCTTCCAAGAAACGGATATTTGGGGAATCACCCTGCCGATCGTCAAAAATTCCTACGTGGTGCGACGCGCCGAAGACATGGGACGGATTATCGCCGAAGCCTTTCACATTGCCCGCACCGGACGGCCCGGGCCGGTGTTGGTGGATATTCCCAAAGATGTGGGCCTTGAAGAATTTGACTATGTGCCCGTCGAACCGGCCTCGATTCGTCTGCCGGGCTATCGTCCCACGGTGAAGGGCAATCCCCGCCAAATTAATGCTGCCATCCACCTGATGCAAAAGGCGAAACGGCCGCTGCTGTATGTGGGGGGCGGTGCGATTATTGCCGGGGCCCATACGGAACTGAAACAGTTAGCCGAACAGTTTCAAATGCCCGTCACCACGACCCTGATGGGGATGGGGGCGTTTGATGAAAACCACCCGCTCTCCGTGGGAATGCTGGGGATGCATGGCACGGCCTACGCGAACTTTGCGGTGAGTGAATGTGATTTGTTGATTGCGGTGGGGGCGCGGTTTGACGATCGCGTCGCTGGCCGCCTCGATACCTTTGCCTCCGAAGCCCAGGTGATTCACATCGACATTGACCCGGCGGAAGTGGGTAAGAATAAAGCCCCCGATGTGCCGATTGTGGGGGATGTGAAGGTGGTGCTGCAACAGATTCTCAACCGGGTATCTGAGGTGGCGGTGAATCCGGATGGGGATCAAACGTTGCTATGGCGCGATCGCATTGACCGCTGGCGCACCGATTACCCCCTGGTTGTGCCCCACCATCCCCACAGTCTCTCGCCCCAAGAGGTGATCGTAGAATTGGGTCACCAAGCCCCCTACGCCTATTTCACCACGGATGTGGGACAACACCAAATGTGGGCGGCCCAGTTCATCAACTACGGCCCCCGGCGGTGGATTTCCAGCGCGGGCCTAGGGACGATGGGCTTTGGGATGCCCGCCGCCATGGGGGTGAAAGTGGCGCTCCCCGATGAGCAGGTGATCTGCATCAGTGGTGATGCCAGTTTCCAGATGAACCTCCAGGAATTGGGAACCCTTGCCCAGTACGACATCGCAGCGAAAACCGTGATTATTAATAACGGTTGGCAGGGCATGGTGCGGCAATGGCAAGAAACCTTCTACGGGGAACGCTATTCCGCCTCGAATATGCAGCAAGGCACGCCGGACTTCGTCAAACTGGCCGAAGCCTACGGGGTGAAGGGGATGCGCATTCACGATCGCAGCGAATTAAAAGAGGCGATCGCGGAAATGCTCGCCTATGACGGCCCCGTCCTCCTCGATGCCCATGTGAAAAAAGACGAAAACTGCTACCCGATGATCGCCCCCGGTCAATCCAACTCCCAAATGTTGGGTCTGCCCCAAAAGGACAGCATCGATCAAGCTGTGGGCATCATCCACTGTGGCTCCTGTGGCGCGAAAAACGTCAGCACCAATCGCTTCTGCCCGGAATGTGGCACAGCCCTCTAGCTCACGATTGGTCTGCCATTGAGGGGATACCCCATGCAATCAAGAGGAGAGCGATCGCGATCGCTCTCCTCTCGATTACGCCGATTTTCTGCCGCGTCGCCCACGATAGCGAGAAAATCTCGCTAGAATCACAACGGAGAATCCCCCCTACCCCACGCAATCACATCCTATGGCTTTCCTGCGCTGGCACTGGCTTTTTGTAAGCATCCTCATCCTGGGGGTGAGTTGTCGTTCCGCAGCCGACTCCTCCAACGCCACCGATGCCGATCAGCCCCCCTTTCCCGACGGCGATGCCCCCATTGTGAGCCGAGAGCCGCCCCCCCGCCCCAGTCCGCCCCGCCCTCCCAGTTCCCCCAGCCCCCAAGTTAGCCCCAGTCCCAGCCCAACACCCGACGACGATCGCCCCTGGATCACCCTCAACGGCAACGGCGTTAGCCTGTCCCTGCCCCCAGACTATGACGGCGGCAACCCCAGCCAAGACTTTCAACAACTCCAGCAAAAACTCAACGCCATCAACCCCAGCTACGCCCGCCGTTTTGCCAGCATCCAAGACAATCCCGAAAGCATCGCCCTGTTAGCCTTTGATCGCAACAGTAAAGAAGCCGAGTTTTTAACCAATGTCACTGTGGCCGTGGAGCGCGTTCCGACGGAAGTCTCGATGGAACAGTATGTCCAAGCCGCCGGTCAGCAATTGTCCCAAGCCTATAAAATCGAAGCGCAAGCCCTGCTGACCGTTGGAACCTACCCAGCCGGACAGATTGTGGGCACCATCGTCGCGGATAATGATGTCCCCGTGAAGCAATTGTTTTATTTAGTGCAGGCGGAAAACCAATTTTGGATTATTACCTATGCCACCACTGCGGCGGAATTTGAACAACGGTTGCCCACCTTTCAGCGAAGTATCCAAAGCCTCAAACTGTCGTCCTGAGCCTTCTGCCCTTTTTCTTCTGTTCTGATGCAACTGAAACACGTCATCATCATCTATAAAGCGGGTCATCCCCTCAGTAAAAAATGGGCGGAAACCTGTGCGCGACAACTCGAAACCTTGGGAGCACAGGTGCTCGTTGGGCCAAGCGGCCCGAAAGACAATCCCTATCCGGTGTTTTTGTCGTCGATTAATCAGCGCATTGATCTAGGGGTGGTGTTAGGGGGAGATGGGACGACGTTGGCGGCGGCGCGACATTTGGCCCCGGTGGGAACGCCGATTTTGGCGGTGAATGTGGGGGGACATTTGGGGTTTTTAACGGAGCCGTTTGAGTTGTTTCGCGAGACGGAACAGGTGTGGGCGCGGTTGATTGAAGATCGCTACGCGGTGCAGCGGCGGATGATGTTGCAGGCCTATTTGCTTGAAGGCGATCGCATCATGCCCACGGTGGTCAGTGAACAATTTCTTTGCCTCAATGAAATCTGCATTAAACCGGCCAGTGTGGATCGGATGCCTACCTCGATTTTGGAAATGGAGGTGGATGGGGAAATTGTTGATCAATACCATGGCGATGGGTTGATCGTGGCAACCCCCACCGGCTCGACCTGTTACAACGCTTCGGCCAATGGCCCGATTGTGCATTCGGGGATGGATGCGATCGCCATCACGCCCATTTGCCCCCTCAGCCTTTCGACGCGACCGATTGTGATGCCCCCCGGCTCGGTGATTAGCGTTTGGCCCTTGGGTGATGTGGATCTCTATACCAAACTCTGGACGGACGGGGTGATGGCCTCGCAGATTTGGCCAGGGCAACGGGTGAATATCAGTATGGCGGACTGCCAAGCCAAATTTATCATCCTGCAAAGTGATCAATCCTTTTACCAAACCCTCCGGGAAAAACTCCACTGGGGCGGCACTCGGATTCACTACGACCAAGGGGCAATGAATTAATCCCCACGCTCAAGGCTACTGCTGATATACAAATCGATTTCAAGTTCCAAAACTTTCGTGATCCCCCCCAGCCCCCCTTAAAAAAGGGGGGAGCCGCTCAAAGT
>NZ_JAQMTY010000130.1 GCF_028330765.1 Spirulina subsalsa CS-330 | reverse complement strand
TTAAAGGACTCGCTGTCGCTCGATTTGTTTGTTGGTGCAAATTCATCTCGCCACTAAAAGGCACGTCCGCCGTTACCTTCGGTAACTCTACTCGGACTCGCTTTATAGTGGGAGTCTTCTTTGCACATTTTAAGATAAAAGCGTTCGTTGCGTAGCTGTATGGCATCAACAGTGCAACTGCCACAATGTTCTCCGGGCGGTGGAACCGCAACTGATTGCACCACCGCATCCGACACCCCGGCCCAGGGTAGATGTCCCTCCGGAGCTTGCAAAGAATAGGTCAGTTCCGACTCATTCAACCAATCGCTACTGATGAAGTCAACCTCAGCACGAGGAGCAGCGAGTTTCCAACCGATGCGATCGCGCCAGGCATTAACCGCCGCTTCGTGATTATTAGGATGCTTGGACAGCACTGCTTGCCAAAGCCGCAGTTGAACACTGAGTCCAAACCGTCCATTACTAGCCGTTAACCACATCTGATCAATGGCACGAATCACCGCTGGCCGTGGCAACATCGGGTTAAACGGCGATCCCGGCGCAAGCAGTTGGCGGGTTTCTCGATCGGCAGCCGCCCAATCCTTGGACTGGAGCCGTTCTTCTAGCCGTGCCAACTGTGCCTCAATGGCCGCATCAAGATCACCGTTCTCAGTCAAGCAAGGGCCTAACCTCGATCGCACATACTCACCAGAGCGCAGATAGTGGACAACCTGCATATGCTGAGGCTGGCCGCGAGTCGGGCGCAAACTGAGGTAAAGTCCATGCACAGAAGTTGGTATGCCGTAAAGGCGATCGCCATTGTTGGGCTGACCGCGAAACAATCCATCAAAGGGCAGTTGGGAATAATCGGCATCGGGGGCAAGTTGTTGATAATCACTCACCGCAGCCGCATTGAGCAAGGTTTTAACCTGGCCATTTTGGTCTTGCCACTGCACCGTTAGGGTCAACGTTGTTCCAACTGGGTTTTGAGGAATTTCCGTCGCAGTGGTCTCCGGTAGGTTGCCCGCCAATCGATAGGTTAAACTTCCGCCCTGGTTCAAAGAAACCCTCGTTTGACAGGTGACGTTGTAGGGATTAGCCTGGGCCTGCATGGATGGGGACGGTGTCGTAGTTGTGGCTAGGGCTACCGTTAAGACACAGCTTAACCGCTTCAGGATGAGCATCTTAGACATGAGCAAGCGCCTCCAAACTGACGCATAACGTAATGAAGCGGGATTTTTTAAATCCCTAGATTCAGTTGCAACCGTTATCTGCTGTAACGGCCATTCTGTAAGGCGTATTACCAGCAACTAACCTAATTCCAGTCTAAAACGGTTGGATTGACACCGAACATGTGCGGGTAGATGGGAAAGTGTAGCGCGATCGCATCAACCTCACTAGGGACGAAAGCGAACAAACCCCGAACAATCCACCACTGCGATCGTCACCTATCACCCCGCCGCAAACTATTTCAGCGCATAGCGGTGGAATTAGGCTGTACTGCTACTTAACACTAACTGAGTAGGCACGAATTCGGTAGATGTACTGCATCCTGAAAGTGAGTCGATTCCAGATAAAACCCTCGAGTCTTGAGTGCGCCAAACAGCGTTTCAATCCCCTTTAGGAGTTAAGATCAAGAGGCTCTGACGGTACAATATACATTACACTTTGTTCCTCTTTGGGTTCAGGTGGGCGAAGCTGTAACCACTCCTGAAAACTAATTTCTAGTTTACTAATGGCTTTAACTTCCAGCTCATACGCTGTAAATCGTTGGCTTGTTTCAACCATTGATTCCATTTCTGTTAATGCTCTCGGAAGTTTCTGGATAATCTCTTCGCGTCCTTTCTCTGTGACACCAAAAACCCCTTTTTTGATATCTTCACGTTCAATAATAGAGGCGGGCAAGAAGTTAATCCATTCATCAACTTGAGAACTCCAAGTCTTATTATTAGGCGGTACTATTTTATCTCTCATCAACTCGAACACAGAATTTTCGGTAAGATTTGAGTCTTTCCATTGATATATTCTTGTGAGGCGAGATAAATCAGTTTTTTCTTTTAGAGTTGGATGTAAGTACATTAATGGGTTAGAAGTTAGTAAAAGATCAATATATGTTTCAATACGATGGTTGATTAGAGCCTGTCCTTTTTTAAGGCGTTGTGCTGCTGTATCAAATTCTCCAAGCTCTAAATAGCATCGTGCTTCCGCAATATAAGCAAGGCATAATGTCAACAAATATTCATCCCCAATTTGACTCGTAGCAACCAGCTCCTTATCTAATAAATCAGTATATATATGTTCTGCTTCTAAAAATAGATTGATAGCATTAAGAGCGCTACTTCTACGATTATCACCTTTGGTCATAGTGAAAGCATTCGTCGCCAGATCCAAGGCTGCTCGAAACTTGGCGTAGAAGCTCAAATCAATCTTTTTATCAATCTTTTCTAAATACACTTGAACACTTTCTAAACGGTGTTCTAGCTCTTTTAATCGCTTAGAAATCACGACAAGTCCCATTGCTGAAACTCCTAAACTCAGCATACTCGCTGCTGTTGTGATTCCCAACATTCCTTGCATTTGATCGAGCTGTTGCGTGACAGCGGCAAAACCTCTCATTGAAATGTTTGCATTAATGCCTTGCATCACAAGATTTAGGACACCAGTTACAGGATCAATGCTAGGCAGCATAAAAGCATTAGAACTCGATGCCAGTAGTCCGGATTCGCCAACTTCTCGAAGCCACATCACGACTCGTCCAGAGGCATCTTGAATGACCCCACCATTCCGAAAAAGACTGCCATTGGTGAGTCCTGTCAGGATTGCAGCAGGTATATCAAACGTTACGTCAAGAGGGATCATGGATCTATTTTTCCAATACGAATAATGGGGTTTGCCAGGTCAATAAAGTTGACAAACCCATTTGAATATTCAGCCTTAATAGAATGGTCGAATTTGTGATTGATGAATCCAACCACCACCAAATTGAGAAGTCCAAAACCAACCATTTTGAGATTCTGGATATACACCAATGACAATCATATCGGTCACAGTGTCGATCACATTGCCATTGGGACGATCGCGCACATTAGAAGGTGGGTCAAAAACCAACATATACCCTGTGTCTTCAGCATTGGGATCGCGCCATCGTGCGGAACAAACAATACTGAGCATATTACGGGTTGCTTGGGATTGGGGACGATGCGTTGCGCCGCCGGAGTACCATTCTCCGAGTGAACAGTGGGCTTCCGCCGCAAAGCGTGTGCGCCCTAAGTAATAGGTAAAGCCAACCCAGGCAGACATACTATGGGGCCCATTCATAGAAACAGAGCTACCATCTAGGGTGATAGGTTGACCAGTTGAAGCGGGGCCAAGATTGTACATTTCAGCGTTTACATCGGGTGCAACTAATGCACACAATGCAACACCAATTCCGAAGCAAACATTCTTCATTTTCCCTCTTAATACCAAAAAACTAGGGGGGCTGTGAATTTAATTGTTAAAGCGTAGAGATGTCAATCATTCTGACATTTGAGCGCCAGTATACCATGACCAAATCTGAAGATGGAGGCTAAAGAAAAATAACTTTACTTTGATACGATCGCACAATTTTCCTGTACATAATTTTTAATAAAAATTCAAATAAAAATAGAAAACAGGCTCAATTGTTTGAGGTTGAGCCTGTTGGGTGAAAATTAGGACTTAAGCCGTGGCGACTAGGCCGTTATGACGGAGTAGGGCTTCGGTTTGGGGTTCGCGGCCGCGGAAGGCTTTGAAGACCTCCATGGGGTGGAGACTGCCGCCGAGGCCGAGGACGGTGTCGCGGAATTTTTGGCCGATGGATTGGACGGCGGTTTCGTTGTCTAGGCCCACTTCTTCAAAGGCGGCGAATGCGTCAGCACTGAGGACTTCCGCCCATTTGTAGCTGTAGTAACCGGCGGCGTAGCCCCCGGCGAAGATGTGACCGAAGGCGCAGAGGAAGGCATCTTCGGGGAGGGGGGGCATTACTGTCGTGGTTTGGGCGAGACGATCGCGCACATCAAACGGAGTCTCATCGCCGCCGGGTTGATAGCGGGCGTGGAGTTCGAGGTCTAAGAGGCTGAAATGAATTTGGCGCAACATGCCCATGCCGCTTTGATAGGTGCGGGCGGCGAGGAGTTTTTGATAGTCCGCTTCGGGGAGGGGTGCGCCGGTTTGGTAATGTTTTGCCATGCCGAAGAGGGTGGCGCGATCGTAGCACCAGTTTTCCATGAATTGGCTGGGCAGTTCCACCGCGTCCCATTCCACGTTACGGATGCCGGATGCGCCGGGATAGTCTACCTGGGTGAGCATATGTTGCAGGCCGTGGCCGAATTCGTGGAAGAGGGTTTCTACTTCGTCGAAGTTCATCAGGCTGGGGCGATCGCCCACCGGGGGCATCTGGTTACAGACGAGATAGGCGACGGGGAGGCGGGTGGTTTGGCCCAATTTGGCCCGGCCGACGCATTCATCCATCCAGGCCCCGCCGCGTTTTTCCGCTGGTCGGCTGTAGGGGTCGAGGTAGAAGGCGGCGATCGCATCCCCCGCCCCATTTTTCACCTCAAAATAACGCACATCCTCATGCCACACCGGCGCGACTCCATCGGCAGCCGCGATCGCCACCCCAAAAATCCGCTCCGCCAAACCAAACAGCCCCTTCAACACCTCCGGCAGCGGGAAATAGGGCCGCAGGGCTTCCGTGTCCAGGTCAAACTTCCCTTGCCGTTGTTTTTCCGACCAATAGGACAGATCCCAGAGGTTCAATTCCGGCTGATTGGCAAAGGTTTTTAACTCGGCTAATTCTCGCTGGGCTGCGTCATAGCTCGCTTGGCGCAGTTCTTCGAGGAGCGTTTCCACCGCTGCCACACTGGGGGCCATTTTCCGCGCCAAACTCAACTCCGCAAAATGATCAAAACCAAGAATATTCGCCTTTTCTTGCCGCAGGCTGAGGATGCGATCGATCAGCGGCGTATTGTCAAGATTCCCGCTGGCCGCCCGCGTCACATAGGCTCGATAGACGGTTTCGCGGAGATCGCTCCGTTGGGCGTGCTTTAAAAACGGGCCAAAATTGGGAAAATCAAGGGTGACAATCCAGGGCCCTTGTTCCGGGGTGGCGGTGTCGATCCCCTTTTGGCGGGCCGTTTGGGCGGCCAAACTGCGCCAACTCTCCGGTAATCCTGCCACCTCATCCGGCTCGGTGAGTTTCAACTCAAACGCCTTCGTTGCGTCTAATACATGGTTAGAAAACTGCGTGCCGAGTTCCGCGAGTTCCAATTGAATCGCGTTGAAGCGGTCTTTCACCTCCCCGGTTAAGCCAACGCCGGCTAATTCCGCATCTTGCAGCCCTGATTCTACGATTCGCTGCTGGGTTGCGTCGAGACTCGCCCACGTGTCACCCTCGCGCAATTGCTTCAGGGCTTGGTAGAGGGGCTGACTTTGGCTGAGTTGATTACTGAATTTCACCAATTCCGGCTCTACTTGTTCGTAGGCGGTGCGGAGTTCGGGGCTGTTTTTCACGCCCATGAGGTGAGAAATCACGCCCCACGTCCAGCCGAGGCGTTCTTCTAGTTGGGTGAGGGGTTCGATTAGCCCGGTCCAGGTGGGGGTGACGCTGGCTTCTAGCTCGGCTTGGGCGGTGGTGAGGTCTTGGAGGAGTTGGGTGACGGCGGGGACGACATGATCGGGGGTGATGGCGGTGAAGGGGGGTAAACCGTGGCCGATCAGGAGGGGGTTTTCAGAATGTGTCATAGAACGTTTCAAATCCGTTGTGTGGTTTGGACTGGAGTTAGGGCAGTCCATTTTCTACGCTACTGGATTTTTTTGCCCTGGGGGGGTGTGGATTTTGCGCCATGGGGGGGGCTGAATGGGGGATCTGGGGGGTGGCGTGAATCGAAGACAGTATTAAGAAGTACAGATCCTCTTGCATATCGCGTCACAATGAGTCCAAGCACTGACGGATTAAGGAGCGAGAACTTCCTGTGCAAACCAATATCTCCCCTCAAGACATGATTCAGATTCGGGTTGAAGATGACCGAACCGGTATGAGCCCGGAGACGCTAAAGCGTGCTTTTGCCGATAATTTGTTCTATATCCAAGGCAAGTATTATCGGTGGGCAACGGCGAATGATTTTTATATGGCTCTGGCCTATACAGTGCGCGATCGCCTCATTCACCGCTTCATCAAAACGATGAACACCTACGAAGAGCAGAACGTGAAAGTCGTCTGCTACTTCTCCGCCGAGTTCCTGATGGGTCGTCACCTAGAGAACAACATGATCAACCTCGGCATCTACGAAGACATGAAAAAAGTCGTCGAAGATGCGGGCTTGAACTGGGGCGATATCCTCGACCAAGAGCATGATCCAGGGCTGGGCAACGGTGGCTTAGGCCGGTTGGCGGCCTGCTTCCTCGATTCTTTGGCGAACTTGGAAATTCCTGCGATCGGCTACGGCATTCGTTACGAATTCGGCATCTTTCATCAGGAAATCCGCGACGGTTGGCAAGCGGAAATCCCGGATAAATGGCTCCGCTACGGTAACCCCTGGGAAATCCCCCGCCCCGAAGCCACCGTACAGGTGAAGCTCGGCGGCCATACGGAAATGTCCCACGACGAAAAAGGCCAGCCCAAAGTGACCTGGGTCGCCGATCGCAGCATCACCGCCATTCCCTACGACACCCCTGTACCGGGCTTCAACACCAACACGGTGAACCCGCTGCGACTCTGGCGGGCAGAAGCGGGCGAAGACAAAGACTTCAACTTTGATGCCTTCAATGCTGGGGACTACGATGGCGCAGTGGCCAGCAAAATGTCGTCGGAGAACATTTCTAAAGTTCTCTATCCCAACGACAACACCCCCCAAGGTCGCCAACTCCGCCTTGAGCAGCAATATTTCTTCGTCTCGGCTTCCCTCCAAGACATCATCCGCCGCCACCTGCGGATTCACAACACCCTCGACAACCTCCACGAACATTTCGCCATCCAACTCAACGACACCCACCCGGCGGTGAGTGTGGCGGAATTGATGCGCCTCTTGGTGGATGAGCATAATTTGGATTGGGATAAGGCCTGGTACATCACCCAAAAAACCCTGGCCTACACCAACCACACCTTGATGCCGGAAGCCTTGGAACGGTGGTCTGTGGATCTGTTTGGCTCGCTGTTGCCGCGCCATTTGGAAATTATCTACGAAATTAATTTCCGCTTCCTGGAAGATATCCGCACCTGGTTCCCCGATGAGCCGGAACTGTTGAGCAAGCTTTCAATTATTGAAGAAGGGGCGCATAAATCGGTACGGATGGCGAATTTGGCCTGTGTGGGCAGCCATGCCATTAACGGGGTGGCGGCACTCCATACGGAACTGCTCAAGCAAGATACCCTCAGCCATTTTGCGCGGCTGTGGCCCGATAAGTTCGTCAATAAAACCAATGGGGTCACGCCGCGTCGCTGGGTGTTGCTCTGTAACCCGCGCTTGGCGAAGTTGATGAACGATCGCATCGGCACAGACTGGGTGAAAAACCTCGATGAAATGCGCAAGTTAGAGCAGTTCATTGATGACCCGAAATTCTGCCAAGAATGGCGGGCGATTAAGCAAGCGAACAAAACAGATCTTGCGGCCTACATCTGGAAAAAGAACAATATCGAAGTGAATCCTAATTCAATTTTCGATGTGCAGGTGAAGCGGATTCACGAATATAAACGCCAGTTGCTCGATGTGCTCAATATCATCGCGCTCTATAACCGGATTAAACAGAATCCGGCGGTGAAGATTGTGCCGCGCACGTTTATCTTTGGCGGCAAGGCTGCGCCGGGCTATTTCATGGCGAAGCTGGTGATTAAGCTGGTGAATGCGGTGGCGGATATTGTCAATAAAGACCCGGATGTGCGCGATCGCATCAAAGTCGTCTTTCTCGCCAATTTCAATGTCTCCCTCGGTGAAAAAATCTACCCCGCTGCCGATCTCTCCGAACAGATTTCCACCGCCGGGAAAGAGGCATCGGGAACCGGCAACATGAAATTTGCCATGAACGGGGCGCTCACCATCGGCACCCTTGACGGGGCAAACATCGAAATCCGCGAAGAAGCCGGCCCCGAAAACTTCTTCCTCTTTGGTTTGACGGCTGAAGAGGTGATGACGATGAAAATGCAGGGCTACAATCCCATGGCCTACTATCACAACGACATGGAATTGCAAGCCGTGATCGATCGGATCGCGTCGGGCTATTTCTCCCACGGCAACCGCGACCTGTTTAAGCCCCTGGTGGATTCGCTGCTTTACAACGATCAGTACATGCTGATGGCGGATTTCCGGGCCTATGTGGAATGCCAAGCTAAGGTGAGCGAGGCCTATTTGGATCAAGACCGCTGGACGCGGATGTCGATCCTCAATGCGGCGCGGATGGGTAAGTTTTCGAGCGATCGCACCATTCACGAATACGTCACGGAAATTTGGAAAGCCAAACCCGTCAAAATCGAACTCGAAGAATACAACCAAGAAAACGCCGGTTTGAAGTCGTAACTCCAATCCTGTCAGTGCTCAATCTTGGCTTGAGGTGAACGAGGGGCAATCTGCCCCTCGTTTTCTATGGGGTCTCTCGCTTGCATTGTGTCAGCCGTCTTCAAAAGCGAGGGCAGGGTCACCCCCTGCCTCGACGCGCTCCGTTGGTCAAGAGATGCTAAGAAAGGAAACGAGTTTGTCTGCAAAGGAAAAGACTCAAGTAGATTAAGATGATGGGTGGCTTTAATTCAATCAACGGTTAAAGCGATCGCACCATCAACCGTTTTACCCAACGACCTATGACTAGCTCTGTTGACAACACATCAGAATCGCAGTCTTGGCTGGCGAGCAAGAATGTGATCATTGCCGGCATTGTCTGGGGAGTTTTATCACTCGGATTCTTCCTCCTCAGCGTCATTCAGCCGGAGGTAGAAGAAACCCTATGGTATCTATGGGGAACCTATATTGCTGAATGCATCCCCTTTTTCGCCGGAGCCGCGCTCTGTTACCGCAACTGGCAAAGCCCCAAAATTGCCAGCGGTCGTAACGTCTGGCTCGGCATCGGCCTCGGCATCTTGGCCTACTTCATTGCCGATCTCATTTTTGGCTTTTGGGAAATCTATTGGGAGCTTGATCCCGAAGTGTCCCCCGCCGACCTGTTTTACATGGCATTCTATATCTGCTTAGGTGTGGGTATGGTGTTGGCGGTGCTCTCCAAGCGGTTGAGCCTCGCCCTGTGGCAATGGGTGACGCTGACTGTCATTGCCCTCGCCGGGACAGCGTTAGCGGTGTGGATTGCGATCGCCCCCGCCCAAGCCATGGACAGCCCCCCACCCAGCGCCATCACAGCAGAAATCACCATTGACTCCGCCCCCACCCTCCCCCCAGAAACCCCAGACACCGACGCAACCCCCAGCCATCCCGTCCCGATCTGGGTCAATACCCTCCAAGACAGCTTGCTCCAATTTTCCGCCCCGATCAACTTCTTCTACATCATTTGCGATGTGGCCTTGCTGATCATTGCCGTCATGCTGCTCCTGGCCTTTTGGGGGGGAACCTTTGCCCGCTCCTGGCAAATGATTGCCGCCGCCGCCCTCGCCAAATACTTAGCAGACATGTGGTTTAAATATGCGGCAACCTTACCCACCGAGTATGCCAGTGGGGGATTTCTAGAAGTATTCTTCGTATTTAGTGGTATCTTATTGGCCATTGGTGCGGCGTTAGAATTCGATATTTCCAGCCGACCACGTAAAAGTCGGCGCAGACGGGCAAACGCCACCACAGAATAAGTATGAGTCCCAGAAAGTTAACCGAGACGGATAAGCAAGAAATTCTTGACTTGTACCATCAACCGCAAGAAACCACATCAACGCTAGCCGAGCGGTTTCAAGTCAGTAGCTCTACGATTAGCCGCTTTCTGAAAAGTCGTTTGAACGAGCAAGACTACGAAGATCTGATCCAGCAAAAGCGGTTAAGTCGCACCCCCACCGGTGCGGCTAACGTGATTCGTCAGTATACGGAACAGGCTGCGGATGAACCCGAAGCCGACTTGCCCACCTCGACCAGTCGTAAACCCCGCAAGCTTCAATCATCACGATCGACGCAGCTCACAATTCCTGACCCTGAACCAGCGAAACTCATTGAACTCGTTGCTACGTCGTCCACGGAAAAACCCATCCGACGAAATGCAACCGTCGTTACGTCTGCCCCAGACCCCATCTCTGACGATGAGGATGAATCCCTCGATCCGTTTCAAACCCTGCTCGATGACCAAGATCTTGAGCCGGAATTAGACGATGATGAATTCGATGATGACGATGACTGGGATGATGAAGACGATGACGATGAGGATGAGCCTCGTCCCCAGCCTCAACCCCGTTCCGCCAATGGTGTAGAAGTGCTGCCCCTCTCCCGCGCCACGTTTCCGCGCACCTGTTATCTCGTGGTCGATCGCACCTCTGAACTGATTACCCGCCCTCTCCATGAGTTTGGCGATCTGGGCTCGATTCCCTCCGATGAAACGAGCCAGCGCACCCTGCCGATTTTTGATAATCATCGGGTGGCCCGGCGGTTTTCTCAGCAGCGATCGCACCGCGTCATTAAAGTGCCCGATAGCAACCTGTTTGAAAAAACCCGGTCTTATCTCTATGCCAAGGGCATCACACGGATTTTGCTCGATGGGCAGGTCTATTTTCTCTGATGTTCCCGGAGCAAACCCCTCACGATTACCCCTTAATCCCGTTGCCCCGGCAGGGGGATTCGGGTTTGTTGCGGCCTCAATGCCGACTCTCCCATCGAAATCATTGCTGCGATCGTCGCAGGGGAGAGCCGGTCAAACCTGGCCCGCTACCAGGGGTCAACGCTCGTTGATGATGATTAGTTGATAATCTTAAACTTTTCTAAATATTGGGGCGTGGTTTTTATGCAGGTCTGACCCCAGCAGCTTAAAATTAAGCCAGCGGCAGTAATCCCAAGCCCATCCATTGACGCTTGGAGATGTGTAAACCCTGATGCTCTCACGTCATCATTCACGCTGAATAGTGACGAGAATACTCGGAAAAACAGAGCATACACCTCACCTCAAGATTGCGATCGCCGTCGAGGCCATGAACTCTTACTCTAGAGCTTTGTTATGGACGTTCAATCACTGTTGCAACGCTACGAACGGGGACAGCGCGACTTTAGCGGCGTTGATCTCAGTGGTGCAGATCTCAGAGGCACAACACTGATCGGCGTTAACTTTCGCAATGCCAAACTACGCGGCGCGAACTTGAGTCGAGCCTTTCTCACCAAAGCCAACTTCAGCGCCGCCTGTCTCAACTGGGCGAATCTGCACTGTGCCAAACTGAGCGATAGCAAACTCGCCGATGCAGACCTCACCAAGGCCAACTTGGAAGGGGCCTTCATGATTAACGCCAAACTGCCTCGCGCCAAACTCACCGGGGCGAACCTGGCCCACACCAACCTTCGTCGGGCGAATCTGTGGGGGGCAAACCTCAGCGGCGCAACCCTCTACAGAACCAACCTCCGCCAAGGGAATCTCAGCGGCTGTAACCTCAACTGGGCAAACTTAAACGCAGTGCGCCTCAGTGAGGCTAACCTCAGCGGCGTGTCGGCCAATGGTGCCACCCTCGTTGCTGCGTTTTTGCGCAATGTGGATCTCAGTGGCGTGGATTTAGAAGGGGTGGATCTCAGTGATGCTCGTTGCCAAGATTCGATCCTGATTGGGGCCAATTTCAGTGCGGCGAAATGTTGTAATACCCATTTTCAGGGCGCGAATTTAAGCCGGGCCAACTTTAGCAACGCCAACCTCATCAAGGCCTCCTTTGATCGGGCGGATCTCACCAACGCGATTTTGAAACAAGCCCGCCTTACGGGGACAAGCTGGGATCAGGCGATCCTTCAGGGGGTGGATTGGGACGGAGCCGAAATCAACGATTCCGATAGCGATCGCCCTCCGGCTGAACATCATCGGTTTGATCTCTTTTCCCCCGAATTAACCTGGGCCGTTTAACCCGTCGGCACAGACGACTACTCGGATCGCGGCGGGCGTGATTTTTTGCGGCGCGGGGAGGCAGCGGCTTGACCCGTTGCCTCTTCCCTAGCTCTAAACGGTGCGGGAATTGTGGACAGAGATTGGATAAAATGCCGTTGAATATGAGGGAGTGGGAATGTCCAGAATGCAGGACTAACCATGACAGGGATATCAACGCGAGTCGAAATATAGCAATCAACAAGGGCATTAGGACAGGCAAGGGGCTTAAGCCCCTTGTTCCAGAGTCTCTGAAATGTCCTAACCGCTCTGGCTAGTGCTTCTGTGGAGCGACTGTAAGAGCCGAAGAGAGTCAATCTCAGAAGCTAGGTGCTATGAAGCAAAAACCTAAATAGCGATAGGAGGATACGGTCAGCCATGGGATTCAGTCTGTATTATTCGTCTAGGGTGGATGGGGGCTTGTGCCACTGTTGGACGGAGGGGGAAAGGGTGATCAGGTCTTCAAGATTCGCCGCCATGGTTTGGCAGATTTGATCGAGGGGGAGGTCGTTGCGATCGTAGCCGAATGGGTTTTCAATTTCGATGCCAATTTCCTCAATCCCGAACACGGTAAAGGACACCAAACCCACCACCACCGCCGTCCACCAGCGAAATTCATCCACCATTTGAAACGAAAGACCGAGGCAGTAGATCAGCAATAATTGCTTGAGGTGGATTGAATAGGCGAGGGGGATGGGGGTTTTTAAAATGCGCTCGCAGGCTCCTAACACATCCACCATTGTATCGAGCAGTTTGAACATGGCCGCCAGTTGATAGGCGTTGATGCGATCGCGATCGTATTGCAATTGCAGATAGTCCCCAATCCAAAAGGCCACTTCAAGGGGTGGATTGTTCATGGTGGTGAGGCGATCGCACCGCTGCTGAGGCATCAATGGCGCAAGTTCATCACAGGCCATCGTTTCACTGCGAAGATGGCGTTTTGTGGTCACGGCAAAGGCTACCAAAAGCCGCATCATCGCGATTTTTTGGGCCCGGTCTTGGGCGTTTTCGGCGGCGATCGCGACCCAAATCTGCCGCGCCAAGTTGCGCACCGTATTCACCAACGTCCCCCACTGTTTGCGCCCCTCCCAAAACCGTTCGTAGGCGGTATTGGTGCGAAACACCAGCAGCAACCCCAGCACCAAACTCGGCACAATACTACTTTCAACTGGCAACGACACCGGCCAACCCTGCTGATGAACCATCGTCACCCCCAGGGAAAATCCACAACAAACCAAAATGCGCGGCAAAATCGCGGGGAGCACAGACGCTCGCAGTTGAAAGACAAACCGGAACCAATTGCGTTTTTCTTCGGGAATTATGCGGGGCATGGGCATTACACCACAGGATCAACGTTCACCATACCCTAAGTCAGGCTCACGCGATTCACGGTGATCTTCACGAGAGAGATTTTTCTGGTCTTTTTTGTGATCAGGGTGGGATCGGGGTGTTGAAACAGCCGGCGATCTAACCCTGATCAACTATCCCAGGTGGCGGGTGGGGTAGCTTTGCCGATCACGATCGCTTCATAGTTATGGAGGTCGAGAAATTGCTCGGCGCGGAGTCGGCCCAATTCAATAAACCCTTGGCGTTGATGGAACTGGAGCGATCGCTGATTTTGAATCGGTTGCCAGACAACGATGGCGGAAAACAGGGTATTGGGAAACTGAATCGGGAGCGATTCATAGAGGGTGCGGGCGACCCCTTGCCCTGCCATGTCGGGGTGAACGGCCAAGATTTGAATATAGCGATGATTGTCGCGCTGGGTCTGGGCGGGGATCTGGGGATTAGCCCAGGTAATTTTATCTCGCAGGACGGGGTTAAGTAGGGAGAGGGCGATCATGACAAAACCGAGGATGCGATCGCCCTCATCCACTGCCACTAAATACCGTGTTCCCTTGCCCAAGGCTCCCTGTACCGTTTCTAAACTCGTGGGCTCCAGCAAAAAACCCCGATCAAAACTGTCACAAGCCCCACGAGCATTGCGATTGTGAATCTCCACTAAACAGGGCGCATCAGCCTCCGTAGCGAAGCGGACTTGATAAATTCCCATGCCGGTCTAATCCCGTTCATCATCGTACCCTTACGCCAAACTGCGATCGCGCCCTTGCCATTGGATGACCCCGCCGCAGATCCGGTTTAAGATTCTTCCGTCGGCTCTGGGGATGAACTGGGAGAGGCCTTATACAGGGCATCCAATTTTTCACGCGCATCGTCTACATTGATGGAACGCACCACAAGCAAGGGTTCATCAATGGGTTGACCATAGTCGTCTAACAGTTCAGGGTGGGGTGCTGAGACGGTGCGGCGTGCTCTGTTCGTTTGGGGTTGAGGGCCAGTCCGGACGCGACGATTGGATTCAATGTTTAAAGTGACCAGACTCCGAATCAAATTACTCACCGCCAAAAAGGCGATCACAGTAAAGACCAAAATGTAAAGTATCTGTAACATAAGCAGCATCCTCTAGTATCAAAATTCTAGCAGTTCTCATTCTTGAACAGGTTTAATGAAGACCATCAATGGACGTGATGGCGACGCTCAACGCTACCCCCTCCGGCTTCAGGGCAACCGTGGCCTGCCTATTGCACGGATTATCACCCATCACAAATTTCGAGAATTGGTTATGAATTCACCATTAACCCGCACCTACATTGTAACTGTTTGTTACGGTTCCTCACGGTGCGTCTTTTGCTCGCCAGCGTCTCCATGGTGTGGACTGTTCTGTCCTCAAACTGTCGTTTTTTAGCAACCCTGTCGCCCTTGTTGCCCCTATGCTGACCCCTGCGCCTGTCCTGTTCCTGATCACTGCTGATGCCATGATTGCAGCGTGGTTTCAGCAATTCAGCCAAACCCAAAACTATCAACTGCACTGGTGCGCCTCGGTGGATGATATCCCGGCGATCGCTGCCGCAATCGCCACCCGCTTACCCGCCCTCATCCTCCTCGCGACGGAATTGCCAACCCTAGATAGTTATCATCTCTGTACCGTGCTGCCCCCTGCGATTCAAAATCGACCCTTGCCAGTGCTGTTTGTGGGAACCCCGACCCGACCGTGCGATCGCGAGCGGGTGTTTGCCGTGGGCGGGGCAGACTATTTAGAGTACCCATTTTGTGAAGCAGAAGCGATCGCCCGTTTAACCCTCCAGTTACGCTTAATGACGATCGCGGTACTCACCCAACCCAATGATGATGACAACGACGCAGATCTTGACCCGATCAAAACCCTGCCGAACAGCCAAACCATGACGCAATATCTGATTGAACAATGGGATCTGCTCACTCACCAGGCGTTGCCCTTAACCCTGTTGCTGTGCCAAATCAATGAATTCATGGCCTACGAAGAAAGTTATGGTTTTCGAGCGGGTCAACGCTGTTTTGGGCAAGTGGGGCAAAACCTCTACGCGACCCTCACCGATACCCAGCATTTTCTCGCACGATATCGAGAGGATCAATTCATGATCGCCTTACCCCAATGTCGCGCCGACACTGCGATCGCGATCGCCCACGCCATGACCCAACGCATCCAAGCCCTCCAAATCAACCATCCCCGCCAAGCCGCCACCCCAATCATCACGATCAGTATTGGCATTGCCAGCCTCATTCCCCGGCGCACCTTCTCCTATGAAGTCATGCTGCGGGCAGTAGAAGCCGCCTTAAACGAAGCCCACAGCCAACCCCAGAAAGTCTGCCTCAAAGCCTTTCATGATTAAGAGGCTGTTTAAAAAGAAAGGTTAAGAAGAAGCAAGAGAACGCAGCATCAGGTGAATCATTACCCCATAGATCGCTAACTCAGAAACTTGTAGACCTCTCCCTTTTTTCCGTCGTCTTGACGGATAGAATTTCAACGTGCTCGACTCTTTCTACGATGCCAGGTCTCTTTTTGGATGACTCCACTTCCTTTACATTTCTTGTTACACGACCTCTTAAAGTGTGGATTCATTGTTTGCTGTCTGAAAGCCTTGGAAAACTGACCATGACCCCCCAGACGACACGGGCGGACGATTGATACAGGTTCATGGTCGTCGCGATCGCAATCTCGTCCGCTATGGCTTTGACCTCTGGCGCTGCTTTTTCATTGACGCTTGCTTGTTTTCAGATTCCCTCTTCAACCCGGTTCAACTTTTGTCCTGTCCTTAGATGGCTCTTTTGCTTTAATAGTGTCACCGCCTTTAATTGAGGTCACTGTATGAATAACAACCCAATTTTTGTGTTTGGAACCCATAAATCTGGGACGAGCTTGGTGCGATCGCTGTTTGATGGTCATCCAGATTTATTTGTTGCGCCCATTGAAACCCATTTTTTTCAGCATCTGCAATATTGGATTTCCTACGCGATGCACAGCCCCCACTATCGCAAAGGGCCTTGCACCATCAATGCATTTATTCAAAACATTAAAGGGGGCATCCGCTATGCAAATACGGAAGATAACCCATTCTCCGATGCGATCTCTAAAGAACTATTCAATTTAGAACAGTTTGACGCGGCCGTTGAGCAAGCCTTTGCCGGATGCGATCGCCAGTCTGACGTGATGAATCCGGCTGATTTATTTTGGATCTATATGAATGCAATTCATCAGAGCTTATCCGATCGCCCCCTTGATCCAGATTGTCGAATTCTTGAAAAAAGTACCGAGACGTTTGAATTTGCCCTTGATTTACAAAAAATGTTCCCCGCTGCTCGTTTCATACATGTGGTGCGTAATCCCTATGCCAATCTTGTTTCCCTACGCAAATTCAAAATGTTCAACCGCAAAAAACGCATCATTGAACACTATCCCTGGATCGGCACAGAAATCCGCAGCATCACTCAATCTTTTTATCATCTCGATAAAAATTGCCGTCTGCTAGACCATTATTTTGTCCTCCAGTATGAAGACTTACTATTAGATTCACAGGCTATGATCCGGCAACTCTGTGATTGGCTCGATCTAGACTTCAACCCAGTTCTAGAAACTCCCACCTTTTTAGGGCAGGCATGGCACGGCAATAGCACCTCTGGTCAAACGTTTTCGGGCATTTCTCAGGCCCGGCTGAACCAGTGGCAGCAGGAAATTTTCCCCTTAGAAGTGCATTTAATTAATCGCACCGTGCCTGATTACATTTTGGAACGGTTTCATTATGATCGCCCAGAACCGAAACAGTCGTTTTATTGGCCCGCCCACCACGAATATCCTCAAGAATATCTTGCGAATCGGCTGCTGGGCCGGTTGGGTTAGGGTGTCATGCCGTCCGGCGATCGCCCTCCAAAATCATGAAGCCCCTCGCCTCATGGGAGAAGGGTTTGGGGTGAAGGGCAAGAGGTCAACAGACGATTAACACCGACTCAACACTTACACCAATACCGGCGCGACCTGTTCCCCGGTGAGGCTGAAGGCTCGAATTTCCGTGATTTTCACCGGGACGGTTTGCCCTTTTAACTGGGCAATATCCCCCGCGAAGAAGGTCAAACGGTTACCCCGCGTTCGGCCCATCACTTGGGTGGGGTCTTTGGGGTTTTGGGCTTCAACGAGGACGGCTTCAATGCGATCGCGATACCGTTGCGATCGCTCTACCGCTTTCGTTTCCACCAGACGATTGAGTCGTTGGAGGCGATCGCGCTTCTCCTCCTCACTCACCTGATGCTCCCACAATGCCGCCGGAGTCCCCGGCCGGGGGGAATAGGCCGCCGTATTGAGCAAATCAAACCCGATCGCCTCGACAAGATCTAACGTCTGCTGAAACTGTGCCTCCGTTTCCCCCGGAAACCCAACGATCGCATCCGCACTAATCGACGCATCGGGCATATACTCCCGCACCATCTCAATAATCCGCCGATACTTCTCCTGGGTATAGCCCCGCGCCATCGCCTTCAGCACCTCGTTATCTCCCGACTGAAACGGAATATGGAAATGCTCACACACCTTCGGCAGTTCCGCACAAGCCCGCACCAGTCGCTCCGTAAAATAACGCGGGTGACTTGTTGCAAACCGAATCCGCTCAATCCCCGGCACATCGTGAATGAAATAGAGCAAATCCGTCAAGGTATGTTGATGGCGACCCTCGGCGGTGCTGCCCGGCAAATCGCGCCCATAAGCATCAATATTCTGCCCCAACAGCGTGATTTCCTTAAACCCTTGTTGTGCCAAGTCTTCAATTTCGACGCGAATTGCCTCCGGTGTGCGGGACTGTTCCACCCCACGCACCCCCGGAACCACACAATAGGTGCAACGCTCATTGCACCCATAGATCACATTCACCCAGGCCGTCACCTCACTATCTCGGCGCGGCTTCGTAATATCTTCGACAATATGAATCGGATCAGTGGCCACCACCTGCTGCCCGGCGAACACTTGATCAAGGAGATCCCCTAAGCGATTGGCGTGCTGCGGCCCCATCACTAAATCTAATTCCGGGACGCGCCGCAGGAGTTGTTCGCCTTCCTGTTGTGCCACACAGCCCGCCACCACTAGGGTTAAGTCCGGTTGCGTCTGTTTCCGTTTTGCCTGCCGTCCGAGGTAGGAATATACTTTTTGCTCGGCGTTGTCGCGGATGGTGCAGGTGTTGTAAAGCACAAGATCCGCCGCGTTGGGGTCATCACAGGCAATCATGCCCATATCATCTAATACCCCAGCCATGCGTTCGGAGTCGGCTTTGTTCATCTGACAACCGAAGGTGATGACGTGATAGGTGCGCGGGGTAGTCATGGGTGAGTGGGGGCAGGTCAAAACAGCCTTTCTATTGTACAGAATTGCGATCGCTCAAGTAGCGGCCACAGTAACGGTAGTGCCGTGGCACACGTTAATCGGTGGGTTACGACGGATTGCTAGATTGCAGTGATGGCGGGAGTTTAATCCGCCTAACCCACCCTACCCTAAAGCACTATTTTAGCTATGCCATTATAGTAGGGTGCGTTGGGCGGCGATCCTTCTGAACATCCCAGATTTTAAGTCGCAAATCCGCCGTAACGCACCCTCTGCTGAATCGTATCAATTGGACTGAAGAACACTGACTTTAACAGTCGAACGCCTGCGTATCGATGCTGTTTATTTGCAAAGATCGCGAAGGAGTCCCTAGATCACACGAACATTTTCTGCTTGGGGGCCTTTTGCTGCCTTGACGACATCGTAGGACACTTTTTGTCCTTCCGTTAATGTGCGGAAACCATCGCCTTTAATGGAGGAAAAATGAAGAAATACTTCACTACTGCCATCATCGGGTTCGATAAACCCGAATCCTTTGGTTTCGTTAAACCATTTTACTTTGCCTTCAGCCATAGGAAATCTCTCTTTTTAATCAGATAATCTGGGTTTCCATCATAACAAATTGTCGATCACGTTGGATGAGATTAAATCGTAGAGGAGAGTGACAATTTTTGAGACCATATATCCTAAACTGAAGCGAGAAATTGAAATCTAAAGAATCTCTGTTTTTTATAAATCATTACAAAAGGAAGCGCGATCGTAATC
>NZ_JAQMTY010000129.1 GCF_028330765.1 Spirulina subsalsa CS-330 | reverse complement strand
CTGACTTATGCCCTCCGTCAAGACCCTGAGCAGTCGGCTCAGACGATGTTTGATGCCGATGAACTGAGGCTTTTATGTCTCCTCTCGGGTCAAGCTGTTGACTCTCTACGACAGGCTACTTTGGCGTTAGCGAAGTTAGTGAGTTTTGCTCCTTCCCAGAGGCAACCTCTGCCTGGGGTCAAAGTCCTGGCGACTGCCCTTGAGCGTTTCTTCTTTGCTAAGCAGGGGGCTCAGGCTCTTTCCAAACCCCTACAGGATTAGCTCCCTAGTGGAGAGGGAACTGGAAAAATGGATCGGCTTCCCTCGCCCTCTGGGAAAGTGGTTGGGGGTGAGGGCGATCAAGTCAGTCAACCAGATCAAATGCTGTGGTTAACGTGATTTTGATCGGGCCGCTGTCACTACCTCCTATGGGGCGGGTGCTTTAGGCGTTGCCCCCAATTTTTCGATCATGAGGGATTCTAAAACAGAGATTAAATCGTCACAGGCGACCCCTTTTTGTACACAGGTTCCCAGTTGGGCATCTTTGCCCACGGTTCCCCCCATGTAAATATCCACGCCTTCAACGGTTTTGCCATCTTTGCGGACTTTGGTTCCCATCAGGCCAATATCGGCGACTTGGGGTTGACCGCAGGAGTTGGGGCAGCCTGTCCAATGAATGCGAATCCGGTGGGGAATATCGAGGCGTTGGTCAAGGGCTTGGGCGATCGCAACGGCCCGCTGCTTGGTTTCCACGAGGGCAAAATTGCAGAACTGGGCCCCGGTGCAAGAGACGAGCGATCGCGCCAACGGCATCGGCTCGGAGGGAAAGCGTTCTAGCAGCGATTCCGCTAACAACATCGGCAAATTTTCATTGGCAATAAAGGGCAAAATCACATTTTGTTCCACCGTCAAGCGGATTTCCCCATTGCCATAGACCTCCGCCAACCGTCCCAACTCAAACATCGCTGCCGCATCCAAACGCCCAACGGGAACATGAAGACCCACAAAGCTAAAGCCCGGTTGCCGTTGTGGGTGAACGCCGAGATGATCCCGCTTGTCCCAGTCAATTTCGTCCTTTTCTGCTGCTGGGGTTAAGGGGTGGCCGAGGTGGTCTGCGATCGCCGCCTGGAATCGCGCCATACCCCATTCATCAATCAGCCACATTAACCGTGCTTTCTGGCGATTCGACCGCAAGCCATGATCACGATACACCGTCAAAATGGCGCGACAGATCCCCACCACCGCCGCCGCCGTCGGTGGAACCCAGGCATCTAAGGGAATCGCCGCTTCACACCGCCGCGCCGAGAAAAAGCCCCCCACCAGAACGTTAAAGCCCAGTTCACCCGCTTTATAGGCCGGCACAAACGCAATGTCGTTAATTTCAGCATGAACGGCATTATCCCGACCGCCTTCAATGGCAATGTTGAATTTACGCGGCAGGTTGGTAAATTCGGCATTCCCTTCGCCCTTGTTGGTGATCATGTCCTGCACCGCTTGGACCAGATCGCGGGTGTCGATTAATTCATCACCATCAAGCCCCGCCACGGGAGAGCCGGTAATGTTGCGGACGTTATCCATGCCCGACTGCACGGATGTGAGACCGACAGTTTTGAAACGACGAAAAATATCGGGAAAATCCTCAAACCGCAAGCCCCGCAGTTGCAAGTTTTGACGGGTGGTAATATCGGCGCTGCCATCGTCTCCGTAGCGTTGCACAACCTCCGCCAAGACACGCATTTGGTCTACGGTGATGATGCCGTTGGGAATCCGCAGCCGCAACATGAATTTACCGGGGGTCACCGGTCGGTAAAAAATACCCAGCCACTTGAGACGATGTTCTAAGTCGTTCTTGTCAATGGCTTCCCAACCAAGGGCAGCAAATTGTTCTAGTTCATCTTTCACCGCCAATCCATCTTTGGCAGCTTTCAATTGTTCAAATCGGTTTAAGGAGGGTTGGCTAGTCATAGCGAGTGATTCAGATAGGTTCAGGGCTGGGCGGGTTGGGGCTGGGGAGAGGCGACGGGATTGAGTCTAAGATTAGGTTCACCTTATGGAGAAAATCCTCGGAATTTTGTAGTATTGGGCACACCTTTTGTTTCTTTATGAGGATCTATTCTGAGAATGATGCGATTTGTGCATGAAAAAGGGAGAGGAAAACGAAAATTTCTTTTACACTGAAGACTCACCCCTGTGCTGTGCTCAGGGCTATGCTGGGGGAAGTTGTGATCCAGGCTCGTGAGAGGTTTGAACCTGGATGATGCGTGTTTTGATTGTCACTGGTGTTTTTAGATTTTTATGTCTCATTCCCTTACTGCTGCGACTCAATGTGCCCAATTGGGAAAGTGGTCAGCGGTGTGTCAGCACCTGCGCCAGTGGTTCACGATCGCACCCGTTGCGCCACCGGATGAAGAACGACACGCCCTGGATTTGGCGCTGTTGGTGTTGGCCTGGGGCGATTTTCAAGAGCGTTGGGATGTGGCGAAGCTGTTGCCGCGTTTTGGGATGGGGGCGATCGCTGCCTTGCTCGCGATCCTCACCGACGACACCCGCGACCTCGAAGAACGCTGGTTTACCGGGCGCATTCTCGGCGAATTTCCAGAGCCGCAGGTGATCACCACCCTGATCGATGTGTTGCAAACCAGTGAGGATGACGAATTGCGCTTGGTGGTAGCCGGGGCACTGGCTCAGATTGGGCAACCAGCGATCGTGGCCCTTGCCCAGACCCTCGATCAACCCACGGCCCGCCCCGTGGCCGTGCGCTCCCTCGCCCAAATTCACCACCCAGCGGTGATTGATCCCCTCCTCACCGTGGCCCAAGATGCAGATCCCACGGTGCGCCAGGCTGCGATCGAAGCATTGAGCGGGTTTCAAGATGTGCGCATTGGCCCATTGCTCCAGCAGGCGGTGCGCGATCCGGTGGCGGCAGTGCGGCGCGAGGCGTTGATGGGCCTGGGGTTGCGGGTGACTCAGATCGGGGAGCAGGCGGTATTGGCGACGGTGTGCCCTTGTTTGGACGATTGGCATTTGGAGGTTTGTCAGCAGGCGGCGTTGACCTTGGGACGCTTGGGCAGTCCGGCGGCAGTGCAGGCGATCGCCCGCGTCCTCGAACGCACCACCACCCCCGCCCCCCTGCAACAGGATTTAATCCGGGCCCTGGGCTGGACGGCCACCCCCGAAAGTTTGGCCGTCTTACAGGCGTTGCTGCCGCGTCTCCCGATGGGATTGGGGGTGGAAGCGATCCACATCGTCGGACGGATTGAGCGGGAGTCGCTCCGCCCGGCCGGTGCAACTCTGCTGCTCAACTACTACCGGCAGTACCACGATCGCAACCTGGACTATCGCCTCAAACAAGCCCTCACCCAAGCCTGGGGCCAACTGGGCGATCCGATTGCCATTGATGCCCTGGTGCAGTTGATGGGGGATGTGGATCATCGGGTGCGTCTCCATGCGATCGCCGCCCTCAAACGGTTTGACTTGCCCGCCTAGGTCAACGCTCGCATCGGGCTTCAGACTGTAGCTTAATCGGATTCGAGACGCTCTAGCTCCGCCTGAATCACGGCAACGGTTTCTTGATCGTTAAAGGCTTGGTAGGTGGCTTGGGCCCGTTTAAACCAGGTGATCGCCTGGGGTACTCGCTCTAGAAAACATTCAGTTCACCCAAGGTCTGCTCTAGGGTGGCTTGGGCAATGAGATCATTTTCGGCTTTGCTCTGGTGGTGGGCCAAAATGTATTGAGCTTGGGCGGCTTGATGGTAACCCACCTCATCGTAGAGTTCCGCGAGCATTTGGTGAGTGCTGATCATGCCATGGCCAGCGGCGATCGCCTCCTCTAACAGGGCGATCGCTTCTCCTTGACATACTCCCCCACTAAACCCTACGGGCTATAGTGGGAGATTCTGAACAGCCAGTTACCTGACCATTTATCCACTCAAACAACGAGAGTTGCAGAGGGTTGCTAGGCTCAACGACTAACGCCATTGATTTATCCT
>NZ_JAQMTY010000128.1 GCF_028330765.1 Spirulina subsalsa CS-330 | reverse complement strand
ATAGCTTCGGCGTGGGCTTTAAGCTCGGCTTGGGTTTGGGTATCCATTAGGTTGTGTTTCGGGTTCTGATTCCATGATGCCGATTTTAGCTTGCTTCTCTCCTGAGCATTTATACTCATTGCATAACTGGGATGCACCCCATGAACACGCACAATGGAGCGGGATAAGTTGATATAGACATCATTCGTCAGTAGGGGATTCATCCCGACGAGACTGAGGCCAAAGGTGGAGGCTTTAGCGGTGGCCATGGTGAGATTTTGGCCCGTTACACTTTGGAGAATCGCCTCTAGCCCTCCCGCGAGAAATCGCTCGCCCGGTAGAGCCAAAATCGCGAAGGCGAGCAGTTCTTTGCGGTATTGGCCGAGGTGTTCCCAGCCGGAGGCAATGAGCGCCAAGCTGAAGGCAAAGATCAGGGGTAGTGCTTGGACGAAAACCCCGCCGCTAGAAATCTGTAACGTTTTAAAGAGAGCGAGTCCGAGAATTGTGGTTCCGAGTAGACTAGAGAAGAGGGTGCTGTGGAATGTCAAGGATTCTTTTTTATCCCAGACCATGGAGGCGATCGCCCCCCAAAAAATAAAACTAATACTCAGACTTTTCATGTCTCCCGTCTGATCCGTCAGCGCGAGATGAAACAGCATCAAACTCGCCGCTAATCCTAACAGCCAATAGCGAGTCTCTTGGGCAACTTTGAGAGTATTTAACATAGAGTGATGGTGATGAGGGACGAAGTCAGCGGCGATCGGATCTAACGGTTTGGCCCAACTCTCTTGGAGTGGGGGCGATCCAGATTGATCCAGAGGGTGGCAACTCAGGAACCATAACCTGCGTCCATTGCTTTAGATCCAACGGTTGAGCCTGATCACTAAAGCCGCCATTTTCCAACTATAACCGGAACTGAAAAACGCTTTTTTTCTCTGATCAGGGTCAAATTCTTCAAAATCCTTCGGGAATCATCGAATCCAGTGATGTAGATTAATCTAGCCCTTGACAGAGGTCACCCGTTTTGTCTCTAAATTCCCCTATTCTGGGGGATGAGGGGTCATTCCCCCCGGCTTGACCGATGCGATCGTTTTCCTCCCCTTCGATTGATAGAAATTGCCATGTCACAAACTTCCTTTAGCACGCCCCCAGATGACCCTACGCTTGATGCGCCCCTAGGGTTATCAGATCGTGACACGTTCTCCTCTTCTGCGGTTGATGATGTCAGCAATGATGTGGACTACACCGAAAGTGATGACACCCCAGAGGTGAAGCGCACGGGTCGCACCACAACGGATCTCGTTCGACTCTACCTCACCGAAATTGGCCGGGTTCCCCTCCTCAAGCGCGATGAGGAGGTGTCCGAAGCCCAAATTATTCAGCGTTATGTGCAATTGATGGAATTGCGCAGCCAAGCGGCAGAACAGGGCGAAATTCCCGACCCCTTGCTGCTGTGTAAACTCCTGCTCCGCTGCCCTGAGGCGGATGACCTCTGGCATCTTTATCTCCTGTACCGCCATCACTTGCAGGTGATGTATCGGTTTGTGCTGTTGATTCAAGCCCACGATCGCCTCGCCTCTCAATTGGGCCATCGCCCCTCTTGGGAACGCTGGGCCCGGACGCTAGAGATGGAAACCGATCAGCTTAAACAAGTCCTCTCCCAAGGCAAAGCCCATTGGGCCATGATTGCGGAACTAACCGTGGCGGAACTGGATGAGGCGCAAAAATCCGGGATTCAAGCCAAAGAGCATATGATCAAGGCGAATTTACGCCTGGTGGTGTCGGTGGCGAAGAAGTATCAAAACCGGGGCTTGGAACTGTTGGACTTGATCCAAGAGGGAACCCTGGGCCTAGAACGGGCGGTGGAGAAGTTTGACCCGACGAAGGGTTATCGCTTCAGTACCTATGCCTACTGGTGGATTCGCCAGGGGATTACGCGGGCGATCGCCACCCAAAGCCGCACGATCCGCCTCCCGGTTCACATCACCGAAAAACTCAACAAAATCAAAAAAGCCCAGCGCAAAATTTCCCAAGAAAAAGGCCGCACCGCCCGCACCGAAGACATCGCCAAAGAGCTAGACATGACCGCCGAACAGGTGCGGGAAGTGCTCCTGCGTGTGCCGCGATCGGTGTCTTTGGAAATCAAGGTCGGGAAAGAAAAAGACACCGAATTGGGTGATCTCCTGGAAACCGAAGAAGCCTCCCCCGAAGATAATTTGATGCGGGAAGCGTTGCTGCGGGAGTTGCAACAACTGTTAGCTGACCTCACCACCCGCGAGCGGGAAGTGATCCAACTGCGCTATGGCTTAAAAACCGGTAATCCCTATTCCCTCGCAGAAATTGGCCGCGCCCTCGAACTGTCACGGGAGCGGGTACGCCAAATCGAAGCCAAGGCGTTGCAAAAACTCCGCCAACCGAAACGCCGGAATCGCGTGCGGGATTATTTGGAAAATTTGACGTGATGATACCGTAACGGCAAAGCGTGCTAATTGTGACGTTTAGCAGCATGGAGACAATTCCGTTTCCATGTTGTTTTTTGATCTGTCGCGATGGTTGGGGGGTTGAAGTGCGATCGCACCTCCTGCCGTTCACGATCCGTAAAGCCTTGCTACACTAAGGAGCTATGCAATTCATTCACCCTCGTCTATTTAGTCTGCATGGCTACGCAATTTATTAATCCCTTCATCAATATTCTGCAAGCGGGTCTGCCCACACCAGAGGCATTTGGCCAAGCTGCCTATACGACCTTTCAATACGGAAAAAGTGCGATCAGTTTGGCTCATAAGACCGTGGGCGATCGCATTGTGGATTGGTTTCTCGGCGATCAACGCCCCGCCACCCAGCGGTTATCGCGGGAATTGCTCCAGACCCTCCAAAAACGTCAGCAAGATTTGCTAGAGGAAGATTGGCAGGATGCCCAAGCGGGGCTTTATCCGGAAACGCTGCTGTTTGAAACGGCGTGGGATGATGTGGTGCGCTACTATCCCCAGGTGTGGATCGATTGGCTGACGGTGGTAGAACGGCGGCGCAACCAGGAAAAACACACCTTTGCGCCAGAGGTTGATCGCGATCGCTACCCGGCCTACTATCTCCAAAACTTCCATTATCAAACCGATGGCTACCTCAGCGAGCAATCGGCGAATCTCTACGATTTGCAAGTGGAAATCCTGTTTAATGGGGCAGCGAATCCGATGCGGCGACGGATTCTCAAGCCGTTAAAACAAGGCATCGGGGCAGAGTTCGAGGCGATCGCACCGGCGGATCTCAAGATTCTCGATGTGGCCTGTGGCACGGGCTACACCCTCCAAGCCCTCCGCGCCACCTTCCCCCAGGCCGCCCTCTACGGTGTGGATCTGTCCCCCGCCTATCTCCGCAAAGCGAACCAAATCCTCAGTGCGCAACCCGGTGAACTGCCCCAACTGATCCAAGCCCCCGCCGAAGCCCTGCCCTATCAGGACAACTATTTTCACGGCCTCACCTCCGTTTTCCTGTTCCATGAACTGCCCGGTTCAGTGCGACGAGAGGCGATCGCTGAAATGTTCCGCGTTCTCAAACCTGGCGGCACAGTGGTGCTCTGTGATTCGGTTCAAATGATGGATATTGAAGGGTTTGGGCCGATGCTCGAAAATTTCCCGGCCCTCTTCCATGAACCCTACTATCGTCACTATTGCCAAGATGATCTCGTCGCCCACTTAGAGCAGGCCGGATTTACCAACGTGACCACCACCACCCACCACGTCAGCAAGTATTGGCTGGCCCACAAACCGAGTTAACCCGGTGCAACCCTGCACCGAAGGTTTCGGAATCTTGCTACATTAACGGGGGGCACTGGCCCGTTTTTTTTCGTTGGTAATGTGGTTTGGCATGGCTTCTCCTCCCTGTATTGATATTATTTTGGGCACGCGCCCCGAAGCGATTAAACTCGCTCCGGTGATTCAACAGTTTCGCCAAGCAACCTCCCTCAAAACGCGGGTGATCTTAACCGGGCAACACCGGGAAATGGTGGATCAAGTGATGGCGCTGTTTGAAATCCAAGCCGATCATGATCTGGAGATCATGCAGCCCCGGCAAACCTTGACGGATATCACCCAACGCACCTTAGCGGGATTATCGGCATGGTTTGAGCGCGATCGCCCCGCCTGCGTTTTAGTCCAAGGGGATACCACCACCGCCTTCGCCGCCGCCCTCGCCGCCTTTTATCAACAAATTCCCGTCGGTCACGTCGAAGCCGGATTACGCACCGATAACCTCTTCAACCCCTACCCCGAAGAAGCCAACCGCCGCCTCATTTCCCAACTCGCTCAACTTCACTTTGCCCCCACGTCGATGGCCGTGGCTAACCTGGCCAAATCCGATGTAACCGGCGCAGTGCATCAAACGGGCAACACCGTGATCGATGCGCTGCTACGGGTGGCGGCGACCCATCCCCCCTGCCCCGTGCCGGGCCTGGATTGGGAGCAATATCGCGTCATCTTGACGACGGTGCATCGTCGGGAAAATTGGGGCGAACCCCTGCGCGATATTCTGGCGGGGTTAACCCAGGTGTTGACCGATTGCCCCGATGCGGCGCTGCTGTTGCCGATGCACCGCAATCCCACGGTGCGGGAACCGATTCAGCAGGCGTTAGGGGATCATCCCCGTGTTTTTTTAACGGAGCCGCTGGACTATGGGCAGTTGGTGGGGGCGATTCAACGCTGTACGCTATTGCTGACGGATTCGGGCGGACTGCAAGAAGAAGCGCCCAGTTTGGGGAAGCCGGTGCTGGTGTTGCGGGAGACGACGGAACGCCCGGAGGCAGTACAGGCGGGGACGGCGAAATTAATCGGCACGGCTCCGGCGGCGATCGCATCCCACGCCCAAGTATTACTCAGCGATCGCGCCGCCTATGATGCGATGGCGACGGCGATTAATCCCTTTGGCGACGGCCAAGCGTCGGCGCGAATTTTAGCGATCGTGCAGGATTTTCTAGCATCTGGGACAGTAACAGACTAATGGAACACGGAATGATCTGGAGCGTAGCCCAGGGGATACGCACGGAAATCTTGATGCGGGAACGGAACAATACGCCATGACGGTTGCGCTTTCGATTCAGAACCTCCAGTTTGACTATGCCCAGGGTCTGCCGTTGTTTCGCGATCTCTCGTTAACCCTGAAGGCGGGGGAAAAGGTGGGACTCGTGGGGCCGAATGGAGCGGGGAAAACCTCGCTATTTTTATTGATTTCGGGGGTGCTTGCGCCGCAGCGAGGGACGATTGAGGTGTTTGGGCAACCGGTGCGGCGGGGACGGTTTCAGCCAGCGGTGGGGTTGGTGTTTCAAAATCCGGATGATCAATTATTCTGTCCGACGGTGCGGGAGGATGTGGCGTTTGGGGCGGATAATTTGGGGCTACCGGATGCAGAGGTACGCGATCGCGTCGATCGGGCGTTACAGATGACGGGGATTGAACATTTGGCCGATCGCGCCCCCCACCAGCTTTCCGGGGGTGAAAAATGTATGGCGGCGATCGCCTCCGTTCTCGTCATGCATCCCCGCTTAATGCTCTACGACGAACCCACGGCCCATCTTGATTTGGCCGCCCGCCGTCAATTGATTGAGTTTTTTCACCACGCCTCGCAAACCCTGTTAATTTCCTCCCATGATTTAGAAATGATCGTGGAAGTGTGCGATCGCACCCTCCTCCTCAACCATCAGCAGATTCTCGCCGATGGCCCCACCAAAACCGTCCTCGCCAACGCCGAACTCCTCGCCGCCAATCGCCTCGAAGTGCCCCACTCCCTCCGCTAATCCCCAGAGTTGAAAACGGGCAACCCCCTGGATCAACTCCTGATACCAATGCTTTAAATTCACGCTACAAAACAAGGGGCTTAAGCCCCTTGCCTGAGTCATGGCATGGGGCTTAAGCCCCTTGCCTGAGTCATGGCATGGGTAGTTCTATTTTAGGAAATTGGTATGACCCCTACGACAATGGCGATCGCGGCAGCGTCACCGTAAAGCAACTGCCCACCCCCAATTCCGACTCAAAAATAATCGTCCCGCCCAACAGTTCCACACATTTACGGGCGATCGCCAACCCTAGCCCCGTCCCCGGCACTGTGCCCACATTTCCCGCCCGGTGAAAACATTCAAACAAGCGCGGCCGATCCGCCGGCGGAATGCCAATGCCGCGATCGCTCACCTGAAAAATTGCCAACTGGGGCGTAATCTCCAACCTCAACTGCACCGACTGATCCAGCGCCGAATATTTCAGCGCATTGGACAGCAAATGCGTCAACACCTGCTGCAACAGGATCGGGTCAACCTCCACCTCCACATCCTCCCCCGTCAACTGGAAATGAATCCGCACCCCATCTTCCGGATTCACCACCGCCAACTCATCCATACTCTGGCGACAGACCCGCACCACATTCGTCGGCTGGTGCTGCACCTCCATTTCCCCCGCCTCCGCCTGGCTCACCCACAACACCTCATTGATCAACTTATTCATGTGCTGAGTTGCCCGGCAAATTTGCTGAAAACAGTTGTGACGCTGCCTCGTATTCAAGCGGGAATATTGATGGGCCAGGGATTCCGCCGCTAGGGAAATCACTGTTAAGGGGGTGCGATATTCATGGGAAATCGTGCGGATCATGCGAGATTTTAACTCGCTCAATTCTTTTTCCTTCAGTAAAGCTTTGTCTTGTTCTTCTTGGTGAGTGGAGGATTCTGCCTGCAACAAAACGCGCAATTGCTGCACCGAGATCGCCGCCTGTTGTGCCACATACAACGCCGATTGTTGATGGGCATCCGTGAACGGAGTCGAGTCCACCGATGCGATTAACAACAGGCCGAACACCGGCGCAGCGGGGGAACTGTGATCCAAAATGGGAACGACAAACTGCGATCGCAACGTCTTAATCAGGCCCGATATCGTCGGATCAGTCGGATAATGAACCTGGTGCAACCGCAACGCATGATCCTGTAAATCCGACTGTTGCTGTTGACTGAGATGATGCAACAGGGTTTGAATTAAATCCGCTTGGGTTTGGTTCAGCAGCGGCTGTTTACTGCGGAAAAACAGTTCACAGGTTTTAGGGTGCATCAAGACCCCCGCTGTCACATCACAGGGAACCAGCAATTGCAACTGTTCGAGCAGCGATTGAAACAGTTGTTCGTAGTCTAAAATTGATCCAATTTGCTCGGCCAGATGGTGAAATAATTCCCACTGCATCGTGCGCTGTCGCACTTGGGCCTCAATCCGCTCCTCGATCTGGGCTTGCAGCGATCGCAATTCCTGCTGCGCGATCGCTAACTGAGCTTCGGCTTGATGGCGCAGTTGACGTTCATGGTTCAACTCTTGCTGTAACGGCATCAGATCGAGAGGTTGTGCTGTCGCTTTTGCTAATGGGTCGGATTTGTCCTTGCCTATCTCTGTCAAAACATTGCTCGGAATGACATCATGCGATCGCGAAGATCTAAAACTTCAGATCTTCAGGATGGATTGGGAAACAATTGCATTCAATAGGGTGATTTTTATCAACTTCAATAACCGAATCCTTAGCATTGTAAACTCTTTTAGAAAACTATTAAATTTTCTTAACGTCTTGCACAGACTTGAGCGCATCCCCGCAACGGGTGTGGTTTGATCAGGGGTGCGATTCATTCACCCATGCTCTATGCCGGTTCAATTACGCCCCACCACCCCAGATGATCTTGACTTTGTCATCATGGCGGAAAACCATCCTGATAACAACCGCTATATTCAGCAATGGCCACGCGAACAACACGCAGCGGCGTTAAATGACCCCAATATTGCCCATTCCATCATCATTCACCCCGACCATGCCAAGCCCATCGGCTATACGATTCTTATTGGTTTAGCCAGTCCTCACCGCTGCATCACCCTCCAGCGTTTTGTCGTCATGGTCAAGGGCCGAGGCTATGGCCGGCAAACCTTAGAACGAATTCTCAATCAGGTGTTTAACAAGCATCAAGCCCACCGATTTCAACTCGACGTGAAAGACTCCAACACCCGCGCCCAATCTCTCTATCAATCCTTGGGGTTTGTGGTCGAAGGCACATTGCGCGACTGCATTTATACGCAATGGGGTTTTGAATCGTTCCTGATGATGTCCATCTTAGAATCCGAATATCGCGATCGCATCACCCCTAACTAAAATGCCGCTTAAATCTCGGATCAAGATGATGCTTTTTCCGCTGGTTGCAAGTGCGGCACAGGGTTTGTAAATTACTGAGATCATTCGTGCCCCCTTTCGCCAAGGGAATAATATGATCCACCTGCAACTCTGCCTGACTGCCGCAACTTTTGCAAGTATTGCGATCGCGCTCAAACACAAACGTCCGCACCTCCGGCGGCATCGGAATCCGTGGCGTTTTCTTCTGCATTACTTCACCATTCCCCACTAAAAAATCTCACAAAGAACGCCGAATATCATCTAAAGAATTTACTCTGTTTTTGTGCTGTAATCCTCTTTTCGATAGCAATCTCAAATGATTTATAGATAGAAAGAGAGCTTAAATCCCTTTTTAATAAAAATCCAAGACTTACAATGAATTTAGGATTTTCATAGAATATCTTGCATAATCTCATCAAAATAGATTCAATAAAAAATGTCCTTATCTGTATAAAAAATCAAGGTCTATCTTGGTCATCTAGGCAATATTCAAACGTTATCTTGACCTTCACTCGTCGAATTTTCCACTTGCCGTCAATGAATGTATTTAAGAGTCCAAATTGAAAACTTTCTGTCTCCCATTGATGAGAGGAAGATAAGGCACTATGCCAATGCAGTTTCATCAAAATGACGGCATTATGGCATATTTTTTGAATGGTGGTGATTAACGTCAGGTTCGGATAATGATTGAGAGGGATTTGACCTATTTCCTGAAAAGAATGCTTATCGCTTCCCTCTCCGGTTAGTGCTTCACAGGATTGACTCATCACAATTAGCCCCAAAAGTGCAGATATTGCAAATATATCAAAAGAACATGAAGAAATCAATCAAAAAAATAATGATTTTTTAACAAAGAGTTGAACAATAATCTGATCCACGCAGGTTGTGCGTGTAATCACTGAATTTAATGTATTGAGTAAAACTTAATGTAGCAAGGTGAGCATTGCCCACCCTGCTACTATAGCAATCCCATTTGATTCATGAACAGGCAAGGGGCTTAAGCCCCTTGTTGAGGGTGCATCCCAGTTATGCAGATAGTACATAGAGATTAATAGAGTTCACCATTGAGATAAGCACAACGGTGTAGAAGAACCTTAGGCACATTGTGGCGAGACCACTGAGCCCCAGACCGTTTAACGCGGGCAGCAATTT
>NZ_JAQMTY010000127.1 GCF_028330765.1 Spirulina subsalsa CS-330 | reverse complement strand
TCTTCCCATCGCTGGGGTTTCGCAACTGCCTCCACCTCTGGGGTTTTTTGGTCTTAGGTTCGCTCGGCAGACTTTAGGCTTTAGCCTTCCCGCAAGCCCTGCGGTATTCAAACGTATTTTTGGGCTAAGAGCTTGGTTATCGTTTTTAGCTCCATTACCCTAACATAAAGCCGTGCTAAAAGCACGGGGTGTCTACCCATTTTTCTGATGAGGAATTTAAATTGTTCATCACAAAATCAAAGTGATCGGGAGCTGGTTGACTGACTTGATAGCCCTCACCCCCAACCCCTCTTCCCTAGTAGGGCTGATTCGTTTTCCTGGGAGAAAAATAAAACTAGGGCATTTATACTGTTTTTTGAGACATCTTCAGGAAACTACCGTTATTTTCCCTGCTCAAATCGCCAAATTGGCTGGAGCAGATTTTTCTCTCATCACAAGGAATCAGCCCTACTCTTCCCTAGGGAGAGGGGAGCCGATCCATTTTCCCAGTTCCCTCTCCCCTAGGAAGAGGTCGAGGGTGAGGGCTTTCCAGGATCGGAATTGAGACAGCCATCGCACCAGACCAACCTCCCCAGGATGAAACAGGATAGGTTTTTTGCCAGCCAAATTCCCAGCGTGATTGGTTAAAATGCCACGCAAAATCATCAAGATCAAGGCTAAAACGAGCGGATTCAGTGGTGATGCTGTCCCTGTTGAGCACAGTCCTTTTGCCAACATCGTTCCAACGTTTGTAGGCGATAAATATACAGAAAACGACTGATACCAAAGGCAGTTCGTGCCGAAGAATCAAACAAGGGTTGATTGAGGTAGTGCCACACAAGGAGGCTAAGTTGCTTGAGCTTAAAGACCATGGTACTAACTGAATTTACATCAGTAGGAATCAGTAAAGTTAAATAAAGTAGTTCCAATGTTCATCCGGGTGGACGCTGAAGATTGGAGCGGAGTCTAGACGAGGACGGAAAGTCCGTCACCATGACTCCAGTGAGTGGAGGGGGCCACAGGTCAGAACAGACCCGATTGACTCCAGTAATCTGGCCAGTTTTGATGGCCCTTAACTACTAATGTGCCTCAATTATTTCGAGTTTTACTCAACTCAATCGTAGAGAATTATGAAGGATTATGGGAAATCCCTGTAATTGTTCTTTGCAAATCGTCGAACGGTGCGAGATTGTCCGAAATGCTCAGGGGCTTTCTCTGCGTTGATCCCTGTTGACTGGGTGCATCCCACTTTTGCAGATTCCCATGGCTCGCCAGGGAGCACCCTCATCCCCAGCCCTTCTCCCGCAGGAGAAAGGAGCCAAAAGCCCTCTCATGAGGGAGAGGGTTGGGTGAGGGATTGCACAACTGGGATGCACTCTGTTGACTGTGCTAAACCGAAATCATAATTCGGGATCATCCTGACCTATAATTTTGTCTTATCTGACATCACTGAAGGAGATCACCAATGTCCGATTGGCAACGGGTTGACGGGAGTGTTACCGCCCCACGGGGTTTTCAAGCGGCCGGGATTACCGCTGGCTTAAAGCCGTCGGGTTCACCGGATTTATCCCTCATTTATTCAGAAACAGAAGCGATCGCCGCCGGTGTCTTCACCACCTCCACCGTGCGGGCGGCCTGCGTCGATTACTGTCGCCAACGTCTCCAAGCGAAAGCCAGTGCTCGCGCCATTCTGTGCAATGCGGGTCAAGCCAACGCCGCGACCGGTGAACAAGGCTGGCAAGATGCCCTCGAAACGGCTCAATTACTCGGTCAGCAGTTGAAAATTTCCCCCGATACCGTCCTCCTCGCCTCCACGGGAGTGATCGGTCAACGCATGAAAATGGATGCGTTTCGGGCTGGGATTCCAACCCTCGTCAATGCCCTCAGTCCGACCGGCGGCGAGGCGGCAGCGGGCGCGATTATCACCACGGATCTCGTCCCCAAATCCATTGCCCTTGAAACCATGATCGAGGGGCGGCCGGTGCGCATTGGCGGGATCGCGAAAGGGTCTGGGATGATTCACCCCAATATGGCGACGATGCTGTCCTTTGTCACCTGTGATGCGGCGGTGTCTACGTCCCTGTGGCAGGAGATGCTGCGACGAGCGGCGAATCAGAGTTTCAATCAAATCACCGTCGATGGCGATACGAGTACCAATGACAGTCTGATCGCCTTGGCTAATGGTCAATCGCGGACGACGGCGATCACAGAGCCGGGGCCGGAGGCGGATAAGCTCGAAGCGATGTTGACGGAGGTGTGCCAATATTTAGCGAAGGCGATCGCCCGCGACGGTGAAGGGGCCACCTGCCTCGTTGAAGTCACCGTCACGGGAGCGCCCAGTGATGCGGCGGCCCGTAAAGTGGCGAAAACCATCGTCGGCTCATCATTGTTTAAAGCTGCGATTTTCGGGCGTGATCCCAATTGGGGGCGGATTGCGGCGGCAGCCGGTCGAGCCGATGTGCCCTTTGATCAAGACCAGTTACGGATTACCCTCGGTGATTTTCGGTTGATGGATGCGGGGCAACCGTTGCCGTTCGATCGCGCCGCTGCGAGCCAATATATTAAAGACATTGCTACCCAATCGGGGGGCGAAGTGGCGGGCAAAATCTACCAATCCCTTGATCATCCGTTACTCATTACGGTGGACTTGGGAAGTGGTTCCGGTGCTGGGGTGGCGTGGGGTTGTGATCTCAGCTATGACTACGTCAAGATCAACGCTGAGTACACCACCTAAGCCCGCGCCCTCCGCTGTTAATGCTTCTAAGCTGAACCTGGGGCGATCGCAACCCTGATCCGTTCACACCTTGATCTGATGAACCTCCGGCGATCGCCCGTCCCCCGCATCCTTTACCCCTCACCCTTCCCATGCTGCACGGCTTCATTCCCCCCCATCGCTTTTTCCCCTATCTCACCTGGACGGAGATCGAAGCATTACCGGATAAAGAAAATATCGTGATTGTGCAGCCGGTGGGCGCGATCGAGCAGCACGGGCCCCACTTACCGATCGCGGTGGATTCCGTGATTGCGGCTGGTGTCCTGGGCCGGGCCCTAGGGGAACTCGATCCAACCATTCCCGCCTATGCCTTGCCGCCCCTGTACTACGGCAAATCTAACGAGCATTGGCATTTTCCCGGCACGATTACCCTATCCGCCACGACTCTCTTGGCGGTGATTCGTGAAATGGCGGCGAGTCTATACCGGGCTGGGTTTCGGAAATTAGTGCTCTGTAATGCCCACGGTGGCCAGCCCCAAGTGATGGAAATTGCGGCGCGGGACTTGCATCAGGAATACGGCGATTTTGCGGTGTTTCCCCTGTTTGTCTGGCGTGTGCCCCACAATGCTGGGCAATTTTTGAGCGATCGCGAACGCGCCCAGGGTATCCATGCCGGGGATGCTGAAACGAGCATTCTCCTGGCGTTATTACCCGACCAAGTCCACATGGATCGGGCCGTGTGTGAATATCCCCAGGGTTTACCCGCCGGGGGACTCTTGAGCCTCGAAGGTCAGTTACCCTTTGCTTGGGTGACGCAGGAACTAAGCCGCAGCGGTGTGATTGGGGATGCCACGGCTGCCACTCGTGACAAGGGTGAAGCGATCTTAGCCTCAGTGGCGGCGGGCTGGGTGCAAGTGCTCACGGAAATTCATCACTTTCAGCAGCCCAAAATCCCACAGGATTAAACAGCCAATTCCCAGCAGCGACGGGGTGGCATAGGATGCAAAAGACAGGCTACGGGCGCAAAAAAAGTTGAGGCAATGAGAATTACGCCGAGGCGATGGAGTCCCGTTGCAGGGCGGGGTTGAACGGGGCGATCGCTGCAACTAGGCGGTTTCTAACCAATCAAACATCCGGTCAATTTGTTCGAGGGTCACCAGCCCATATTGCCAGAGAATCATCGGCAAAACGTTGGGGGTGGGGTCATGACGGCGGGTGGCGATCGCTAAGGATTCAGCAGGAATCGCGAGTTCATCTTGGAGAAATTGAATAAAGCGGTGAGCGAGGAGAGTTTGCATTGTTCTAAAACCACAGATTTAAAAAAAGTTAAAAAGAGAATGAAGCAGAAATGCAGGGGAGAATTCTTTAGAATTCGTCAGTGATTTTCACTTTGCCCCGTTGCACTGAACGCAGCAGGCGATTCACTGCCCGCACTTCCTCATCACTGAGGGCTTCGTCTAAGACAGCGGCCATCAATCCATATTGATCTGTTTTTTGCAATCGTCCTGTCTGACGAGCGGTAGCAAGCATCTCAGCGACAGAACCCGGAATAAGCTTAACGGCAGGAAGCATGATAAGTCATAGAGCGCGGTGAGGTTATCCTTACTATCCTTGATCTTTCCCGGTTGGGGGGTGATAGCTCCCCCCCTAAGGATGTGAATTTGATCGGGGTAGGCTGTGACAATGCTCGCGAGGCACGTGTGATGGATTACAAGGGAATACTGTGATTAAAATCACCAACTCTTGACACAGCATCGGCGGGAAACATTGACAAAATTAAAGCGTCCATTGTATCAATAAGTTTAGACACGTAAAAGATCGTTCATTTCCCCACTGTCGTCTGACGTTACAATCCTGAAGCATTCCCATTCCGAGGGGATTCAATAAGGCAGCGCCAGGTGTGGAGAGACGGAAGTAGGTTTGATGCCGAAGGAACGCACCGCATCTTTAAAATTTACGTCTTTAAACAATCTACAGCTTACGAGATTAAAGGACTATGATGCTTGCGCCTCTATTCATCAGTTTGTCGGTGGCTTCCGCTGCGTTGCTACTCAAAGTCAAAACCCAAGAAGAGATCGTTCGGGTTGCTGCGGGCGGCGTGGCTATTCTCTGCTTATTCCTGAGTTTATATTTTGCACCGTTGTGGATTAAAGCTCTGCTCTTGACGATTCCGCTGTTGGGAGGGCGTTTGAACTTTACTGGCATTGCAGAGTAGCGATCGCACTTTGTCCCGCTTGAGCCGGTTGGCATTGAAGCCATCGGCAAGAGTTGAAAGACCCGCGATCGCGGGTCTTTTTTGGCAGGCAGGATAGCGGCGGTCTTGCCATTTAAAAGTGGTTTTTTTGGCTCCGGAGGCGGCTGAATGCTTCCCTGGGGTTTGGGGTGTTCATGGCCTGTTGGAGGCGGGGGTCATGGCAACGGAGAAAGAGATTGGTTTGTTTTTCAAGACCAAGCTGGGTGGGAATGGTGGCTTGGTGACGCTGACGAAGGGCGATCGCCTCACGATAGCGGCTCTGACTGGGGGCATCGTCGGGCAAAACCGAGAGGGCAAAAGTTAAGTTACTGACGGTGTATTCATGGGCGCACCAAATCCGCGTCGAGTCGGGAAGTTGGCACAACTGTTGCAGTGACGTGAATAATTGCGTGGCAGTGCCATCAAAAATGCGACCACATCCCCCCGCAAAGAGGGTATCGCCACAAAAGAGATCGCCGGGTTCGTCTGGGGTTAGGGGCGGGAAGTAGTAGGCAATATGGGCGCGGGTGTGGCCGGGGGTAAAGAAAACCTCAGCGGTGCGATCGCACACCGTGACGCGATCGCCCCCCTGCAAAAACACCTGCTGCTGAGGGATACGCCCCCGATCTTCAGCACCTCCATACACAACCGCCTCTGGAAACTGCCGTAAGAGGGCATGATTTCCCCCCACATGATCCCCATGGTGATGGGTGTTTAAAATCGCCACCAGGGTAGCATCATGCTGCTGCAACCAGCGCAACACCGGCTTAGCCTCAGCCGGATCAACCACGGCGGCGGTGCGATCAATGGGATTGTGCAGGATAAAAACGTAATTGTCAGACAATACGGAAATTCGTACAATGTCCATCACAAGCTCATACAGCGACATTGCCCCCATTGTAATGACATCTCCTGTCAATCCTGATGATTTACCCCTTGAGCATCGCATTGCCTATTGTTTGGAAACGGGTCAAATTTCTCGCCAAACCTATTTCCAGTTTGTGACGTATTTTCTCTCGGATACATCGGCCACCAGCCAAGAACGCCAAGGGATCAACCAAATCTTGGATAATGTGCAGACCGGGCACATTACCTTCATCGTGTCCTGATCTTGAGACCGCCTCTGGATTGGGGGAAGTCACCTTGCTAAGATGGCGTGATGCTTGATGAGATTCTGGTCTGTGCATTTATTCTTTTTTTGACCCCTATTTTATGACTCCCATCCTCTCTTCGCCCCCCCAACAGTATGATGTGCCGGTGCGATCGCTGATCGTCCCCCCCCTCACCCAACCGCGCTATCGTCTGTCCCTAATTATTCCCACCTATCAGGAATGCCAAACGATTCAGCCCCTCCTGCACAGCCTCACAGGGCTTTTAGATGCGGCCTGTCCAGAGCAATATGAATTAATTGTCGTCGATGACAATAGCCCCGATGGAACCGCTGCGGTGGTGGAATCCCGGCTAGAGGACTATCCAGCGGTGCGGCTCATCTGTCGGACGCAGGAACGGGGCTTATCCACCGCAGTGATTCGGGGTTGGCAACAGGCCCAAGGGGAATACCTTGGGGTCATCGATGCCGATTTACAACATCCCCCCGAAATTCTCCTCGCCCTGTACCAAGCGCTAGAGGCTGGGGCCGATTTAGCCGTGGCGAGTCGCCATGTGCCGGGCGGGGGGGTGAGTGATTGGAATTTGGGGCGGCGGGTGCTGTCGCGGGGGGCGCAGGCGTTGGGGTGGTTGATTTTGCCGAGGGTGTTGGGGGCGGTGTCTGACCCGTTGAGTGGGTATTTCATGGTGCGACGGGATGCGATCGCCTCCCAACGGATGAACCCGGTGGGGTACAAAATTTTGATCGAAGTGTTGGCACGGGGTCAGTGCGATCGGATTCAAGAAGTCAGCTATGTTTTCCAAGAACGCCAAGACGGAGAAAGCAAAGTCACCTATCGCCAATACCTCGAATATCTCCAACACCTGGCCCGACTCCGCTGGGAACGCTGGTTCTGTCAGCGCCCAACCCCATCGGCACAACGTCCGATCAAATCCAGCTAACCCATCACCGCTAAAATCGTGCTTTAGCGTAGGGCTACTGCTCTAGGATTGCAAATCGCGGGGATCGAGGGCATCGCGGAGACCATCACCGAGGACGTTAAAGGCCAACACCGTCAGGATGATCAGCAGGGCGGGCGACCAAATCAGCCAGGGTTGCAAGACCAAAATAGAAGCATTGGTGGCCAGAGAGAGGAGATTTCCCCAGGAGGGATCGGGCTGTTGAATGCCCAAGCCGATCAGACTTAGCACCGACTCCGCCACAATGAAGCTGGGAATGGAAAGGGTCGCCGAAATCACCACATAGGTGGCGGTTTGGGGCAGTACATGGCGCAGGATAATCGTGAAGGAATTGGCCCCGATCGCGCGCGCCGCATTGACAAAATCCTGCTCCTTTAACGACAGCACTTGCCCCCGAATCACCCGCGCTAGCCCCGACCAACTCACAAAGGAGGTAATCACGACAATGAGCAAAAACCGTTGGGAGCTACTCAGTCCCGGCGGCAGGATGGCCGCGAGGGCAACGAGGAGGTAAATGGTCGGCACGCTCATCAGGACTTCCACGATGCGCATCAGGACGGCATCGAGCCAACCACCGAAGTAGCCGGAAATGCCCCCAATCAGCAGCCCAAGGGGAAAGGAAATCACAATCCCCACGAGGCCAATGCTGAGGCTAATCCGTCCGCCGAAGAGCAGGCGACTGAATTGATCGCGGCCCTGTTCGTCGGTGCCGAGGAGATTGATGCGGCCGGGGCCGGTGGTGCCGAAGAGGTGGCGATCGCTCGTCATCCCCGGCAACAGGTTGTAGGGTTCCCCTTGCACGAAGAAACGCAGGGGTGAGGGTTGACTGCGGTCAATGTCTAAGAGGCGATCGCCCGTTTCGAGATCCGTCGGCCCTTGAGTCGTGGGGTACACATGGGGCCCAAGCCATTGCCCCGCTTCCGTCTGCCAGTAGATTTGCGTCGGCGGTAGGAGCGATCCCCCCACTTGGGAACTGTAGGGATCATAGGGCGCGATGAAGCCCGCCAAAAGCGCACTGAGATAAAAAACGCCCAGAATAATCGCTCCAAAACGAGCCAACTGATTATGCTTGAGTTTGCGCCACCAATCCATAGTCTGTATTACGTCAAGAAAGTGAATTTGAAAGTGGGTCGATGCGGGACAATGCCATGGAACATCCTGTCCTTTAGGTTAACCTCTGGGCTGCCTTTCCCATGATCTGTCGCCCGAAAAAAGAGTGGCATCCTACAGCCGATCCCCATCCCGTTACGCCATGACCCAGCGGTTGCGGCCTTGGTGCTTGGCACGGTAGAGGGCGCGATCGGCGGCGAGTAAAAACCCATGGGGCGGCTCGTGGCTCGACGGCAGCCAACAGACCACCCCCAAACTCACCGACACCCATTCCGACACGTCCGACATGGTGTGGGGAATTTGCAAGCGGGCCACCTCCTCACCAATGCGCCGCGCCACGGTGATCGCCCCGGATGCGGGGGTGTCCGGCAAAATCACCGCAAACTCTTCCCCCCCATACCGCGCCACCAGATCCGCCGGTCGTTTCACCGCCCGTTCTAAGGCTCGCGAGATTTCAATCAGACAATCATCCCCCTGTTGATGACCATAGCAGTCGTTATATTGCTTGAAATAGTCCACATCACAGAGGATTAAACTCAGCATGACCTCTTCCTGGGCGGAGCGCTGCCACATTTGGTCAAGATATTCATCAAAGTGGCGACGATTGGCGAGGTGGGTGAGGCCGTCGGAACTGGCCAGGCGTTGAAGTTCTGCATTCACTTGGGCGAGTTCGGTGGTGCGTTCGGCGACCCGTTGTTCAAGGGTGTAGGTGTAGTTTTCTTGGGCAGCGTAGAGGCGGGCGTTTTCGAGGGAGATAGCGGCTTGGGAACAGAGGAGTTGCACGAGTTCGAGGCGGGCGGCGCTGAAGGCTCCGGTGGCGAGATTATTTTCAAGGTAGATGATGTTGAGGAGTTTGCCTTGGTGGATCAGGGGGGCGCAGAGAATGGAGCGGGGTTTTTGGTGAATGAGGTAGGGATCATGACGTTGGTAAAAGGGGGATTGGGGGTCGTGGGGGGCTTGGCTGGCGTTGTCGAGCACGATGCTTTTGAGGGTACGGACGACGTACACCAGGATCGAGAGGGGTAAGCGGCCATCGGGGGCAATATGTTGTAGGAGTTGGACGCTGGGGGGGTCGGCTTGGCCTTCCATTTCGATCCGCCATTGCCCTTTGTCTTCGCTGAGGAGGTAGGCCCGTTGAGCGCCGGTGTTTTCGAGGAGGGTTTGCATGAGGCGGGTTAAGAGGCGATCGAGGCGGATTTCACTCGATAGGGCTTGGGAGGATTTGATCACGGTGGCGAGATCAATTTCGCTGCTGATGTGATTGCTGGTGATGGTGGAGGGGAGGTGTTTGGGTGGGGGGGCGTAGGCGGTGAGGAGGGTGGGATAGGTGCGATCGAGGTGACGGACTTTGGCGATCGCACCCCATTGCTGATAGGTGTAGCGGGCTTCTTGGAGATAGGTTTTGGCGATTAAGGGTTTGTGGGTGCTGAGATAGAACCGGGCGGCGCGTTCGTAGATGAGGGCGATTTCGCTGCGGTAGTTTTGGGGAGTGGCGAGGGTGATGGCGCGATCGTACTGCTCGATGGCTTCGGCCACATTGCCCAGGTGGCGCGATCGCTCCGCCTGCACGAGGGCGAGCCGATGGCCATAGACCGCCGGGCCAGTCTTGGCCCACTGCCGCAGTTGGGCTTCATGCTGTTGGGCCCGCTGCCAGAGGGATTGCAAATGCGGGGCCATCCCCGCTTTCAGGGTCGCCAAGGCGATCAACGCATCATAGAAACACCACAGGCCCTGCCCGATTGTGCCACGCACCACCTGTTGATATTGCTCCGCCCGCTGGGCATGGAGTCGCGCTGTTTTCAGGTCATCAAACCAATAGCACAACACCATCTTGTTAAAGGCATACCAAAACTGACCCGTTTGATCCGGCAGTCTCAATTTTGCCGAGGGGAGTTGGGTGGCATGGGGGACGAGGACATCGTACAGTTGGGTGTCGTGAGCCAGGGTGGTGGGTTCGTTGCGATTGGCGGCGTTGGTTAAGGTTTCGATGCTGGCGAGGTCGAGGCGGAGGTGAGCGATCGCGCTATCGGTCAAGGTTTGACGGCTGTACTCGATCACCTGTTGGAGTTCTGCGGCTAAGGGGGGGAGTTCTTCGAGACCCAAATAATAGCGGTGGCGATAGCGGGTCAGCAACGCGGCCGCCGCTGCGGTGAGATCTCCCACATCTAACGCCGTCTGATAGGCGGTTTTCAGGCCATTAATCAGGGCAACACTGGGCAGATGCCAATGGCGCAAATAGGCACAATCGAGCCAGAGGAGATGCCCCTGCACCGCTGGATAGGCAAGCCGATCAACAATGGTCATCGCCAATTGACTCAGGGATTGAGCCAGTTTAGGTTGCCGCAGCCCAGTGCCTAACCACACCGCAAAATGGGCATAGCCGACGGCTGAATCTGGGCTGTATCCGTGGCGCAGGGAGGCTCGCACCTGTTGCAGGCTGAGGAGATGATACAAATTGTGATTGGTGATCGCCAGGGCTGGCAGGGCTGTGGTGATCAAGGCTAACGCGGCGGCGATGCGCGGGTTGGCCAGGGCGGGGCGTGTTTTTAAGGCCGTGGTGGAATAGCGACGGAGTTGCGCCACCGTCAACCCCAAGGCCAAGCACAATTGGAGGCGGTGGGGCGATCGCGGATAATGAATATCCAAGCGCCGCAACACGGTCAAGAGGGTATCAATGGCCTCGCTGAGGTGGCCCTGGGTAATATGGGCCCGGATTTGAATATCGTAGGCGGGGACTTGATCTAAGACATGGTGACTGTGGAGTAACAGGGTTTGCACATAGTCTTGCATGGTGTCATATTGCCCCAAACTATAGGCATTGGCGGCCCCGTGGGTATACAGATGGCGGGTGAGGTCGTATTGACTCAACCAACGATTGGGGGCGAGGAGTTTGATCCCCATTTGGCAATAGCTGAGGGCGGCGGCGTAGGCGGTGGAGGCTTGGGCCTGTTGGGCGGCCTGGAGGTTGAGTTCAGCGCCTTGCTGCCGGATGGGGGTGGTGCTGAGGATGGGATAGCCTAAGTTGCAATGGTCTGCCACGATGAACACTTCCCGCTGGAGTTCTTGGGGGGTGAGGGTTTTGAGGAGCAGCCGGGCGATTTTGTAGTGGGCTTTGACGCGCTCATGGGTGGCTAAGAGTTCATAGGCGGCTTGCTGAATGCGATCGTGGCGGAAGCGGCAATGGTCGCTGGGGGGGTGGATGCCTGCGGGGGTGTGGGGTAGGAGGAGGGTGTGGGTGATGGCGGGGGCAAGGGTTGCTTGGAGTTTCGGGAGCGGTTGTTCGAGGACTTGGGCGAGGCGACGGATATCGACGGTGTTGCCGAAGCAGGCGGCATAGCGGAGGGCGCGTTGGGTGGGGGGGGGCAGGGTTTGGATGGTGGCGATCATTAGTTCCACCACGTTGGTGGTGCTGGCTTGGCTGGCGATCGCTTCGAGATCCCACGTCCATTCCTGTTGGTCATGATCAAAGGCGATCGCCCCTTGACGCACCACGGTCATTAAAAATTCACGGGTAAAAAATGGATTCCCCCCGGTCTTGGTCTGAATCACCGCTGCTAGGGGAGCGACATGGCTGGCATCCTGGGCGAGGGTGGTGGCAATCCAGTCGGTGATCGCTAGGGTGGGCAAGGGGTCGAGGGAGAGGGCATCGATGAGGAGACCCTGTTCTTGGAATTCGCTGAGGGTGCTGATCAGGGGATGGGTGGGGCTGAGGTCATGATCGCGATAGGCTCCGATGACGAGGAGCGATCGCTGTTGTGGATCATTCAGGAGCACCGTCAGCAGTTGGAGAGTGGCACTATCCGCCCAATGGAGATCATCAAGAAACATCACCAAGGGACGCTCCGGGGCACAAAACACCGCGAGAAATTGCCGCACGAGGCGATGAAACCGGTGTTGGGCTTCGGCCAAACCGAGGGGGACAACATCGGGCTGCGGCCCCAGGATCAAGGCTAAGTCTGGGATCAGGTCAATTAAAACCTGGCCATTTTGACCCAGGGCGGCCTGGAGGTGCGATCGCCACTGTTGCAGATGGGTCTCGGACTCCGTTAACAGTTTGCGCACCAGTTGCTGGAGGGCTTGCACAATCACATCGTAGGGGCGGGTGCGTTGCAGTTGATCACATTTCCCCGTCACCAAGATCCCCCGCGCCAGGGTAATCGGGCTATACAACTCCTGAACGAGGGCCGTTTTTCCCACCCCCGCCCCGCCGCTGATCGTCACGAGGGCCACCGGCAAGGTTTGACGCACCACCGCATCAAAGGCTTGTTCCAGGGTGGCGATCGCCGTCTCCCGCCCAAACAACGTCGCCGGCAATTGAAACTGATCAAACCGATCCCGCTCCCCCAGGGGAAAGGCGGCAATGGTTTGATCCCGCTGCCAATCCGCTGCACAGCGCTCCAGATCCCGAAGCAACCCCCTCGCGGTTTGATAGCGGTCATTCACCGACTTCGCCATCAGTTTCATCACGATCGCAGAGAGCGGCTCCGGAATGCGGCCATCGAGATGGTGGGGCGGGGGAGGGATGCGGGCAATATGGCAATGGAGCAACTCCAGCACATCCTTGGTGGGGAAGGGCAACTGCCGGGTCAAAAGGTGGTACAGCGTTGCGCCGAGGGAATACAGATCCGTCCGTGAATCCAAATTACAATTGAGCCGCCCTGTTTGCTCTGGGGAAATATACGCGAGGGTTCCGGTGATCGTCGTTTGGGAATCGAGGGACGGCAACCCCACGTGCCACCGCGTTGCCAGGCCAAAGTCAATGATTTTGACTTGGCCTGTTTTGCCGTTGTAGATGATATTGCTGGGGTTAATGTCTCGGTGAATAATCCCGGCGCTGTGGATGTCGTGGAGGGTGGCGGTGACGGCCATGGCGAGGGTTAAGACCTCACCGAGGGGAATCGGGTTCTGGGCGAGATGATCGGTTAAGGACTGGCCGCCAATATCTTCAAAGCAAATAAAGAGGCGATGTTGATAGGGCTGAATATTGTAGGTGCGAATCACACCGGCACTGGTGAGGCTGCGGGTGATTTCGTATTCCTGGCGGTAGTGGTTGAGTTGTTGAGGGGTGGGGTAGTCCTGTTTGAGGAGCTTGAGCACCATGGGGACTCGCTGCGAGCTTAGGGCAGAATTGTCTTCCCACAACACTCGATAGATGAGGGATTGCTGACTTTCATAAATAAGCTGACGCAGCAAAAAACCAGGGTGATCAAACATGAGCGTGGTGACGGAGAAACGCCTCAGCAGGTGGGCTTGCGGGTGGCCAAACCGGACACCGAACCAGCCCACCGTGCTGAATGCGATCGCATCTTACAATGTCAAGACGGCAAGCACTGTATCCGGAGATAAATGTTGCAACCGGAAACCGACCTTTTGGCAGACTCGTTGCATGCCTGTGTTTTCCGGCAGGATGTTCGCAACCAGTTGGGTGAAGTTGCGATCGCGCCCAATGGCGACTAAGCGTTGCAGAAGCTCGGTGCCGAGGCCCTGATTTTGACAGCGATCGCTAATGATCATGGCAAATTCCGCTTCATTCACCCCATGCAATTGGCTAATACGGGCAACCCCTAAAAATTGATGTTCGCCGGTTTCAGGATCTTTATAGTCTGCCACAAGGGCGATTTCGCGATCGTAGTCAATAAAACAGATCCGGGAGAGGCGATCGTGGGCCACCCGACTTTTCAGCGACATCAAATGAAAATAGCGCAGGTAGACACTTTCCTCCGACAGCGGCTCGTGGAACTTAACCACCAGGGGTTCATCTTCGGGGCGAATGGGCCGAATCACCACATTTGTCCCATCTTTGAGCGTCCACGGCGCAACGTAATGGAGGGGATAGGGGCAAATGGCCGGTTTGGGTAAGTCAGCTTCCGGGGTTTCCGGGTCATGCAACACCACCCGCGCATCCAGGGCCACGAGGCGATCGCTCCCCACCAGCAGCGGGTTAATATCCAGTTCCTTAATCCAAGCCTGTTCCACCACCAACTGGCTAAAGCGCACCAGCAACTGCTCCAACATATCGAGATCCACCGCCGCTTGACCCCGCACCCCCTTGAGGGCGGTATAGATTTTGGTTTGTTCGATCATCCGACGGGCCAAGGTGGTGTTGAGGGGCGGCAGGCCCAAGGCGCGATCCTTGAACACCTCCACCAATGATCCCCCCGTGCCAAACAGCAGCACCGGCCCAAACTGAGCGTCCAAACTGCTACCGATAATCAATTCATAATCCCCTTGGGTCATCTGCAACATTGGCTGCACCGTCACCCCTTGGAAATGCTCCGCCCCCACTTTTTCCGTCACCGAGTCTTGAATGCCGTTGTAAGCACCCCGCACCGTGTCCGCATCTTGCAGCAGGAGACGCACACCGCCCACATCGGTTTTGTGGGTGATGGTGGTGGAGTTGAGTTTGAGGACAACGGGATAGCCGATCGCTTCGGCTTGGGCAACGGCTGCGTCGGCGGAGGTGGCGATCGCCGTCGCCACCGTCGGAATCCCGTAGGCATCGAGCAACTGCTTCGACTCATATTCCGTCAGCAAGTTACGCCCCTCAGCCCGCACCGCCGCAATCATCGCCGTGACGCGATCGCGCCCCGGAGCTTGTTCCTCATCCGTGGTGATCATCGGCGTTTCATACAAACCCTGCAAATTGTAGGAATAGCGCCACATATAGTTAAAAACATGGGCCGCCGTATCCGGAAACGGCAACGTAAAGATCCGCGCATGGTTTAACAACTGCTCACCCGGCGTAATCCCATCCCCCCCCATCCAACTGGCCAAAATCGGCTTCGCCGGTCGGCTTGGATCTTGGAGAATCTCCACAAACTGCTTCGCCGTCTGGGTCGGGTCGGTCATCGCTTGGGGCGTGAGAATCGCCAAGAGTCCATCACTATTGGGATCATCGAGGGTAATCCGGATCGCTTCGGCGTAGCGATGGGGATCAGCATCCCCCAAAATATCCACCGGATTGCCATGACTCCAATGGGGCGGCAGTAGCTCATTCAGTTTCGCCGTTGTTTCCGGCGACAACTTCGCCAACTTGCCCCCTTCTGAGATCAGCGCATCCGTGGTCAACACCCCCGGCCCCCCGGCATTGGTCAAGATTGTGAGGCGATTTCCCTTTGGGCGGGGCTGTTTTGCCAACACCTCTGCCATGTTAAACAGGTCATCAATCGTATCCACCCGCAACACCCCGCACCGCCGGAATGCGGCGTTGAGCACCTCATCACTGCCCGCTAGGGCCCCCGTATGGGAGGCCGCCGCCGCCGCCGCTGCCTCGGTTCGTCCTGCCTTGATCACAATAATCGGCTTGGTGCGGGCCACCTCACGGGCCGCCGACAAAAACGATCGCGCATTGCCGATGCTTTCCATATAGATCACAATGCTATGGGTATCGGGATCATCGCCGAGATAATCAATCAGATCCCCCCAATCCACATCCAACATCGACCCGATGGAAATAAAGGCACTAAAGCCCACATTTTCCCGGAAACTCCAGTCCAAAATTGAAGTACAGAGGGCCCCGCTTTGGCTGATGAACCCCACATTGCCAGGACGAGCGATCGCACTCGCAAACGTCGCATTCAACCCCGACACCGGGCACATCACCCCCAAACAGTTCGGCCCCACAATCCGTAAATTTCCCGCCCGCGCCTTCGCCAAAATCTGCCGCTCAAGCTCGACCCCCTCGGCCCCGATTTCCTTAAAGCCCGCAGAGATAATGATCGCCGCCTTCACCCCCGCTGCCACACATTCATCAATCACCTGGGGCACTGCCAACGACGGAATCGCAATCACCACCAAATCCACCGGCTCCGGAATCGCCGCCAAATTTGGATACGCCTTAATGCCTAAAACACTCGCCCGCTTCGGATTAATCGGAAACACCGTCCCACCAAAGGGATGGCTAATCAAATTCCAGAGCAGAGTCCGCCCCACACTCCCCGGTTTTTCACTCGCTCCGATAATCGCAACAGACTGAGGTTGAAAGAATGCTTTTAACGGCTGTTGATCGTAGTGCAACACATTCTGAGCAGGATCTGCGGTTTGCATAGAAAAACTCATCATAACGACTTAGGGATAGACAAACACGAACAGTCATCAAACCTAACAACGTTTACAGTGTTGGTTAACATTTGAATCAAAATGAATTGATCCTGACTGTGGCTAGGCTCATTCTACTGATTCCCCCAGATGATCCCCAAGATTCCCTATGATTCTTTTAACAAAGTCAAAAGAAAGCCATCGGAATCGTCATCAGTGTTTAAGATTTATTTAATATTTTATTGTGATTTTATTGAGGCTCTGCTTTGACAATTTAACATCATCCTGTCCCCACAATCCCAACGGTAATCTCCCAGCAGAGCCAGGCTGACGTTCCAAACCACATCACTCAATCATCGATCCATCCCATGCCGATCACCTCGACCATGAACGCTATACATCTGGGCAGAGTAATTTATGATGATAATACAACCAGGCAAGCATACCAAAAAAGATGCTAATCTTCTCTTAGATCAGCACCAATCTATGAAATTCAATCCATTTAATTGACTCCTAAAACGTTAGCAGTCTTGGGTGATTTCAACGAGAGTTAATATTGTGCGATATAATTACTAAACTTATCGAAATAAGTTGACCAGAATGATCACCACAGTCCATCGGGTAGATCTCTATGTCCAATCTGGCGATCCTCAATCATCCTCAGTCCAGCCATCTGCAACGATCCCATGATGGCAGTCCCTTAGACAGGTGTTCGCTGACGGTGATTGAAGAGGATCACGAGAGCCTGAAATCAATCCAGTTTCATGACCTAACCCCTGCGACCCCAGCAAATCAATGTTGAAACGGCCTTTTTCACCTATTTCACTCCGTTTATTCTTGATTGTTCCCCTCCTACTGCAAATTATTGTAATTGTTGGCTTAACGGCTTATATTTCCTTGCAGAATGGTCGGCGCATGGTCAGTCAACTCGCAAGGCAATTAGCTACGACCATCGGCGATCGCACCAAAAGCGAAATCAATCAAAACCTCGTTGTTCCCCTCACCTTACAAAAGGCTTACTACGCTAGTTCTAAAAGTGGGCAACTCGATTTGCAGAATCTGGCGAGCCTAGAGCGCTTTTTCACGCGGCAACTCCAAAGCCAAACCCTCGTCACCGGGTTATCCTTTACAACGCCAGCCGGAGACTTTATTGGGGTCGAACAGATTCAGGGCAAAACCCGACTCCTCCGGGTGCGCAATGCCGAGACCGCACCCAATCAACATATCTACCGCCTCACCCCTAGCGGCGATCGCGCTGACTTCATCGCCGCTAATGCCTACGATCCCCGCAAGACCCCTTGGTACGACAAAACCATTCAAGATTATCGCCAGAAGTGGAACCCCGTTTATCTTGATAAAAGACAGTTAAAAACCAGCCTTTCTCGGCCTGTGTATAATACCCAGAATGATTTAGTAGGAGTTTTCAATATCGAAATATCATTAAATCAAGTTGATGATATTTTTAATGAACTATTTTCCGACGGAGACACTCATTTTTTTGTCATTGATCAAGACAACTATCTGATTGCCACCTCAACCCAAGAAGCACTCTATCAACAAAACCATCGTTTGCAGGCTGGACTAAGTCAATCATCCTTGATCAGGAAGGTTTCGTATCAACTAAAAAACACGAATCATCATCGATTATTCCGACGCAACACGTCAAACTTCATCCGCATCAACAATCAAAATTATTATATTTATACCACTCCCCTTGATAACCTCGATTTAAAGTGGGCTTTAGTGGTGATTTTACCAGAAACTCAATTAGGACATCATCTCAATGCGATCACAACTCACACGATTATTCTCTGTATCGGTGCGCTCATTATTACGATAATTCTGGGCACATTTACCACGCGCATCATTGCAGATCCATTGCTCAATTTAGTGCGTGCCAGTCAGCAGATTGAGCAGTCTAACGTACAGGATGCTCTCAGCATTGAACCCAGTTGGATTCGAGAACTCGAAATTCTCAGAACCGCATTTCTCAAAATGCACCTGAAGATTCGGGAAACATTAACAAAGCTCAATAGTCGCCAGGAAGATTTAGAGTCTTATATTGAAGATCAAAGTAGCCTCTTTAAGGCAATTTATGAAAATGCAGGGATTGGGATTGGGTTAACCGATCTAGAGGGTTATATTATTGATAGTAATCCCGCATTACAAAAACTGTTGGGCTATGACGGCGATGAATTAAAAACGCTGCATTTTTCCGAATATACCTATCCCGATGATTTGGATGCTGATACCTCCCAAGTGGCTGAAATCTTTGCGGGAGAGCGGGATAACTTTACCATGGAAAAACGCTATATTCGCAAGGACAAAAGTGTCGTTTGGGCCCGGATGACTTTATGTTCTATTCGTAAAAATGGTCAGCTTGAATATACATTCTGCATGACTGAAGATATTACGGACTGGAAGCAAAGTGAGGCGAAGAATAAAGCGATTTTGTCTGTTCTTCCTGATCTAATTTTACATGTGGATTATGAGGGAAGATATTTAAACTATTATGCGATGCAAGATAAAAATATTATCGATCTAGCGACGACGGGTAAACAGCGAATTGGCCATTTTCTATATGAATTTTTGCCGGAAGATGTGGCAAAACGGCATTTGTATTTTATTCAGCAGGCAATCCTGACGGATACGCTGCAATGCTACGAGCAGGAAATTAAAATTAATGGGCGATCGCAATACGAAGAGGTACGCATTGCCCATAGTGGTAGCAATGATGCGGTGATGATCATTCGTGATATCAACGATCGCAAACGGACGGAATTATTTTTACAGCAGGCAATGGAGGCCGCCCAGGCAGCAAACACGGCAAAAAGTCAATTCTTGGCGAACATGAGCCATGAACTGCGGACACCATTGAATGCCATTCTTGGGTTTACTCAAGTGATGGCACGGGATAAAAGTTTGAGTCTAGAGCACCAAAATTATATTCATATTATTAATCGCAGTGGTGAACATCTCCTCAATTTGATCAACGACATTCTGGATTTATCCAAAATTGAAGCAGGTCGGATTAAGCTGCAACCGGAAAGCTTTGATCTCCAAAATCTGTTCCAAAATTTGACGGAATTGCTCAGTGCTAAAGCGCAGGCGAAGGGGATTGTGTTGCGCTGTTGTCTTGATGAAGATGTTCCGGTGCTGCTCTCAGGTGATGTGAGTAAAATCCGTCAAGTGTTGATTAATTTGTTGGGTAATGCGATTAAGTTTACGGATCGGGGGAGTGTGATGCTGCGGGTTCGCAATGAAACTCCTGACCAAACGCCTGCATCGCTACAATTTACGATTACGGATACGGGGCAGGGGATTGCAGAGTCTGAAATTCCGCTTTTGTTCCAAGCGTTTGAGCAAACGGGAGCGGGGGTTCAATCTAACAGTGGGACGGGGCTGGGTTTGGCGATTAGTCAGAAGTTTGTGATGTTGATGGGGGGAGAAATTCGCGTTAAAAGTACCTTGGGTCAGGGTTCAACGTTTTACTTTTCGCTGACGTTGCCGCCGGGTCAATTGGAGGATGTGCGGGTGCAGGCTTCAACGTTGCCGGTGGTGGGGTTGGCTCCGGATCAGCCGATCTATCGCATTTTGGTGGTGGACGATCGCTGGGAAAATAGCCATTTGGTGGATCAGTTGTTGACGAAGGTGGGGTTTGAGGTGCGGACGGCGGCCAATGGGGAGGAGGGGATTGTGGTGTGGGAGGAGTGGCAGCCGCATCTGATTTGGATGGATATGCGGATGCCGGTGCTCGATGGCTATGAGGCGACGCGACGGATTAAGGGGACGGAGTTGGGACGCAATACGGCGGTGATCGCGCTGACGGCCAGTGCGTTTGAGGAGCAGCGATCGCAGGTGTTGGCAGCGGGCTGTGATGACTTTGTGCGCAAGCCGTTTCAGGAGGCGGTGCTGTTCGAGAAGATGGCGCAGTATTTGGGGGTTGTCTATATCTATGGGGAAACGGGACTGATGGAGATGCCGGAAATTGGCATAGAGGAGGCGGAGGAGGTGGATCTTGTGGCGTTGCTCCAGGTTATGCCGGCGGCCTGGCAGTCTGACCTCTTAGCGGCAACGATCGCAGCGAACTCGACCCAAATCCTGGACTATTGTGAGGCGATCCCCGACGAGGCGATCGCGCTCCGTGAAAAGATTCAGTATTGGGTTGATGAGTTTCGCTTTGATCTGCTTGAAGATTTGCTCGTTGCGTCCTCCGCTTCGACTTCGGAAACGGGTTAAAGACGGGCGATCGCGCCTCGATGCCCGTCCGTCCCGATGCCTGAGCGATCGCCCATTAGCTGCCGTAATTCCACCGGGCGCGATAGCCGCGATTATCCAGATGGGTGAAGGTGCGACCGTAGCCCAAACCACCACGCCAGAAGGGGTCAAGTTGGCGTTGTACTTCTTGGGGCGACAACCCAGCGACGACAAAATCCACCCCATGGCCTTGGATGTGGGTGGAGCGGCTCGCCCCGCCGATGGCACGATTGACCGCAGGCGGACGATACCAACTGGTGATCGTGATCGAACGGCCACTGAGGCGATCGCGCACCTCTTGCATCCGGGCAGCCATGTTAACAATATTGTTGGTAATCCGTTCGTTTTCCGGGAGGCGCGTCCCGTTTTTCGTTGCTTCACCCCAGGTAAAATTCCCCCCAGGGATGATCGGCGTGTCCGTGGTCAGTTGACCCTTCCCGGCGATCCGAATCAGTTTACCGCTGGGTTGTGGGGGGGCGGGGGGATCTTGGGGGGGCGCGTAGGCTTCGATGTGGAGGGTGTCCACATGGCCTTCAAACACATACCACTCGGTGCGATCGCCCAAGGGATTTTCCAGTTCCACCTTCAGATGTGACCCCAGATCCGTAAAGGTTTTCACCGCTAATTCTCGCTGCGAGACTGAGATTTTGTCCTCATCACCGAGTTGAGTGGAGCTAATCGGTTTTTGCTTAAAGACGGTGTCTTGGTTAATCACCAGCGTTCCGGACTGGGAAATGACCACATGGCCTTCAAAGACATACCAGTCGTTTTGGTCAGCGATCGCCTTATCCAACGTAATTTTGTAATGTGCCCCTGATTTGTCAGCACTGCTAATCCCGTATTCTCCTTTCTCCACCGTAACTTTTTCCCGATCACTCAACTCCGTTGACTGCACCGGCTTCGCCTTAAAGATTGTCGTTTGATTAACAATTAGGGTAGACATTGTGAAAAACAGTTATTGTCCGAAACTACAATTATCATTCACCCTACCGCTATTCCCCAACATCCCGGCAGCCTCATTAACCATTTATACCGAATCTTCAAATTTCTTGACCCAAAAAATTAGCCAGATCCCGGCAAGCCCTCACCCTAGCCCTCTCCCTAGGGGCTACTGCTTATACATAACGTTCAAATGTTGGCCTCGTCTGCGTTTGATCCCCCTAAATCCCCCTTAAAAAGGGGGACTTTTTTGCGTTCCCCCCTTTTTAAGGGGGGCTAG
>NZ_JAQMTY010000126.1 GCF_028330765.1 Spirulina subsalsa CS-330 | reverse complement strand
TGGCAATCCTATTTGATTCATGAACAGGCAAGGGGCTTAAGCCCCTTGTTGATGAGGAGAACTGAACAATGCTGTATGGCAATCCTATTTGATTCATGAACAGGCAAGGGGCTTAAGCCCCTTGTTGATGAGGAGATCAGATCTCCGATTGATTTAGGATCGCTATATGATACGTTAAGCTTTAAAACTCTCATCTTTTTTTTCGCCCTAAACCTATGAGTAAGATTCGTGTTGTTTTGATTGAAGATCATGATCTCAGTCGGATTGGCTTGAGTGCAGCACTCCAACAAGTGGATGATATTGAGGTGGTTGGCGAAGCCCCCAATGCTCATAAGGGATTGCAAATCTTACAGGTGAGTAAGCCCCATGTGGCGATTGTTGATATTGGTTTGCCGGATCAGGATGGGATTGAACTAACACAGCGATTTCGTGCCTCTCCTGATGCGGCCAATACCAAAATTTTGATTTTGACGATGCATGATGAGGAGGCTTCAATTTTGGCGGCGTTTGCGGCGGGGGCGGATTCCTATAGTTTGAAGGATGTGAGTTTAGAGAGTTTGGTGCAAGCGATTCGCCTCACCCATGAGGGGAATTCGTGGATTGATCCGACGATCGCTCGCGTTGTCCTTCAGCAGGCGCGTACCAGTGGGGGGGCAGAACAGGGGGACAATAATCCGATGGTGGAAATCCGATCGATTGATTCTGAAGATCAACAACTGATCGAAGCCAGTACCCTCACCGATCGCGAGTTGGATGTGTTGGAATTAATTGTCGCGGGCTGTAATAATGCGGCGATCGCTGAACGACTGCATATCACCGTCGGCACGGTTAAAACCCACGTCCGCAGCATTCTCAATAAACTCTGCGCCGATGACCGCACCCAAGCCGCTGTGCGAGCGTTGCGATCGGGCCTCGTCGATTAATCCCCCGTTCAACCTTAAAATTAGGCCAGGCATCTTGACTGTTTTTAAACCCTTAGGGCTCGCTGTCATCCGTTCCTGACTATCCATGCCGTTTTCGCAGAGTGTCCCCTGCCATGCCCCAACTCCAATCCCTCAACTTTCAATTTCTACGCAAAACCCACCCCACCCTAGAGCGGATCGGTGCAGTCGCGGAACAGATGTTTGCCAGCGATCCGGTTACCTGTTTGATGAAACTGCGGCAGTTTGGGGAACGCCTCGCCCAAACCATCGCCGCCCGTGTCGGACTCTACGACGATGCCGACGATAACCACCTGCGCCTGCTCAACCGCCTGGATCACGAAAGCATCCTACCCCAAGATGCGATCGACCTGTTCCACCAACTGCGTATCCACGGCAACCGCGCCACCCATCAACACCAGGGCGACCACCGCACCGCGTTGGCGAATTTGAAATATGCCCGCCAATTGGCGATCGCCTTCCAACGCGCCTACAACGGCCAACCGAAATTCAAAGCCGGGGCCTTTATTCCGCCCCCCGACCCCGTAGACCCCAGCGCCGCCACCCGCGCCGAACTCGATCGCCTCAAAGCTGAACTCCAAAACCACCAAGCCGCCCTCGCCCAATATCAAGCCCAAGCCGCCGCCGAAGCTGAACTGCGGGCGATCGCAGAACAATTGCTCACGGAAACCGAGGCCGAAGCCGCCGCGATCCAAGCCCAACTCCAAGCCGCCCAACACCAGGCCAGCCAAACCCCCAGCCACGAACTGAAAACCCTCGTCAAGCGTGCCAAACAATACGCCACCATTGACCTTGATGAGTCTGCCACGCGGCAACTGATTGACGAACAACTGCGGGCCGTCGGCTGGACTGTGGACACCGAAACCCTCACCTATGGGCAGGGGGCGCGGCCCGCCGTGGGGACGAATTGCGCGATCGCAGAATGGCCCGTCAAAGGGGGCACGGCGGACTATGGGCTGTTCATTGGGCTAGATGTTGTGGGAGTGGTGGAGGCCAAGCGCCGCCGCAAAAATATTAGTGAACGGGGGTTAGAGCAGAGCGATCGCTATAGTCGTCACTACCGGATCAAAGACGGCGAACAACTCCTCGGACGCTGGGACGACTATCGGATTCCGTTCATCTTCGCCGCCAACGGTCGCCCCTACCTCGAACAACTCAAAACCGAAAGCGGTATTTGGTTCCGCGATCTGCGCCGCCCCACCAACCTCAGTAAACCCCTGATGGGCTGGCCCAGCCCCGACGACCTGCGCCAACGCCTCGCCCAGGATGTGGACAACGCCCATGCCCAGCTAGAGCAAGACGACTTCAGCACCTATGGCCTCCAGCTTCGGGACTACCAAAAAACCGCGATCCGCGCCGTAGAAACCGCCTTGAGCGCTGACCAAGCCCGGATTTTACTCGCCATGGCCACCGGAACCGGCAAAACGAAAACCGCGATCGCCCTGGTCTATCGGCTGTTGAAAACGCGACGGTTTCGGCGGCTACTCTTCCTCGTCGATCGCACCACCCTCAGCGAACAGAGCCACGATGCCTTTAAAGAAACCAAACTCGAAAACCTCCAAACTTTCGCCGACATCTTTGAAGTGCGCGAATCCGGCGCGGCCAACCTCGACCCAGACACCAAGGTACAGATCGCCACGGTGCAGAGCTTTGTGAAGCGGCTGTTTGATCCCAGCGACGATGCGCCGCCCCTCTCGGTCGGCTTCTTTGACTGCATTGTGGTGGATGAATGTCACCGGGGTTATCTGCTCGATCAAGACCTGAGCGAAGACGAATTACAGTTCCGGAGTTTTGAGGAGTATGTTTCCAAATATCGCCGCGTTCTGGATTATTTTGATGCGGTGCAAATTGGCCTCACCGCCACCCCAGCCCTCCACACCACCCAGATTTTCGGCGAACCCGTCTACCGATACAGCTACCGTACTGCCGTCATTGATGGCCACCTGATCGACCATGAACCGCCGATCCAGATTCGCACTCGCCTGGCCGAAGATGGCATCATCTGGGAACAGGATGAGGATATTGAATGTTTCGACCCCCAGACCGGCGAACTGGACTTGATCACCGCGCCGGATGAGGTCAAGTTTGAGGTGCAGCAGTTCAATCAACGGGTGATTACGGAATCGTTTAACCGGGCGGTCTGTCAAGAACTCACCCAGCACCTGGATCTGAGCTTGCCGGCTAAAACCTTGGTGTTTTGTGCGAGCGATCGCCATGCGGATCTAGTTGTGACCCTGTTGCGGGAAGTCTTCAGCGCCATCGATCCGGATGTTCACCATCACGACATCCTCAAAATCACCGGCAACACCGACGACCCCAAAGCCTTGGTGCGTCGCTACAAAAACGAAGCCAGCCCCAAAATTGCCGTCACCGTGGATCTGCTCACCACCGGCATTGATGTGCCCAAGATTTGTAACCTTGTGTTTCTGCGTCGGGTCAATTCCCGGATTTTGTATGAACAGATGGTGGGCCGTGCCACCCGCCCCTGTGATGAGATCGGGAAAACCGTGTTTCAGATCTACGACGCGGTGCGGCTCTATGAGGGCCTAGAGGCGGTTTCGACGATGAAGCCCGTGATCCAGAATCCGAGCATCACCTTTGAGCAACTGTTTGAGGAAATTAGCCGCGTGGATGCACCGGATTTGCAGCAGGTGATCGTTGATCAGTTCCTCGCCAAACTCCACCGGAAACACCGCCGCCTCAGTGCCGCCGCTGCCGAACAACTCGAAAGCGCGATCGCAATGCCCTTGGCAGATTGGGCGCAACACCTCAAGACGCAACCCTTAGCGGTGACCGTGGAGGAATTACGAGAGAACGGCGCGATCGCAACCAGCGGACTCGCTCAACTCCTCGATCGTCGGGATGGGGGCGCTCAACCGATCTTCATCTCCCACCATGCCGATGAGGTGATCGCCGTTGAAACCGGCTACGGTCGCGGGCGCAAACCCCAAGACTACCTTGATGAATTTACCAGCTTTCTCCGGGAGCATCACAACGAGATCCCCGCCCTCGTCACGGTCATGCAGCGACCCCAAGCCCTGACCCGTGCTGACCTAAAGGCCTTGAAACTGGCCCTCGATGGCGCGGGCTTCACAGAAACCGCCCTACAAACCGCCTGGCGCGAAACCACAAACCAGGATATTGCCGCCTCGATCATCGGGTTTATTCGCCAAGCCGCCCTTGGTGATGCCCTGATCCCCTATGGTCAACGGGTCGATCGCGCCCTCCAAAAAGTCCTAAGCTCCCAAGCCTGGCAAACCAAACAACGCCAATGGCTCGAACGGATCGCCAAACAACTCAAACAAGAAACCATCGTCGATCGGGATGCCTTTAACCAAGGTGAATTCCGGTCTCAGGGCGGATGGTCACGCATCGATAAGGTGTTTAATGGCAATCTGGCCGTGGTCGTCACCGCGATCCATGATGCCCTGTGGGAGGAGGCGGGTTAGGTAGACTAAGTGCGCTACCACAAATGTCCTAGGGGAGGGTGTTCTTGGATTTTGTCTTCAAAAAGAAAAAAATTGAACTCTTATACACCACTGAAAAAGATGCTCATAAATATCCCAATGTAATTGATGACTTTTTTGAAGTTATGGCTATGATTACAGCCGCAGAAACTATTCAGGATCTCTATGCGAACAAGGGTTTACACTTTGAAAAGCTAAAAGGTAAGCGTGGCAAACAAGGTCAATACTCTCTCCGACTGAACAAACAATGGCGGCTGATTGTCATAATTGAGCAAGACCCCCAAGGAAAGTACTTGCTGATTATCGATATTGAGGATTACCACTAAGGATCAAGGAGAATTATGCGTCAAAATCTTACTCCAGCTAGAGTCGTAGCCCCTGGCAAAATTTTGCTGCGAGAGTTAACCGCACGGGGTTCGACACCCACTGACCTTGCCAAGATGATCAATCGTGATCCTCAAGTTATCAGTGAAATTCTCAATAGTGCGATACCGATTACGCCGGAAATCGCATCGGATCTGTCTGCGGCTCTGGGGACTTCCGAGATGTTCTGGATCAACCTAGAGTCTAATTACCGTCGTTATCTTGCCCGACAGCAGCAGCCTGTTTAGCACACATTCCCTATCATTTTTAATGAACACTTCCGATATCGTCCAAAAACTCTGGAATTTCTGCAACATCCTCCGGGATGACGGCGTGACCTATATGCAATACGTCACGGAATTGACGCTGTTGCTCTTTTTGAAAATGGCCCAAGAAACAGGGGTCGAGTCTCAGTTACCGGTGGGCTGTCGTTGGGGAGATTTGACCGCTGAAGATGGGGTGGATCAGCTTGAGTTTTATAAAGCGATGTTGCTCCAACTCGGTCGCGCTAGCACTAAATCCAGGGTGCAGTCCATCTATGCCAACGCCCAAACCTCGATTAGCAAGCCGCGTTTCTTGGCTAAGTTGGTCAGCAATATTGATGAACTGGATTGGTATTCTGCCAAGGAAGAGGGGTTAGGCGATCTCTATGAAGGTCTTTTAGAAAAGAATTCGGAGGAAAAAAAATCCGGGGCGGGGCAATATTTCACGCCCCGTGTGCTGATCTATTCGATGGTGAAGCTCCTGCAACCCCAACCCGGCGAGATTATTCAAGACCCCGCCGCCGGGACGGGTGGGTTCATCGTGGCGGCCCATCGTTACATCAAGGAGCAAACTGGCGATCTGTTTGATCTGAGCACTGCTGCCCAAGACTTCCAACGCACGAAGGCTTTTCACGGGATGGAGTTGGTGCAGGATGCTCACCGTTTGTTGTTGATGAATTTGTTGTTACATGGGATTGAATCGGATATCGGCTTGGGGGATACGCTCTCTGGTGACGGGACGAACCTCCCGAAGGCTGATGTAATTTTGACGAATCCGCCGTTTGGGACGAAAACGGGCGGCGGGCGACCGACGCGGGATGATTTCACGTTCCCCACTTCTAACAAACAGTTGGCGTTTTTGCAGCATATCTATCGTGGTTTGAAGTTGGGGGGACGGGCGGCGGTGGTGTTGCCGGATAATGTGTTGTTTGAAGATGGTCAGGGGGCGAAGATTCGCGCTGACTTGATGGATAAGTGTAATTTACATACGATTTTGCGGTTGCCGACGGGGATTTTCTATGCTCAGGGGGTGAAGACGAATGTGTTGTTTTTCCAGCGGGGGCAAACGGAGACGGGGAATACGGCGGCGGTCTGGTTTTACGATATGCGGACGAATATGCCCAGTTTTGGGAAGCGCACGCCGTTGACGGCTGAACATTTTCGGGAGTTTGAGGGGTGTTATGGTGCTGACCCGAATGGTGGGAGCGATCGCACGGATACGGGTGAGGAGGGTCGCTGGCGGTGTTTCAGTCGAGAGGCGATCGCAAAACGGGGGAATAATCTTGATATTTCTTGGCTCCGGGATGACAGTTTACAGCGGGCGGAGGATTTGCCGGAGCCGTTGGAGTTGGCGGCGGAGATTCAGGAGCGTTTGACGGTGGCGAATGAAGCGATCGCGCAGTTGGTGGAAATTTTGGCCCCATGAATCATCTCACGGTCACTGTGATTACGGAACAGGTACGGGATTTTATGGCGCGGCTCTATCAGGAGCGGTTGGCAGGAGTGGTTTTATTTGGGTCGCAGGCGCGGGGTGAAGCGGAGCCGGATTCTGATATTGACCTATTGATTGTGTTGCGGGGAGCGTTTCACTATTACGAAGAGGTACGGCGGATCGGTGGGTTCGTGAGTGATTTATGTCTGGATCATGATGTGTTGGTGAGTTGTTGTTTTACCACTGAGGAACAATGGCTACATGAGGATAGTGCGTTTTATCGGAATGTGCATCGGGATGGGGTGATATTGTGAACGCGGTGCAGCAAAAGTTCCTGGAAAAGGCCTGCCGTAGTCTGGAAGCAGCTCGACAGATGAATGAATCAGGGTTTCCTGAGTTTGCGGTGTCTCGTGCATATTACACAATGTTTTATGTGGCTTCTGCTTTTTTAGAGGGAGACCGTTTAGCCTATGGTCGCCATTCGGCAATAATCGCGGCGTTTGGGAAGTTTTTTGCGAAACCTGAGCGGGTTCCCCGTGTGTTTCATCGTTATCTTATTGAGGCGGAGAAGTTACGAAAGGGGGCGGATTATGGGCTAGATATTGATTTTACAGTGGAAGAGGTGGCATCGGTTATTGAGCAAGCATCAGAAATGTTGATGTTTGCGGAGGCAGAATTATGAGGAGCGTCACGCGACTCCATAGTCGGTGTAGGGCCGTTTGTAGGGGGGGTGTAGACCTAAGATAATATCTTCGCGGGGGATTCCCATGGCGACTAATTCTTCTGCGGGATTGAATTCGGTTAGGTTTTGTTGTAACCAAATTTTGCCGTCTTTAATATCCAGATGAATGATGGAGTGATACACTCGCCGGAGTTCTTGCCAGCCGATGTCCATCCATTGGTAATGATCGCGCTCGGTATCAAATAAAAGCTGGGTTTCAATGTCAGGGTCTGAGGCGTGATAGTCTTGGCTGGCGTAGTCGGTCAGCAGTTTTTGGATGGCGGTTCGATATTGTTCTAGTTTATCCATTGACTAATGCTCTCCTTGACTGGATCATAGACGATCAATTGAATTTGGTATGCTGCGATCGCTTTTTGCGTAAAGTCGAGTTGAAAAAAGTTGTGATGACGTTCGAGGGGAACGGCTAAATACAAGGGGGGTAAGGTCTGGTTACGGGGTATGGGGTGGGTTAAGGTGTGTTGCGGTTGTTCGGGTGGGGGCGGGTTTGGGGTATATTGGCCGCTTTGATGGTGGGCGATGCCTACATTATTATTTCGTTTGTGGGCAGTGTCCACCCTACAGCCATATCCATACAAAAGTGAGTAAATGGAATGATTGACGAAAAAATAGAGCGATTAAAAAGTAGCTCTTCTGTTCCTAGCAGTTGGATGATTGTCAATTTAGAAGATATAGGTAGATGGTCTAGTGGTGGTACTCCTTCACGGAAATATAGTGAGTATTACAATGGGGAAATTCCTTGGATAAAAACAGGCGATTTAAAAGATTGTCTGATACTAAAAGCAGATGAGTACATCACAGAAGACGCATTAAAAAATAGTTCAGCCAAAATGTTTCCAAAATCTAGCCTTTTGGTTGCGATGTATGGGGCAACTATTGGAAAGCTAGGAATACTCAATATTAATGCAACAACTAATCAAGCGTGTGCTGCATTAATTGCGGAAGGTCTTACTACTGAAATCATCCCTTTCATTTTTTACTATTTGCTCTTTTCAAGGGAGAATCTACAGAGAATTGGCAAAGGTGGAGCACAGCCAAATATTAGTCAAACAGTATTGAAAAAATATCCTTGTTTTCTGCCGCCACTGAATGAGCAGCGGCGGATTGTGGCGAAGATTGAGGAGTTGAGCGATCGCATCTCCAAGACGCGGACGGAACTAGAGGCAGCACGGGAGGCGGTGAAGCAGTTCCGGCAGTCGGTTTTAGCCGCAGCATTTCGGGGAGATTTGACGGCGAATTGGGAGATAAATCAAGATTGTCAATCACCAAATATCAAAATAATAGATGAAGAAAAAAACAGTAATTATAAACTGCCAGATATAGCCGATAACTGGCGATGGACTAATATTGGAAGTGTTGGAAATGTAAAAGGTGGAAAAAGACTGCCAAAGGGGAAGAAATTACTCAAAGATGATACGGGATATCCATACATAAGAGCAGGAAATCTAAAGCAAGGAACTGTTATAGAAGAAGATATTCTATACATATCGAAAGACATTTTTGAAGTGATCAAGAATTATACCGTCGAATCTGGAGATATCTACATTACTATCGTAGGAGCCTGCATAGGAGACTCTGGTATTATACCTAGTCATTTTTCTGGAGCAAGCTTAACAGAAAATGCGGCTAAAATATGTCAGATAAATCACTTGTGTAATAGTGAATACTTAGCTCTTTGGTTACGTTCGCCATTGTGCCAAAGATTCATACATGGAAATAAAATGTCTGGGGCACAAGGTAAATTAGCACTTTTCAGAATAAAGGCTTTACCTTTACCGCTTCCACCCCTCGAAGAACAAAAGGAAATCGTTAAACGCCTTGAATCGGCATTTGAGCAGGCGGATGTTATTGAAACTGAAATTAAGGCCAGTTTGGAACAACTCAAAACCCTAGAACAAGCCATCCTTGCCAAAGCCTTTCGGGGTGAACTCGTCCCCCAAGACCCCAACGACGAACCCGCCAGCGAACTACTCAAACGGATCGAAGCCGCCAAAACCGCCGCCCAACCCCAACGCAAAACCCCAAAACAGCAGCGCAAACGTTAGACAGGACTCAGCACATTCCGCCCACCAAACCCGCCCAACCCTTAACGCCCCAAATGATTAGGAATCCCAGCACAACCGCCGGGAATCGTGCCGCGTGTCTTTTCCCCGCCCCAGGCACAGCAATAGTAGCGTTGCTCATCGCTGAGGCGTTGCACATTGCTAAAATCCGCCCGCTCGATTACCGCCCCAGTGTGCGCCCCGGTATCGTAATTAGGGGCAGTAGTCAGACTGCGGGGGCTAGCAGTTTCCGCAGAACCATAGAACAAGCGCACCCCCTTGAGGTCAGCCCCCTTCAGCTTGGCCTCATACAACACAGCGCGGGCAAGATTCGCCCGTACCAGATCGCAATCGCTTAAATCCGCGCCGATCATGTAAGCATCACTCATATCCGTCCAGCGGAGATCCGTCCTCGAAAGGTCAGCACGGGCCAGCATCACCCCCAAATCAATCACCCGCAACCCTTGCACACGATCCTCCTCGTAGCCGCCCGCCCCATCCAAAATAGCGCGACCCAAGAGACCATCCCGCTTGAGGGGGGTGACGAGTTTGGCTTGGGAGAGAAACCGGAGGATTTTCGCCTTTCCCCCCGCATCCACACTACTCAGAATCGCAGCGGTACGACCTTCCGCAAAAGCGCGTTCTTGGGGCCAATCTTCCAAGAGACCCTCCGGACTGAGGGCGAGATCAGAAATACCTTGAAAATAAGCGTCGATGGTTTGTTGTTGGGTGATCGTGTTTTGGCGGATGGTGAGGTCTTTCGAGATCACGTATTGTTCCCAGGCCACATAGACGGCGACGATCGCGATCATGATCTGCCCGATCGCCCCAAACCATTCCGCCCAGGAACCAAACTCATCCCATTTTGAAGTCGTGAGCCATTGGTTAATTCGTTCGTATACGCCGAAGAGTTCGCCAAACCCTGCGATCGCCCCCAACGCCCCCAACACCCCAAAAATTACCTGCCGTTCCCCAGGGGTGAGAAACCGCTCAAACCATCGCCACACCCCCGGCAACGTAATCCGCCCCGCGATCAACAACGCCACCGACGACCCCGCAAACAAAATCGGCGTGAGGTTCGCCACCCACCCCAACACCATGATCACCAACGCCACCACCATCACAATCCCATTGATCGCCTGGGTGTTGGGGGAGAGTTGGCGTTGGGCTTGGGGGATGGTAAAGGGTTGGGATGCGATCGCTAACTGCTCCTCCGTCGGAACCGGCAGCACATCAGGGGATTCAGACTCAGAAGAATTCGGCATAACAGCAACAAACACCAAAAACGGGCAAGAAGTGAAATCCACTCCTAGCCCGCCATTTTAAGACAAGATCTTGCAGCGATCGTCGCGCCACCGCCCTAAGCCGTCACCTTGCCATCGGGAAGCGTCGTTTTCGCCAACAGCGCCTGATGCCACTGCACCCCATCCTGTCGCGCCCCTCGGAAATTCGCCCCCGCCAGATTCGCCCCCTCCAACCCCAAAACCGTAAAATTCGCGCCCCATAAATAGGCATTCCGCAGACTCGCCAACTGCAACCGCGCCCCCGCCAAATCCGCTTGGTTCAACGTTGCCCCCGTTAAATCCGCCCCTTGTAGGTTGGTGTCGGCAAGATTCGCCTTCGAGAGATTCGCCTCCACCAGACCCACCCGCATCATGTTAGACCCCTCCAGGTTCGCCGCTTGCAGATTCGCCCGCGACAACATCGAGGTTCGGAGTTGACTGTAACTGAGGTTAGCCACCGTCAAGATCGCATCGTTCAAATTCGCGCCACTCAGTTTCGCCGCACTCAGATCCACTCCATCCAGATCCGCCCCTTGCAGGTCAACCCCATTCATAAAAGCCTCACAGAGTTTAATCCCGTTGAGGTTCGCCCCCCGCAAATTAGCCCCACTCAACCGCGCCCCGGACAAATTCGCCCAGCTAAAATTCACATTTTGGAGGTTTGCACCGCGAAAGTTAATCGCCTGTAAATTTGCCCCACAGAGGTTCACGCCTTGGAGGTTAGCCTGGCGGAGGTTGACGTAACTTAAGCAGGCTCCGCTGAGTTTTGCGTTGGTGAGGTTGGCTTTAATGAATTCTGCCCCTTTAAGATTGGCTTTAGTTAAATCGGTTTCGGTTAAATTCGCTGCGTTGACTTTGGCGGTGCTGAGGTTGGCCCGAAAGAGGAACGCACGGGACAGATCCGCCCCGTGCAGATTCGCCCGACTCAAATCCACCGCGCCCAGATACGCATCTGCGAGGTTAATGTCGCTCAAGTTCGCGGATGCCAAATTTGCACCCATCAGGTTAATTCCTTGAAAATCTCGCTGACCGGATTCGTAGCGTCGTAGTAGTTCTTGCGCGTCCATGGGGTATTTCTCCTGAGTTACTAGATTCAGAGTGATTTTGATCTGTGGGGATAGTTTTATTGTGCGGCAAGTGAGGGGAAATGGGGGTTAATTTTTTTTACATTCATGGTGAAGTTTTGGGGCTATTTCAGAGGCGCTTTGAATTATTTTTTGTGAGGGTAAAAAATAGGATCAAAACGGGTGCATCCCAACTTTTGCAGATTCATCTTGCTCGCCAGGTAACACCCTCATCCCCAACCCTTCTCCCGCAGGAGAAGGGAGCCAAAAGCCCTCTCCTGCGGGAGAGGGTTGGGTGAGGGGTTGCATCACTGGGATGCACCCATCAAAACCGACGGGATCAAAAGCGCACCCGTTGGCATCAAGGGGGGAAGATTGCCGATGCGATCGCACCTAGCCCCATTGTGATCAAAATCACGCCAGACCCACGATTGATCCATCGCATCATCTGCGGTTGCCGTAGAAAGTTCGACCGATTCACCACCCAACTCAACACCCACCACCAAGCCATGGAACCGCTAAACACTCCCCCCACTAATAACAAAGCACTACCATAAGTAGACTGATTTTGCACCAACCCTAACCCTGAAAAAATTCCGACAAATGACAGAATTGTGGCCGGATTTGTCAGGGTCAAAACGAAGGTTGAGCGATAGGCGTTGAGGGGGGACAAGGCCACCGCTGGGGGCGTTGTTGGGGGGGATGAATGCGTAGAAATACCGGGTATGAGCGGGGGGGGACTTAACCAAGCTTGCCAGCCTAAATAACCGAGAAACAGCCCCCCACCAAAGCTAAACCATTGTTGATGCGTGATCAGGAATTGAGCGATCGCGGTTAAGCCAAACCCCGCAATGCACCCATAAACCGCATCCGCCGTCGCCGCCCCCAACCCCGACACAAACCCAATCCGCCGCCCATAGGTGAGGGTGCGCACCATGCACAACACCCCGATCGCCCCCACCGGAGCCGCCACCGACACCCCAATCACCACCCCCGTCCAAAACAGCATCATCATTTAATCCGTTTAACCTCTAAGATTTGCGATCGCCCCTAGGGCAGCGTCAATGCCAAGAATCAGGATGTTTGTAGGGTGCTGTTAGCGAAGCGTAACGCACCGTCACGTTGAGCGTTGGACATTCAAGACAATCCGAATAGTAAGTCTTGACGCTGCACTGCACTAGCCCAAAAACAAGCGATAGGCAGGATTTTCATTTTCATCCCAATAATGATAGCCCAAGGTATCCAGCACCGTTTGCCAGGCTTCCCAGTCTTCCGGCGGCACTTGCATGCCAACGACAATCCGGCCATAGTCTGCGCCATGGTTGCGATAGTGACAAAGACTGATATTCCAATGGGGACTGAGGGCGGCGACAAACTTCATCAACGCCCCCGGACGTTCGGGAAACTCAAAGCGATAGATCCGTTCATGGTGGGCAAGGGGGGAATGGCCGCCGACCATGTGGCGCAGGTGCATTTTGGTCAGTTCGTCGTCACTAAGATCGAGGGTTTTCAGGCCGTTGGCTTCAAAGGTGGCGGCGATCTGTTCGGCCTCGGCGCGATTTTTAATCTGCACCCCAACGAAGATATGGGCCTCGGCGGCATTGGCGATCCGGTAGTTGAATTCCGTGATGTTATGGTTGCCGAGGCAGTCGCAGAAGCGTTTGAGGCTGCCGGGCTGTTCGGGGATGGTGACGGCAAAAATGGCCTCGCGGCGTTCGCCAAATTCGGCCCGTTCGGAAACGAAGCGGAGGCGATCGAAGTTCATGTTTGCCCCGCAGGCGATCGCCACTAGGGTTTCACCGGAAAGATTTTCCCGTTCAACGTAGGCTTTCGCTCCGGCGATCGCCAAGGCTCCGGCCGGTTCTAAAATCGATCGCGTATCCTCAAACACATCCTTAATCGCCGCGCAAATATCATCGGTGGTGACCCGCAACACTTCATCCACATACAACTGACAGAGGCGAAAGGTCTCAACCCCCACCTGACGCACCGCCACCCCATCGGCAAACAGCCCCACCTGATCAAGCCGCACCCGTTCGCCCCGTTGCAGCGATTGATACATCGCATCCGCATCCACGGGTTCAACGCCAATGATTTTAATTTCTGGGCGGAGTTGCTTCACATAGGCGGCAATGCCGGAAATCAAGCCCCCACCCCCGATCGCCACAAAAATCGCCTCGATGGGCCCCGCCTGTTGACGCAGAATCTCCATCCCGATCGTCCCCTGGCCCGCAATCACATCAGGGTCATCAAAGGGATGGATGAAGGTTAACCCCTGTTCGGCTTCGAGTTGGCGGGCATGGGCGTGGGCATCGTCAAAGGTTTCGCCATGGAGCACCACCCGGCCGCCCCGCGCTCTCACCGCCGCCACTTTAACATCGGGGGTGGTCATCGGCATGACGATCGTAGCGGTCACCCCTAACTGTCGCGCTCCGAGGGCGACCCCTTGGGCATGGTTCCCAGCCGAGGCGGTGATCACGCCCTGACGCAGGCGATCGCGCTCTAGGTGCGCCATCTTGTTGTAGGCCCCGCGCAGCTTAAAGGAAAACACCGACTGTAAATCTTCGCGCTTGAGCAGCAGCCGATTATCCAGACGGGCAGATAGGTTATGGGCAATCTCCAAGGGACTCTCGCGGGCCACATCGTAGACTTGAGCCGTGAGAATGCGTTTGAGATAGTCGATCGCCATGGTTTTTCGGGGAAACGGAGAGAATTCCCATTCTCCCATATTCCCCTGACTGTATTGATCCGCTGTGGTGCGAGCGTCTCGCTCGCTCTGGATTACCAGTGAGGGAAAGCAGCGAGCAAGATGCCCGCACTACAGTTGAAGAGTGCATCCCAGTTATGCAATCCCTCACCCAACCCTCTCCCTCAGGAGAGGGCTTTTGGCTCCTTTCTCCTGCGGGAGAAGGGCTGGGGATGAGGGTGCTCCCTGGCGAGCCATGGGAATCTGCAAAAGTGGGATGCA
>NZ_JAQMTY010000125.1 GCF_028330765.1 Spirulina subsalsa CS-330 | reverse complement strand
TATTGTGAAGCAATTCCCAAAGAGATCCATCAATCCACTGCCAAAGAGGAGGGTGAGACAAACCATATCGAGAGATTCAATAATACGCTACGGCAAAGATGCTCAAGATTAGTGAAGAAAGGATTATCATATTCTAAAAAAGTCTTTAATCATGAAGGAGCAATATGGTATTTTATTCATCACTATAATGCAAGTATTAATGTTGCTTAACTTACTAATTCACTACATATTTACCACTACCCATGATCCACACTGCTGGCATTGCCAAACTCATCAATGAGGGTAGCATGGATGCGATCGGCCACGCGGCGATCGCAGGGTGTCATTGCTTGATAATCCAAATAAATCATACCAATTCAAGAGGTAGGCGCGAAAAGATTAGCATGGCAAGCTTGAAAAATGTGGTTTAAAACCCCCAGTAATAAATCAAGATCTTTCGTAGAATATAGAGCAGTTTCCTGAACCATACCCTGAACAGACAGCCGATAAAATCGCCATCCATCTCCATTCGTGACAATGCCATAAATATCAATCCTCTTATTCTTGGCTATGTTGCGTTCTTGACACACCTTCATTTCCACTAAGCATTGTGCTAACCCTTGTTCAAAATCATCTTTTTTCGCTTCAACAATGCACAAAAAAGGCAAATCCAAATAATCTTTACGAGGAGCAATTAAATAGTCAACGTTGCCTGTGGTTTTTTCTCCTTCTAGCTTTGCACCTTTCCAGATTTTCAAGGTATTAATTCCCTCCATTGCCTCCTCACAAAATGCATCAATTAGCAACTCTTTCGATTTTTCACAGTAGCGGAGATCAAAACGAGTTTGTAACCTAAGCAAGCGTTCTCGAAAAAAAGCACTCGGTTGTAGGGTTACTTCTGACACTACCCAGGGCGTTAACTGTTCAATATCAAGTTGTTGATAAGCATCTTGCAGAATGAAGCTTGAAAAGTTCTTTTTTTTCATAATTCTTGAATTATTGTTTTCAACAAAATGAATGCTCGTATCTTAATTTCTTGTTTTAAAATAATTTAACTAAAAAGGCTAAATCGCTTCAGCATCAAGCTCGCGACCCGCCGCCCTATACTCATCATCTAGATAATACAGATTATTTCGAATATACTGCCGTAATTGGCACGCCGGTTTCAGGCAATCCCGTTCATAGTCTTCTAAAGTGAGTTCAAGATGGGGATAAAGGAGCTTTAAAAATCCTGATGCTGACTTCAAAACAGCATTTTCATCCCGCACCGTAGCCGTTTTAAACGCCGTGTGTTCTTTCGCATAGTTCAGGAATCGATTATCATACCTGAGTGATAGTAATATTTCGCCAAAATAATCCATCTTCAATGAAAACTGATGAGAAGCCATTTCATTTTTAAACTTGGGAATATACCAGCCGGGAATAATACCGATAAATCGATCTAAAAATGCTGTTTCCGAGAAAAAATCAGGTAAATCACCCACCAAATAATTTTCATTTCGAGGCTTGAAATTTTCCGTCAGTTCAATATTTGCCAGCATTACTAAGGAACAATCACTAGAAATTTCGCCAAACCCAGACCGGTTATAACGACCACTAGCTAGATAGTTTTTGAGCACTCCAATAATTTCATCAGGATTATCAAAGGTTAAGCTTTGGACTTCATCCAATACTAAAACATCATGACGGCCCAATAACCCCACTTCTTTCGTGCGCCCATCGATAAAAAGCTGTGCTGCTGTAACCTTACCCCCACTCACTAACTTAACTTTGCTACTAATATTTTCAAACACAAAACTTTTGCCCGTCCCTTTCGGCGCAAGTTCCATAATATGAAAATTCGCTTCGACTATGGGTAATAATCGAGCCATGAGCCAGATTTTTGCTTCATCAGTATAGTATGGATGCTCTGAGTTATAGCCCATGGCGCTGATGAGTAAATCCCGCCAGGCTGGGGTCGTGAATTGTTGGCGGTAGTTGAAATAATTCTGCGGATTTAAGATGGAAATTTGGAAGGGATCAAAGTGTAAAATCTCAATTTGGCCGTCGGGACGACATCCTAAACTAATTGCTCCCCATATTCCTTGGCGGAGCAACATTTTATGTTGTTCGATAATTTCTGTCGGGATTGCACATTCAGTTAAATTCAACGCGGGAATAATGGCGAGCGGTTCCGGAATTTTTTCGGCTTTGCTGTTGAGCTTTACTCGTACTTGCATTAAGGCGATTACCTTAACTGTACGACCTTGAGTTAAATCAAAGTGAATTTCGTTACGCTCATCTTTACGAGGAAAGGCTTTCTGGACAAACTGATTTACCTTTTCTTGTTCTTTTGATGTTAGCTTTCCAGAGCCGGGCACAACTTTATCAAGTAACCATTCTGCCACAAAACTTGGGATTCCAATTTGTGTCAAACCACTCGATGGTAAACGTTTTTTGTCAATACATAGAGTACCAAAGACAGTTTGGACTAATTGGTTATCATAGGTATTATTCGGATAAAAATTCATCGAGTATAGCTCCAGAAATACCGCTAATATAGTCCTGCTGAATCGTTAATGAAGAGCTTGGCGAGAGGGTAACAGATTGCTCGTTTTGGTTGGCATCTAAAAATAATAGCTTACCCTTTAACTGCAATTGAAAATCTTCTGCTCCACTGGCAAGCTCAGGAAATTTGGCTAGGGAAATGGGGATGAATTTGTCTTGTCTACCTGCAACCGAGCCATTGATGTGCTTGGGCTGTTCGGGGGGGAATAGGGTGTCAATTTCTAGACGCAGATCATACATTGATGTAGCGTTTGGATTGAATATTCGTAATTCTAATTTGCCTGAATTTCCGGCTTTGCCTGTGCCGCTCACGGTAGCCACCGGGGGCTGATAATTCACCACGGGACTCAGCACTGAGAAACCGAGGACTACTTCTTCCGGAAATAAGCCGCCGTGGGAGCCAATAATTTGATCATGAGAGGCTCGGTTAAAGGTGTTTGCGGTGGCCGCAGAACGAATAACACTCATTGATTTTGGCAAGTGATAGAGTTGGGCATCGAGGGAAATAAGCTGATCTTGTTCAAGTATTCCATAGGCAACTCTGCCATGCCATTCAAGATCGGAGGGAGGGACGGAAAGTTGAGGCGATGCTCCAAAAAGTTGACCATGATCGCTGGTAATTACTACTTTGAATTGATCGGAATTTGGGGCTTTTTTAAGTAGATCGAGAATTCTTGCTGAGATTTCTTTGAGTTTGAATTTTCGCTCTGTATGGTAGCAGTAATTCCAATCTCGTTGATCGTGATAGAGCTTGTCTAAAATTATGGTGTCCCAACAATAGAGTTGATGGGTTTTCTGTTCAATATCTTGATCGAGTTTGGCTAGAGAATTATCTGTATAGCGCTCTCCTAGTCCGAGGGTTTTAAAGGCTGTGTTGAGGTCGTTTGACCAGCTTTCATGTTCGGGTAAAAGACCACTGTAAAGGCTCCATTTAGCGTATTGGGTGGTGGTGGGTAAAATGCTGAATCGGGGCTGGATATCGGTTTCAAGATTTAAGGTATTTTCTTGGGTTAAAAGTTCAACGAGATGCTGATGATCGAGCCAGCCTAAGCCATCTACAACGACCCAGAGGACGGGGCTTTTTTTGATGTGGGTTTGAATGTGTTCGGTGATGTTGTAGTTCAGGAGTGATGTGGTGACGGGTTCGTTGGCGAGGTCGGGGTAGTGCTGGAGCAGCCAGGTGACGAAACTCTGAGCGATCGCTTCACTCTCCTTCTCTTGGCTATAGAGCGTTTCCCAACGGCGAAAGGGAAGATACTGCTGGGTAGCCCAGGTGAGCGCGTCTTGGGGTGAAGCCTCGCTGTGTAAGGGGTGTGGAATTGCTGGGGGGGTGCGATCACTCAAGTCTTGCCGTTGCTGAGGGGTGAGATAGGGCTTGAGTTTGCCTTGACGGGCGGGTGTACACCAGGCGGGATAGTCGCTGAAGAGTTCAGCGGCGAGGGTGGCGATCGCGGCAAGGTGGGGCTGGGTGTCGGGGTGGATTGTGTCGATCGCGCCGCCTTGGGTCTCGATCAGCTTACTCCGCCAATAGTGATCAAAGTCTGGTTTGAGGGGGGCGGGCATGGGGCCAGGATAGGGGCCTAGGTGGGGCAGGGGTGGAGCATCGGCAATACCAAGCCATTGTTTTAAAAAATGGGTTTTATGCTCGGTTTGGTAGTGGGAAAAGTAGGGGGATGCTGGGCGCTGTTGTTGCCAGACCTGTTGTAAAAACTGGCCATCGGGCGGCATTGCCACGGTTAGCCAAGCGGCTAAATTTTCACGGCTGGGGGGGGCAAGCCAAATCGTGAGATCACTATTACTCAGGTGGGCGAGATAGTGGGCGATCGCCACGTTCGGATCAGCCAACTCATAGCGATTCAAGGTATTCACCATCGCCAAACAATCCGCGTCTGTCCAATGGATCGGAAGCTCCAGAGGGGCAGCGATCTGCTGGGCTTCGAGGCGAGGCGATCGCTGTTCCGTGACAATCCACGCCTCGCGGTGGTGGGCCTGCAACCATACCCGCGTCCAAGCACAAAGCCGCTCCCCCTGCACCCACCATCGCCCCCTCGCCGTGGGGAGGTGCTCCACCCATTGCCGCTCGGTCGCGATCGCCTGAAACCCGGCCGCACAGTCGTACAATCCCGACGGATCAAGAATGATCTGAGGTGGGAATGGGGGCGAGTTGGGGGGAGGATGATCGATCATGAGGATTGAGGGCGAATCACAAATAGGTTTGGAGGCGTTGATAGAGGGTTTGGCGTTCCGGGGGGGCGAGGGTTTGGAACAGGCGTTCGATCTCATGGCTGGTGTTGAGATTAATGAGGGATTGACAATGGTGGGTGATGTGGTCAAGGCTTTCCCGCAGTTGATGGGTCAAGTAGGAGGAATGTTTAGCACGGTTTTGGGTGATTTGGGACAGCAGGACTTGGGCTTGGTGACTTCTGTGCTGGGGGTTGGTGTCCTCCATCAGCGTTGTCACCTGATCGCCTAGGGTTTTGAGCCAATGCTGGGCTTGGGTTTCTTGGTGGTGACGGAGGCGATCGCGAGTCTCAGCGAGACCTTGGCTCAACCGATTGAAATGCCCATTCAAGGTGTCACTCAGTTGCACCTGATTCAACCAGCCATCAAGACGTTGGCGCAGATCGTCACAGTCTTGGGGGGTGCGTTTGTGGGTCTGTTCGTAGAGTTGCAGCAATTGGATCAGATCATCGGTTTCCTGATTGAGGCGATGATAGCGATCAGCGAGGGAACTCTGTTGATAGGTGCTGGCGGTTTTGAGCAGGGTTGTCCGCAGGGGTAGCAGGTCTGCCGTGGTGGTGAGGTGTTGGAGGCGGTCGTTATACCTGTCAAGGTCTTGGTGGGCCTGGGTGATGCGATCGCGGAGGGTTTGCTCTAACCGCTCCAACTCTGCCACACAGTGATCGGCACCGGGGTCTTGGCGGTGTTGGTGCAACGTGGCTAGGCAGGTTTCCCACTGGCTAAGGGTTTGGCTGGCGTTGACTTGGGCGGTGAGGGTGGTGAGGCGATCGCGCCAAGTGGCGATCGCGGCCTCCTCCGGGTCGGGGAGCGGCGGGGCGGCGAGGGTCCCATTGAGAATAATCACCTCAAGCTGTTGATGGAGACGGCTCAGGCGGGCTTGGCTGTTGGGGTCGGTGTAGCGTTTGGTCTGGTTGCTCAGAGCTTGATTGAGGCGGAACGCATCCGCCGCGCTGAGGTCGTCCCGGTAGTCCTGTTCCCAGGTGGTGAGTTGGGTCTGGAGATCGGTTTGGTGGCCTTGGATTGCCGCGATCGCCTTCTGATACCCCGTCTCTATTTTCAACGCCGGAATCATCGCCGCCTGCTGTTCAATCTCTCCAAGGCGTTCGTCATAATCAGCTTGGGTCGCATTCTCACTGAGGGAATCGTAGAGCCGTTCAACCCGCTCCACCGCCCGCTGAAGCTGATCCCCCTCGGTAATTTCATTAATCCGGTGCTTAATATCCTGCTGAATTTGGGTGAAGCGATCGCGCCACAGGTTCCCCGGCAACTCCGCAACCTGACGCTGATAGAGTTCCACATCATTGAGCTGGGCGTGACAGTCCTCGATCGTCACCAGAGTCGCCACCTGCGCCCCTTGGTCATCCACAAACGCACTGAGGTGATGGCGCAAACCCTGACGCGCCTTGTGATACCGCTCAACATCCGCCTCATCCGGGCAGACCGTCACCATCGGTAACTCCATCGGTTTAAACGGAGCCTCTAACCCCCGACTCAGATCAATCAGTGGGGTTAATTCCGGCTCTGAGGGGAGCAATTCCGTCTTCTGAATCACTGCAAGAATGGCGTTAATCCCTTGGATTGCTGTTTTGAGGTCAGCACATTGAGCCTTCAGATCCTCAATCGGAGCCGTCTCATCGGGATTCTGTAAATAGGTCTCTAGGTCGGGCAGCCAGCGATCGCGGGCCTCGCCATAGGTGACACTCGCAGGAAGTTGCGGCATCGGCTGCACTTTGCGGCGCACAAGGATCGGTCGGCTTTTCGCTTTTTTCCCCTGAACAGACACCCATTTATCAATAAAATCCTTGGGTTTATCAAATACTGGCGTATTTACCCAGGCTTTGATCGGTTCGGTTTGAATATAAATAGATTGATTCGCTTTGGGAATCCCAAAACTTCCCCGCAAAACCACTTCAGAACGATGAAACGCAATCCAACTGGTAAATAAGAGTGCAAAAGTGTTCTTGTTATAACCGTAGGGAGGCTGGCGGAAGAGTTCCCAAATTTTATCAATTTCAACTTCTTTTGAGTCTTTAGACTTAACCGCTGTGAGTTCAGACAGTTGATCCCAAGCGGCTTTAAGATTGCGGTTGGTCGGTTCTTGCAGAATGTAACGATCGGAGGCTTTCTGGAGCATCCCCCAGGTTGTCACCAAAACCGGATCAATGACATTTCGATATTCAGCCCCCGGTAGACTTTGGGGTTGAAGAGTATCTTGGAGCAATTGTTTGCAAATATAACCCAGGATTTTACCGCTCCGGGTGTTATTCTCTGCCATTTTATCGACATTAGCCACACTGGGCACAAAAGGATACAAATCTTGAAAAAGTGCCGAGAGGACGAGGTTAAGATTTTTGCGATCGCCCGCCGGAATCTTATGATTGAGATGGCAATGATAGGTACTGTTTTGAAACAGACTTTTTAAGAGGCGATCGCGAGTCTGTTCCCAAATCACGATTCCCTGTTGTTTCACCGCCCCCCACTCCTGTACCTTCTCCTTGCGGGCAAACTCTAACTGATAGAGCATCTGGGCCAATTCGCTGGCCGGTTCTTGGCTGACACAAACCACAATCCGCCGCTGCACCCCATTCAGATCAGCCCCCTTGGGAGTCAGCAGTTGATCGAGTTCCGTATTCAGGTGGGTCAAGGTTTCGGGACTATCCGCAATCACATAGAGTACCGCCGTCATCTCGTCCCCCAGAGCATTCGAGTTCGTCAAGAATTGGCGAAAGAGGCGATCGCTCCGCACCCATTGGGGCACTTGCCAATCATTGGCCGCGAGTTTGTGATCTTGGATAAATTGATGCGGGCTGGCTGTTTCTCCCCCCAAATACTTAGCCCCCTCAGCCGTCATGAGATAGTCTTGCACCCGATCAATTCCGGCTTTCCGGTTGCCAATTTTTTCGTAAATACGTTCAAAAAATTCATCCACCCCCACGCCCCCTTCATAGAAACGATAGGTGTGATCCGATTCAGCATGGAAAATAATCCGGCGATCATGGACTAACTGATGAAGCACCTCTTTTAAACGCGACGAAGAAAATCCCGTCAAAGTCTCTAGCAGCATCTCATGTTTTTCGGTTTCAGACTTTTTGAGGAGGCGGCGGGTACTACTCGTGAAACTTGACGCGATGTTATAGAGTAAAATCCCCTTTAAAACCGTCATTTCTTCCGGGGTAGCAGAGGCAGAAATTTTATTACAGGTGTGCTCATAATCAGAATATTGGCGACTGTGAACCGCCTTGAAATTCTCAGCAAAGGCATCAATTAACGTCACCGGATTAATTAAATTGAGGCGGCCATTTTTTAACAGTGGCTGATGATCAATAAAGTGCTTGGCTTCACTTTGGGCGAATTGGATCGCGGTGCGGCCCTGGGCAAAATCGAGGTTACAGAGGAGATAGGTGGTGAGGGGATGGAGGGGAAAACAGCCGAGGGTGATGTGTTTATAAAGGTCTTGGGGTTGCCAGTTGCGGCTTTGGTAATAGTGGCCGGTGCGATCGCGATACACAGTCACATTCAACGCCATTAGGGTATTGGTATGGGTTTTTGCAAAATCAGCCCAGGCCGCTGTTTGTTGTCTTTGATTGAATAAGCCCTTAATCACCAATTCCAAACTTGCGATCGGTTCGTAGGTACTGTTTTTCAGTTCGAGGCGGGTAGCGAGGCGTTTGTAGCTGTCGATTTCTTGGCGGGGTGTGTAGCTGTTTAAACTTTTTTGGGTGAGGCAGAGGAGGGTGATTTTCCCCTTGTGTTGCTCGCAAACATTGGTGATATTTTGCAGGGTCATGCCCCCAGCATTGACCGGATCAGCCGACCATGTTCGGAGATAGTTATAGAGTTCATCAAAGAGAATCACCACCCCTTGAAACTGGGCATTTTCCCCTAGACAAAGCCGCTGAATCACATCATTGAGGATGGTTTCTACATCCACATCGGCATCAAAGTCAGGCTTGATCTTGAGGAGGTGGCGGCAAAGGTCGCTGACCGTCGAAATCACTTCGTAGTTATGGGTTTGGAGTTGGTGGCGGAGTTCGGTGAGTTCGGTGTTGTGGTCTTTGAGCCAGGAGGTGGCGGCGATCGCTCGGTACGCGGGCGAGGAGGTCGTCACGGTAGTTAATCGGTTGGGCGTTTTCTTGGTCGGCGAGGTGTTCGAGTTGGGCGGGGCTGGGGTTGTCCCACCGCAGGAAGTAGCGATAATATCTAATGAGATTGAATTGTATTAAGATGATTTTATCTTACTGCCGTTACTCTGGGAGATTTCAACCAATTTTCGTGATCACAGCCAACGAAGGAATCAGCGTTTTAACCCAATCTGACAGAAGAGAGTGATTCCCAATATTTGAGTGATTAGTATTTTCTCGGATAATGATTAAGTATCAGTTTGCTTACAACCATCAAAAAGACATCATTGATATTCTCTCTTTATCTAAAGAGATTAAGTCAGATCATGAGCCGTTTAGCTGTCTAGGCTGTGGAACGCAACTAGTTCCAGTTCTTGGAAAGAAAAGAGCCAAGCATTTTCGCCATAAAGTCACAGTTGGCTTGAATTGTTCACCTGAAACATATTTGCACAGCTTGGCAAAGCTAGAGTTTTATAAGGTTTATTCAGAGTGTCTCAATCAAGGAATGTCCTATGAGATATCTTTCAAGTCTCGAAAAGTATGTAATTTTTATGAATCTGAATTTTTGGATTCTTGCAATTTATCTGAAGAATCTTATGTTTATGATTTAACAAAGTATTTTGATCATGTATATCTAGAAAAAAAAGAAGGAAATTTTATTCCAGACATCTTATTGAAAAATAGACAAAAAAATGAATCAATGTTTTTGGAGTTTGTAGTTACTCATGATTCAAGTGAGAAAAAAGTAAGCTCTAGTAATAGAATCATTGAATTTCATCTTCAATCAGAAAAAGATATTGAGATCATTCAGTCTAAAATAATCAAAGAATCAAATAATATAAAATTCATAAACTTCAAGAAAAAAAATACAAGAAACTGGTGTCAAGGAAATTGTCTTATATCTAAGATCATTCCTGGTTCTCGTAGTCATCTGGATTCAAAACGCTATGATATTTTTTGTGTATACAAAAGTGGAAAAAGTAGGATTTTACACTTAAGATTGACACAAATTGAGCAGATGTTAAATGAAAACTCGTTTCTATTTCATGAAATCATTGATCCCTCAGAAATAATTGGCTCCAAAAAAAATTTGTATCGAAGCATGGTGATTTATGCTTATAAAAAAGGAATAGGAATAACAAACTGTTACTTGTGCAAGCATCACCGATCCAGTAGTATTTTTTCTGAAACAAAAGCAGACTTTTGTGAATATATAAAAGGCACAGCCAATTCTAATAAAGCCGCAGAATGTAAATTTTTTCAACCCGATAATGATACTTTTTCGCGTTATGAAATGCCTTTTAGAATTTCCAACCAGTAGCGAAACCCTGACCAGATGCGATCGCGATCAGTGGTTTTATTTTCGTTTCGTATTGTTTGGCAAGAATTTCTAAATCAAGCAAGTTTTCATAATCTTCAACTTCAAGATCAATTAAAAACGGACTAACTTGATTAATCCATTTTTTTGTACTCATGTTTGCGTGTGTAATTTTTAGACCTTGATGCTGTAACCTTACGAATTCCAAAAAATAAGAATCATGGGGGATTTTATTTGATTTTGAAGAGTTAACAGATTTTGCGGTAGGAATTAAATTCCAAAGCTGATCATGGGCTACAAATGTCCACGGCAAAAAATGATCTAAAGAAAAATCTTTTTCTACCTGCTCATGAGAATAAATACACCGTAAATCTTGGCAATTTTTTAAAACTAAATTCCAATAGGATCGCTGATGTGATAGAGATTCGCGTTTTTCAGGTGGAAATATTTTGTTAATGAGGGCGGTAACGTTTGGGTTTTTCGATTGCATATACTGCACAAACTCCCAAGACACCCACGATTGAATGATTTTATAGTGAGTTTTAAAATATTCTAGCCATTCATCATGTAAAACAATTGAATTTTTATCTGATGAAAAACTGTATAAAGGCTTTCTTGATTCAAAATTCTCTATTGATAATTGCCAAACTGTATCATTAACATTTTGATCGGGGAGTCCTTTCGTTTCTTCGGCAAAAAATGGCCGAATGAGGCGAAAAGGAACATAATCCGTTAAGCTCTCGGTGCTGCTGCTTAGTTCGATGGTTTCTAGGTGTTCTCTGAGCTTTGCTTGATCACTGCGAGAAAAAGTAATAATTGATTGATCTAGCTTGAAATCAATGCGGTCTAGTTCTCTCGCTACCATATCCTGAAGCCCAAAGGAAAGGCGAAACGCTGAATGGGGATACCATGCGATCACGAGCATTTCAGCAAGTAGATCGCGCAGGTTCAACGTTAAGCCTGGAGAAAATCGGTTTTTCTGTAGTAGTTTCAGCAGTGCGAGAAAAAATAGAAATTTATAAGAGTTTGTAGTCCTTTCAAAAAGTCTTGATAAAACACCGACGTTTAAGCGATCCGAATCTGGCAGGGTTTGCAGAGAAGCGGAAACGGGGGGAGCTTGGCGCGTCTGGGACTGGGTGAGCGTTCCCAAATAGAGGTGTATAAAATTTTGCGCGGCTTCGGGGTTGATCTTTTGAAGAGTGGCGGCAATTGCTGCGATCGCGTCCCCTGTTGGATCGGTCTGCTCGTGGAACCAGCGAAAGACAACCACACGATCATAACCGAGATCGTTAGCTAGCTGACTCTGAGCGATTCCGTAGAGTTCGAGCGTTTGGCGGAGTGACTGACCTGCTTTTCCCATGGAGAAATTATTGCAAATTTTGGAAAAAGCTGTGTTAGCATTTATGTTAACAATTCACTTTCAGAATTTAGATTTTGTTCTATGAGCTATCGCACCCGGTTACATAACTGGGTGATTGTTCGGCAGCTTCCTAATATGCAGCGTGTGGTGGTTCGGCGTTTTGTGAAACGTGCGGACGCTGAAAACTGCGTGATTATCCTGCGCCGTTTCGATCCCCAAATGAATATAGATGTTATGTTTGATCCCCCGTTGGAGAGTCCCCACAATGGTTAAGTTTCAATGCCCAGGCTGTAAGCGTTGGATCACACCGGGACAGAATGCACGGGCGAACTGTACCCGTACTTGTGGCTCTCCAGCTTGCCAAAAATTCCGCATCGAAACAAATGTGCGAGGCCATGATTATTTTCGACAACGTGACAAAATTGCCCAACTCAAAGCGCAAGGGGTAGATCTGGTAACGTGCCAAATTTGCGGGGATGAATTCCAGATGATTCATTTTGCCCATGTAAGAACTCACGGCTTCACGCTTTCAGAATATAAGGAAATGTACCCCGATGCACAAATTTTAAACAGTCGATCCAAACAATATCGCGCTCAGATTTCGATCGCAAAATCAAAATATTTAACCTATGATGGCAAAGAACCCGATGCGAAACTGTTTGAATTTTTGGCCGGTGCATTGCTGGGCGATGGTTGCCTATCTCAGGGAAAATCTAAAATCAATGCTCGATATTCAGAAGGTGCAGCAAATCAACCTTATTTAGAATGGAAATATCAATTTTTGTCAGAATACTTTCCTTGTACCTTTAGCTATCAGGAGCCAAAGCCCCATCCAAAAACGGGTAAAGTTTATCCGGGTTGGTGGCTCAAAACTTCTGTACATCCCGTTTTAACTGAACTGCGCCGACATTGGTACAACCCCAAAAAAGTTGTACCAATGGATTTTATTGAACAATATTTAACAGAATTTGCGCTGACAATTTGGTTTTGTGATGATGGGCATTTAGGAAAACATAACGCGCTACTTTATCCGATGCTTTTTAGTGAAAAAGAGGTTAGATTTTTGCGCTATATGCTGCTCTCTCGTTTTGGGTTGACGACTTCATTGATTCTCAACTCTAGCGGCCAGCCGATCATAACAATTTTGGCAGAATCTAAACCAAAATTTCAGGATATTCTGTCACAGTTTAGAATCCCCGGCATGGCTTACAAAACTCACGGTTAACAATTTGACCAAGCACAGTACAAAGGGCCTTAAGTTGCGGAATGGTCAGACTAGCAGTGCTGATCCCGCGCTCCCAGTTGCTCACGGTCTTGCCCGTCACGCCAATAATGCGGGCTAGTACAGAGTCAAGACTTAATATTCGGATTGTCTTGAATGTCCAACGCTCAACGTGACGGTGCGTTACGCTTCGCTAACAGCACCCTACAAACATCCTAATTCTTGGCATTGACGCTGCACTAGTCCATCCTGGGATAGTTTGGCTTGCTCCCTGAGTTGCTTAAACGTGAGGCGATCGCCACAGTGTTTCATCGTGAGAATGTCCGGTTGAGCGTAGGCTATCATCTTAGGCAACCCTAGGGGAGACTTCCCCTTCCCAGATGGCCCAGCGTATTCACGCTCATCAACCATGCAGGGTTGCTCCAGAGCCTCACCTCACATCATGAACTGACTATGCGCCTTCAAAACACCATTCTCCTAACCCTCGTGGGCCTGGGTCTCCTCATTGCCCTGAGCCTGAATCTGTTTGCCCAGCCAGAGAAAACAGCGATCGCCGCCCCCTGTGAATACGACCCCGCCGCCTATGTCGGCCTCAACCCCGACAGCCTCAGCCGCGAACTCGAAACCCGCGGCCTAATCGGCGAAATCCACGGCGTGAACTCCCCCCTGAATATGACCGTGCTATCGGTGCGGGAGCCGGAAAACTTTTTCAGCCATCAAGAATTTTCCGTGATCGCGGCGAATGACACCGTACAAGCGCAATTGAACGACCTCCATCGCCATGATCGGGTGTGTTTGCAGGGAACCGCCTTGAAAAATCCCAGCCCTCAGCCCCATATCCGAGTGGAGCAGGTGCAGGTGTTGGGAACCTGGGACGGTTTAGCGGCGGAGGAGGACTATGGCTATGCGGTGGACTTGCCCGCCTTGCTGCGCGACACGACCGAACAGGTGGGGATTGTCCATGCGATCGGAGCCGGTGGGAAAATTTTGGTGATGGGCTTTGGGGATGCGATCGCGCCCCTCGTCGTCGATGACCCCCAATGGACAGCGAATCTTTACCGAGGCGACATCATCCGGGTTCACTACCAAATCCAAACCCAGCCCAACCAGCCGCCCCATCTACGGCTTGATCCTGCCGTCGCTGAACCCGTGGAAATGATAGATGCGATCGTCGCCGAACATGGCCAACCCGCCACCCTCACCGGCTCTCTCGTCAAATTTCCCCAAAGCCCCCAACTCAAATTTGATGTCTACGGCTTAGATGTCGTCACCCATGACATTCACCGCATCTTCACCCTGATCAACTTCAGCGACATGGACACCTTCACCGCCCTACGCGAGCGACTCGCCCAGCTCTGGGATGCCCAAGCCGACACCGCCCAGCGCGATCGTAACTCCCTGATCAACCCCAACATCACCCTCACCGCCACCGGAACCATTAACGTCATCTCCCCCGACCAAGCCAACCCCCAACTCCTGATCGACACCGTCAACGACATTACCCCCACACCCGCCACCTAAAACACCCCGTGCAGCGTCAACGCAAAGGATTAGGCTCCTTGTTTTAACCCAATCTGACAGAAGAGAGGTAGGGTGCTGTTAGCGAAGCGTAACGCACCGTCACGTTAAGCATTGGACAATCAAGCCGATCCGAATCTGAAGCCCTGACTCTGCACTAGCCCCGATTTTTCCTGGGCCCTTCACCCCCTAACGCTGCACATTTTGCCAAGACTCGCGGCCCTGAGAAATCTTCAAATTCACCAAAGATAGGCTAAAAATCACCAAAAACAAGACTAAGCCAATCGTACAGGCATAGCTGATTTCCAAATTTTGAAACGCCTGTTCATAGAGGTAATACACCACCGTTTTTGAGCTATTCAACGGCCCCCCCTGGGTCATAATGTAGATTTCTTCAAACACTTTCATCGCCGAAATTGAAGAAATAACCGTCACCAAAACCAGGTATGGCCGCATCAAGGGTACTGTAATATCCCAATGCTTACGCCATCCCGTTGAACCATCCAAAGCAGCCGCTTCATAGAGTTCATCGGGTATCCCTTGTAATCCCGCTAAATAGATCACCATGTAGTACCCCAGTCCCTTCCAAATCGTCACCACCATCACACTCCAAATTGACCAATTCGGACTCGTTAACCAAGGAATTTGGCTCGAAAATCCCAGGCCTTGCAGCAGTTGATTGAGCAGCCCATTAGACGAGTACAGGGCATTCCAGGCAATCCCAGCCACCACCATGGAAATCACCACTGGTGCGTAGAAGGCCATCCGGAACCAATGAATCCCTTTGAGTTTTTGATTCACCAAGATGGCCAGTCCTAACGGTAAAAACACGAGGACAGGCACAACCCCCACCAGATAAATCAGTGTATTCCCTAGGGTCTGCCAAAAAACGGCATCTTGACTCAAGCGTTGAAAATTTTCCCAGCCGATCCACACGGGGGTTTGGGTGATGTCATATTCGTAGCGGGTAAAGCTGAGGGCAAAGGCTTGGAGGGCTGGAAAAAAGACCGTTAATGTCAGTAAAAAGAGGGCAGGAAACAAAAAAAGATAGGGAGTCCATCGAGATGAATTAAAGGGCCACAGCGTTCGCATCGGTTGACGTTCAGAAAGAAGAATTGTATTAAGGTTAACAGTCAAGGGAGAATTTTTTGCGGTTCAATCAGGCTAGGAGGTTGATGGTGACTCTACAGTTTGTCTCTTCTCTGCTTGTTCAAGCTGAAATCATTCATTCTGGAATTACACTGGTGGTTAAGTCGGAACGGCGTGAAATACTGTGCAACCTTTTAGTCATGGTCTGGCTGCTTTGAATACATTATTTGCATCAGAGGGACATTCATCGACCCAGATTGCCGTAACCCAAAACGATGATCTGGCCTTTAAGCTGTTGTTGGGGATGCCCGTGCCGATGCTGGTGGCACGACTAGCAGACCGAGAGGTGCTGTATCGCAATGACCATTTTGATCAGGTGTTTGGGGTTGTCCAGACTAAAACTTACTTGGACATGTATTTTAATCCCAGTGCCTGGCAGGTGATTCAGCAGGCGTTGTTGCAGTGCCATTTCCTGCCCAATTATGAACTGGAATTGCGGCGGCCGGATGGAGACTCGTTATGTGCGGTGGTGTCGTTACAGTTGTTGCAGCACCAGGGCGAAGATCTGGTGTTGGGGACGTTTTTAGATACGACTTATCCACGGGCGATTGAACAGGCGTTACAGGCGAATCAACGGCGTTTGGTGGCGATTACGAACCATCTGCCGGGTTTGATCTATCGCCTCTGTCTCACGACGCAACGGCTGGAGTTTATGAGTGAGGGGGGAGAGGGGCTGACGGGGTATCGGACGCGAGAGTTTACCCACGATCGCAGCATCACGTTGAGGGATTTAATCCATCCGGAGGATCGCGTCCGAGTGCAGCGGACGCTGGAGGCGGCGCTGGAGCAGCGGGTGTCCTATCGGATGGACTATCGCATGGTGACGCGCACGGGAGAGCAAAAATGGGTCTGTGACCAGGGGTATGGGGTTGTGACCCCTCAGGGTAATGTGGCGATCGAGGGGTTAATCACGGAGATCACTGACCAAAAGCGGGCGGAGGAGGAGCGCCAACTGTTGCAGGAACTGAGCCAGATGATTGGCGAGGCGGCGGATTTAGAAACGGCGTTGCAGGGGGTGTTGGCGCGGGTCTGTGAGACGACGGGGTGGGCGTTGGGGGAGGTGTGGTGTCCGGGGCCGTCGGGGCAGGTGTTGGAGTTGCATCCGGCTTGGTATCGGAGTGCGTCGTTGCGCCATGCCCAGGAGTTTCGCATCTACAGTGGGGATTTTCGGTTTGCGCGGGGGGTGGGGTTGCCGGGGCGGGTTTGGCAGTTGGAGAAGCCTCAGTGGTTTCCGGATGTGTCCCTTGATCCGACGTTTGTGCGATCGCAATTGGCCCTGCGTTGTGGGTTGCGGTCGGGGTTTGGTGTGCCGATTATTGCCGAGGGGACGGTGGTGGCGGTGCTGGTGTTTTTCACGGTGGAAGCGCGGTTGCGTGACCCGCGCCTGTTGGATCTGCTTGGGGCGATCGCCACTCAACTCAGTGGCATGATTCGCCGCAAACAGGCCATTGACGACGCGCTCCACTCCCAGCTTGCCCTCCAAGAAAGCCAACGCCAACTCACTAGCCTCATTGATGCCTTGCCGGGGGTCTTTTTTCGTGCTTCGGCGCAGGTAGATTGGCCGATGCTCTACCTCAGTGAGGGCTGTTACGGCATCACGGGCTACACCAGTGCTGAATTAATTGCCAGTGGGTTTCATTCGTTTAATGAGTTGATCCACCCCGACGATCGCACGCGGATTCTCCAGGCGATTCGCCGGGCCTTGGCCCAACGCAAACGCTACAACCTGGAATATCGGATCATCACCAAAACGGGGGAAGAGCGTTGGGTGTGGGAGCGGAGCCATGGGGTCTATGATGAGGCGGGCGAGTTGGGGATGATTGAGGGGCTGATCACCGATATTAACGATCGCCACCAGATGGAACGGGCGTTGCGCAATTCGGAAACCGAGCAGCGGGTTTTGATGTCGGCAATGAGTGATGTGATCTGTGTGTTTGATCGCCAGGGGCGCTGCTTGCGATCGCAGATTCCCCCCAGCTTGACCCCCTTCTTTGCTCCCCTCAGCACTCCCCCCACCGCCCCCGTTACCACCCTCCTCAACGCCCCCCAAATCGCCGCGCACCAAGCCGCGATCGCCTTCGTCCTCACCCACAAAACCCCCCAAGTGGATCTCGAACTCACCCTCAGCCACGCCGGTCAAGACCGCTGGTTTGCCGCCAACATTTCACCCCTCGACTGCGATCGTGTGATCTGGGTGGCGCGAGACATCACCCTTTGGAAAGCCGCCGAAGCCGAACGCCAAACCCATCTAGGGGAACTTGAAGCCCTCTTTGCGGCCATGACCGATCTAATCCTCGTGCTCAGCGCCGATGGGACATATTTAAAAATTGCCCCCACCAATACCGCCTTGCTCTACCGCCCCGCCGATGTCTTACTCGGACAGTCGATCACCGATATTTTCCCCCCCGACCTCGCCGCCCTCTTTCTCCGCGCCATCGATCAGGTGCTCGCCACCGGTGAGACCTTACACGATCTGGAATATTGTCTGAACATGGGCGATCGCTCCATCTGGTTTGCCGCCACCGTATCCCCCACCCGTGAACATACCGTCGTCTGGGTAGCCCGCGACATCACCACCACCAAACTCGCCCAACAGGCCCTCGCCGAAGCCGAACAAAACTACCGCAGTATTTTTGAAAATGCCCTCGAAGGGATCTTCCAGACCTCCCCCGATGGCATCTACCTCAGCGCCAACCCCGCCTTGGCCCGCATCTATGGCTACCCGTCCCCAGCGGAGTTAATCAGTTCCCTCACCGACATCGGCCATCAGCTTTACGTTGACCCCCAGCAGCGGGAAGAATTTCAAGATGTGATGCAAAAACAGGGGGTCGTGATCGGGTTTGAATCCCAGGTCTACCGCAAAGATGGCACGGTGATTTGGATTTCAGAAAATGCGCGGGCCGTGCGGGATGAACGGGGGAATATTCTCCGCTACGAAGGGATGGTGATGGACATTACCAACCAAAAAGCCGTTGAAGCCGAACTCCATCGCCGCGCCTTTTATGACCCCCTCACCCAATTGCCCAACCGGGCCTTGTTTCAACTGCGCCTCAATGAAGCGATCGCCCGTAGCCAAACCTCTGCGGCTGATGTTGATAGCGAACTGTACCATTTTGCGGTCTTATTCTTAGACCTCGATCGCTTCAAAGTGGTTAACGACAGTTTGGGGCATTTAGTGGGGGATCAACTCCTGATCGCCATTGCCCGCCGCATTGAAGACTGTTTACGCACCGATGACATTGTGGCCCGACTCGGCGGCGATGAATTTACAATTTTGCTCGATGCGATCGAAGACATCAACACCGCCACCCGCATCGCCGAGCGCATTGAAACCGCCCTCCGCGCCCCATTTGATCTCAACGGCTATCAAGTCTTCACCGGGGCCAGCATTGGGATTGTGCTCAGTGGGAATCTCAACGTGTCGGAGACGGAATGGGAAGGGCAAACGGCGGAAGAACTCCTGCGCGATGCGGATACCGCCCTCTACCAAGCCAAAGCACGGGGCAAAGGTCGGTATGAACTGTTCACGCCCACGATGCACGACAAAGCCATGAGTCAAATGAAGTTGGAAACGGAACTCCGCCAAGCCATTGAGGCTCAACGGTTCCAACTGCACTATCAGCCCATTATTAACCTGAAAACTGGCATGATTCAGGGTCTAGATGCCTTGCTCTATTGGCATCATCCGCAGCAGGGTTTGATTCCGGCCCTTGAGCATTGGCAACAGGTGGAGGAAACGGGCCAATGGTTGGCGATGACCCACTGGATGATCTCCACCGTCTGTGAGCATCTGCAACAGTGGGAATTAACCACCGATATTTTTGTCCATATCCATTGTTCGGCGCGGCAATATGGTCACCCTGAGTTTTTAAAGCAGCTCGACACCATTTGTGCGCAAACCCAGGTGAAGCCGAGTCAGCTTCGCTTGGCCGTGACCGATGGGTTTTGGGAGCATCAGACAGCGGGATGGCATGAGCAGTTAATGGCCCTGCGCGATCGCAATATTCGCCTCTGCATTACGGAATTTGGCACGAGTCATACGAGCTTGCATCGTTTACAACAGTCACCCATTCAAAGCTTTAAGCTCGACCCCGTTTTAATTCAAGAGCTTGGCGACCCAGGGGAAACCCGCGAAACCCTCCGGATTTTGATTATTTTGGCCCATCAGTTTCACCTTGATGTGATCGCCTCCCATGTCACCACTGCCCAACAGGTGGAAATTTTGCGGGAGTTGAATTGTGATTTTGTCCATGGCCCCCTCTTGGCGGAAACCTTTGATGCCGTGGCGATGAAGCACCTGCTCCACCAGTCCCCGCCCTTAATGCTGTGATACCTCACCCATTCCGGATCGGGTGTAGGTGAGCCAGAGGCTCACACTCCTTCCGGGAATTCTCTGCCGTGCGAGCTTCTATAGCAATCAACAAGTGCATTAGGACAGGCAAGGGGCTTAAGCCCCTTGTTCCAGAGTCTCTGAAGAGTCTCTGAATATCCTAACCGCTCTGGCTAGTACTATAGCTCGTTGCCCTGATCGCAACATTGGCAGCTTGGGGCAGGAATTAGGTTTGATTATCTTTGATAAAGTTTATTTATATTTAATGGGTCTTTATATTCTCTGGAATTATGGATATAGTATGAACAACGCAGCAAACCAATGCACTGCACGGCATTCATTCACGTTTTTCAGAGGCTGAATTATGTTGAACTCAACCCACTCGTTACCATCATCCCACCCTCGCTTTGCACCCTTGCAACCCGTGCGCACTTGGCTCCAGAGTCTGGCGATCGCTAACGCAACCATGGCCCGCCGCCTCTGTACCGTAATCCCCAATCAATGCCCCTTCGCCCGTGAAATCCGGATCTTAGGCCGCAAAGTCGCACAAATCCCGCCCTTGTGCAAACTCAATCCCCTCTACCCGGAATTGATGGAACTCCGGTTCCGTGCACTCTGTTACTTGGCCGATGAATGCAATGAAGACATCAGCGCCTATTGCTAATTGGGGGCAGACTGGCCCAGCGATCGCCCCGGCGGTGCTAGGTGCGAGCGGCACAGTAAGCACGCCATCCCCCGTATTCTGTAATTTCTTGTCCCTGCTCACAGCAGATCGCCTCCCCCACCACGCCCAACACCTCTTCACCATCCACGAGGCGCACTTTCCCCACAGATAAGCCTGGGGGTTCCTGCTGCAAAATCTGTGCAATCCCAGCGGCAGGAACGGCCCACAGTTCGACGGCTACCGCAACGCCCCCTTGGGCAACGCGCTGCATGGCAGGATGGCGATCGCCAATCGTCCAAAGGCGGTAACAGGGGGCGGTGGTGGTTTCGCGGACAAAGGTAGCGTTGACCGCGAGGAGATTGCCATTGAGTTCTAACCCTCGCATCAGCGTGCCATTGACGGCTAATAAAATGGTGTCGGTCATGGTGTGTTCTTGAAAACCTGACAGGATGCAGCCTGATTTTAGCGCGATCGCCGCCCCCCACAGTCCCCGCCATCCTCACCCTGCCAGCACCGCGCCCCCCTAACCCACCGGGTGATCAATCCGTTGGGAACAGGATCGCTTTTCTGCCTTGGGGCCGCTAGGATTAAGGTGCGGTTCCTTCGTCCTGTGCAAAAGACCCATGACCTCCCCTCTTGTGAAGCGGTTTCAAGTCAGTTTGGATCGGAATAAACTCCTGGGTGTGGCAACAAGTGGCTTTGTCTTGGGCTTGGCGACGGTGGTGGCCCTATTACCGCCCAAACCACCCCCCAACCCTGAATATGCGGCGACGGCAACCTTAACCTATAGCAACCCGCCCCCCACCGCCACAGAAACCGGCCGGACGTTGTTTGAACAGGGACGCACCTCCATCAGTAGCCCAGAATCCTTGCTGACGGAGCAGGTGGTGTTTGATGTGGTCACCGAATTGGACATCAAGAATATTGAACGCTTTGTCAAAAAGGTTGAGATCAATCTCCCGAAGAAAGAGACCGATCCGCCGATTATTCAAATCAAGTTCACCGACAATCGGGAAGAGCGAGCAACGCGGGTGTTGGAATTATTGCTAGAGGCGATGGTTGCTCAGAGCCGAACGGTGAATACGTCTCGCTTGCGGGCCCAGATTGCGGCGCTAGAAATCCGGTTGGCGGAGGCGAAAACGGAGTTACAAACCGCAGAACAGCAGTTTTATCAATTCATGAGTCAGCAGGGGTCATCATTGGTGGCGGCCCAGGATGGGAGCTTATTCACGGCGATCAGTACTAGCCAGCAGCAACAGCGGGATCTGCGGTTTCAACTCGAAGGGGTGACAGCGCAGATTGATAGCATTGTGGGGCAATTGGGGTTAAACCCGTCCCAGGCGGCGTTGGCATCGGCGTTGAGTGCTGATCCGATTATTGCCAATTTGCGGGCGCAGATTTTGCAGGTGGAAACGCAGTTGGCGTTGCGATCGCGTGAACTCCGCCCGGAACATCCGATCATGGCGGATTTACTCAAACAAAAGGCCACCTTTGACCAACTGCTGCGAGAACGGGCCGATGAAGTGGTGGGGACGGATGGCGTGTTTCGGGCCCAGGTCAGTGAAATCCGCCGCGACAGCAGTTTAGATGTGACGCGCCAACAGTTGGCCAATCAGTTGGTGAATTTGCAAACCCAAAAAGATGGTTTGACAAAACAGTTAACCCTCGCTCAACAGACGGAACAACAACTGCGCCGCGATTATGAACGGTTCCCCAATCAACAGTTGGATAAAGAGCGGCTTCAACAACAGTTAACCCTGAAGAAAAATTTTCACGATTTTTTACAGGCGAAGTTAGTGGATGCCCAATCGGCAGAGGCGGAAGCGGTGGGCAGTTTAACGATCGCCCAGCCGCCCCTAGCGCAATTGGTGCCGAGTACCTATTCACCGCCGCCGGGCCCGCTGATGATCATGCGTGCGGGGGTTGTGGGGGCGATCTTGGCCGGGGCGGGGGTGATTTTGGTGTTGGGCATTCTTGACCCGCATTTATATACGGCGAGTGAGATTCGGGCGGTGTTTGGCGATCGCGATGTGCTGGTGCTGGGGGAATTGCCGATCTTGAATGCGCCGCCGTATCGGGAAGATCTGCCGCTGATCCAGGGATCGAATGCGGTGTATGGGGATCAATACGAGCGGTTTCGGAGTACGCTGCGCCGTGTGGCAGGGTCCCAGGGCAAGGTGATCTTGATGACCAGTGTGGAGGAAAACGAGGGCAAGAGTCTGACCTCGTATAATTTGGCGATCGCATCGGCCCACGCCGGTCAGCGCACGTTGTTAATTGAGGCGGATTTGCGATCGCGCTCCCGCGTGTCCTCCCTTAACTTAGCGGTGGATCTCGATGCCGTGGCGGAACCCCTCAGCTACTACGGGGCAGCCCAGTCCTGTACCGTCCTCGCCCCAGATGTGGCCAATCTCTACGTCATCCCCAGCGCGGGCCCCCAACGCAATGCTGCGATGCTCCTCGAATCCAGCGAACTGCTGCGCCTCCTCCAAGATGCGCGGGTGCGGTATGATTTGGTGATTCTCGACACGCCCCCCCTCGACCATTGCAACGATGCGCTGCTGCTCCAACCCCTCACTGATGGCATGGTGATCACGACGCGGCCCGGGGTGACCCAGAAAAAACCCTTGGGGATGATGTTGGAACAGTTGCTCGATGCTGAAATTCCGATTTTTGGCGGGGTGATCAATGGCAGCGAAGATGTGGTGGCCACGGAACCGACTCCACCCGGACGCGATCGCACCTTCTTACCCACTGCCCCGGCCGCCGCCCCGCTCTCGCCCGATGTCCCAACGCCCTTAGCACGGCCCCGCACCTGAAAACCGCAGGCATCAACGCCCCCACAGGGTTAAATAGGGAGACGTTGATGCTCTTTTCGTGATCCGGTGCGCTATGGTTGATCCCCTCTTGACTGATTTTCTGATCCTCTGTGCGGCGGCGGGGTTGGACTATGCCATTGGTGATCCCTGGGCTTGGCCCCATCCGGTGCAGGGCATGGGCTGGGTGATTGGGCGATCGCAGTCCCTCATCCTCCGTTTAGGGCCCGGTTGGCCGCGCAAATTGGGGGGCGTGGTGTTGGGGTTGGGATTAATTGGGGGGTGTGGCGGGTTGGGCTGGGCAATTCCAGAATGGGGGGCGCGACTGCATCCGGTGTTCGGGGCGATCGCTCAGGTGATCCTCCTGGCCAGTTGTTTCGCTGCACGGGGTTTGCGCTGGGCGGCGTTGGACGTGCTCGAACCCCTCGCATCCGGCGACCTCGACCAAGCCCGCCACCAACTAAGCCGCTACGTGGGCCGCGACACCGATCAACTGGAGGCCGGGGAAATGCGCCGCGCTGTTTTAGAAACCATTGCCGAAAACACCACCGACGGTGTGACCGCGCCGCTGTTTTATGCGATCGCGGGTCTTTGGCTGGGGATTGGGCCGCTTCCCCTCGCCCTAGCCTACAAAGCCGCCAGCACCCTCGACTCCATGATTGGCTATCGCCGCGATCCCTTCCACGACCTCGGCTGGTTCAGCGCCCAACTCGAAGACCGCTTAACCTGGCTCCCCTGTCGCCTCACCGTCCTCCTGATCGCCCTCCTATCCCGCCACCCCCGCCACGTCCTCACCCTCTGCCGCCGCGATGCCCCCCAAGACCCTAGCCCGAATTCCGGCTGGAGTGAATGCGCTTATGCTGCGGCGTTGGGCGTGCAGGTGGGAGGCTTAAATACCTATCGCGGCGAACTGCGACCGAAACCGTTACTCGGTGACCCGATTCACCCGATTACCCCGGCGGTGATTGATCAAGGGTTGGCCTGGATGCGATCGCTCTTCCTCTGGGAATTAGCGATCGGCGGGGCGGGGGTTCTGCTGCAATTGGCCCTATCGTTACGGTCTGCCCCATAATCCCTGAGAATGTTAACGGTTTTGTGAGGGGTGGATTAAAACGGCTGAAGGGCTTGATTTGATTGGTTTTTGGGAATTGGGAGAGGGTGCGATCGCCCCCCAAAACCGAGTACGGACATCCCCAATTGTTACAAACGCTTTACATTCATTAATTTTCTTGCTATTGTTGTACCCAAGGGAAACAACTTCCCCCATACATACCTTTCTCGCAATTATCTAACCATGACCACAACCATTCAGGCACAACAAAGCGGCTCCATCTGGGAACGCTTTTGCCAATGGGTCACCAGCACCAACAACCGCCTCTACGTGGGCTGGTTTGGTGTCTTGATGATCC
>NZ_JAQMTY010000124.1 GCF_028330765.1 Spirulina subsalsa CS-330 | reverse complement strand
TTAAAGGACTCGCTGTCGCTCGATTTGTTTGTTGGTGCAAATTCATCTCGCCACTAAAAGGCACGTCCGCCGTTACCTTCGGTAACTCTACTCGGACTCGCTTTATAGTGGGAGTCTTCTTTGCACATTTTAAGATAAAACCCGTTAAAACGGGTTCGGCATGAGTAGGCTTTAGCCTACTTGCGCGATGAGCCGGGGATTTGAATCCCCGGCGGGGAGGCTCGGTTAATGGTTGCCGTGGCTGGGGCAGGGGGGGGCTTTGATCGAGCGATCGAGCCAGCCCACCGCCTGCTGAAGGTGCTGGAGAGCGTCGTCCGGTTGATCGTTGAGCAGCAAGACCAAACCAGCGGCGAGATGTTGCTGGGCTTGGGCGCGGCGGTTGCCCTTGAGCCGATGCCAATCGTTGGGGGCGATCGCTAATTGAGCCGCCAAGGCCTGCGCCAATTCCAGCGGCGTTTGTGCCGTACTGTGGTGGGTCGTGTTCAGAGAAGACGATGGGATCATAAAATTATTGGGCGCGACAGAGTAAATCTACCTCTCGCAGTATACAAAGACCAGGGAAACCTCAGGGGGAATGATGGAGGGCCAAGAGGAATTTGAACAAGCCATAGCCGCCGCTGATGCTGCGCTGCGGGAGCTAAAAGAGCGGTTCGCCCAAGTGCTCCAAGACCAAAACACCCTCACCGAACTGCAAAGCGATCGCCAACGGGTCAAAACCGAAAAACCCCCCGCCTGGAAAACCGAACTCGCCCACATCGAAGCCCAGATCGAAACCATCGCCCTCAACCTCGAAAGCCGCCTGATCCAATGGCAGAGTTTTAAAGAACCCTTTTGGCAAACGGTACGGTTTGGGGGTCTGGGGTTTATTTTGGGGTGGCTGCTCCATAGTTGGCTGCGATCGTGAGGTGCGATCGCGCAAGAGGTTCAGAGGCTGCATGAAAAGTGTCATTTTTGATCTAGATCCTCAGTCGCCCTGTGCAGAGGCAAGGGGCTTAAAACCCCTTGTCAGTCGCCCTGTGCAGAGGCAAGGGGCTTTAAGCCCCTTGTCAGTCGCCCTGTGCAGAGGCAAGGGGCTTAAAGCCCCTTGTTGTCGTTGAGGGGCGAAATTGTGAGAAATGGTCGCCCTCAACGCTTGAGAATCAGGTAGAAACGGTAGGATAGGGGTTGAATTCTCACTGGCAGTCAAGTGAAGGAAGCTGTGATGAGGATGATAATGGGTTAATGCGATCGCACAAAACACCAAAAGCTATCTATAACTTCCTGTTTGGATTCCTCACGTTTGGCGTGGGGTTTCTTTTGGGTTTACTCTTGCATCAACAATTAGCACCCGCCTTGATCACAGCGGTGATTATGGTTCCGGTGGGGTATTTTGTGAGCCTCTGGTCTGAATTTCGCCATCTCCAAGATGATCGCCACCAGCGCAATAGTCTCCGCCACCAAATCCATACCCTCCAAGCCCAGCACCACAATTTGCAGCAGACGATACAGGCCACCCTCCAAACTCAGCAGGAGGTGAATGGCACGTTACAGCGGCTGGAATTGGATCGCGATCGCCTCTTGAGTCGCATCACCGAACTTCACCAGTACCGCAACGAACTCATTCACGAACTCCACCAATACCAACAGGCTCAAACCCCCAACCCCTATCCCCAATCCCTCGACATCGCCACCGCCACCGCCACCCAAGCCCAACAACAAAACCAAGCCCAACAGCTTGAACAATATCTCCACCGCCTCAACGAGGCGATCGAAGCTGCCCAAACCGACATCCTCGACCAACAGGAAGTCCTCGAAGCCGTTCAGCAGGCGGTGACGCAGTTAACCGCCGAAAAAGCCACCCTCCAGAGCCAAACCAGTCAACTCCACCAAACCCTAGGGTCCCTCAAAGCCCGCCGCGACGAACTCAGCGACACCAGTCAACACCTCCAGACTCAACAGGCGGAACTCCTCGCCCTCCACCAAGAACAGGAGACCCTCCAAGCACGCCTACGCACCCTCCAGGCCGAGCACGACACCCTCATCCCCCAACTCACCACCCTCCAACACCAGCATCAGGACTTAAGCGGCCAGGTACAACAGCAACAGGCCCAGTTAGCGATCGCCCAACAGGACTACACCACCGCCCAAAACCAACTCCAAGACACCCTCGACACCCTCACCACCACCCAAAACCAACTCACCGCCCTCGAAACCCAACTCGCCGAGCTACAACAACCGGAACTACCGGGCCGAGTCTATGCCCTCGCCAGTGAGTGGTATGAGTTTGTCCATGCCCTCACCGCCCTCGAAAAACGGGCCTTGGTGGCCATTTTGGATCAAGATGAAGCGCAGATTAAAACCCTCTGTCGTGCGGCGGATCTAGATGTGCCGGCGCTGGTGGAATCGTTGAATGAAACGGCGATCATGACCTTGGGCGATCTGCTGTTGGATTTCGACACGAACACCGACCTGCTAACCATGAACGAAGACTATGCCATGATTATGGCGGGGTCGGTGGCGGTTCTCTTTCGGGAATTACTCACGATTGGGGTTGAAGGTTGATTGAAGCTTTGACCCCCAACCCTTGGTTAAAAAGTCGGATCAAGATCCAGGCCGATCAGGGTCAGGGCGATCGCATCATGGACTGAACGATGGTAACCTCGCCTCATCCCTGCGATCGCCCCTAGGCGATTGATCAACCCGTGGGATAAAATGACAATGCTTTTCATCGCCCCATCAATTCATCGGTGCATTGGTGTGCGTTGGATCAAAAGCGTGGGGCTGTGGCTCAGTTGGATAGAGCAAGCGCCTCCTAAGCGCTAGGTCGCCGGTTCAAATCCGGCCAGTCCCGTTATTGTTACCCCCGTTGATTTTATTGAGCGTTTTAGAGGCTGTTTGAAACGTTAAACTCAGATCCAAATCATGAGCTTCACTCAATGGAAACAAGGGGCTTAAGCCCCTTGCCTAAAGACAATTTTTAAACAAGCTCTTATTGAGCCTCTTCAGCGGCCATTGTCGTTTCCTTCGCAGCTTTATTCGTGGCTAACTTGCGGATCTCTTCATCAATAAAAAAGAGTCCCTGACCATCCGTGCCAATCAGTTTAATCTTATCTAAAACACTTTTGAACAGAAACTCCTCTTGATGTTGTTCCGCCACATACCACTGTAAAAATTGCAACGTAGCATAGTCCGGTTCGGTATTTGCAATATGCACCAGATGGCTAATTTTTTTCGTAATTAACTGTTCATGGGCATAGATTTTTTCAAACACCTCCGTCAAAGATGAGAAGGCGGTGGGGGGAGCTTCCACACCACCCACCACAGCATAAGCCCCCGTTTCATGCAAATAGCCCAACAAACGACGCATATGCATCATTTCTTCATTGGCATGTTGATTAAGAAACAATGCACACCCATCTAAACTTTTTTGCACACACCATGAACTCATCTGGAGATAAAGATGGGACGAATAAATTTCAAGATTAATTTGGTGATTGAGATGATCAATCAGGTTTTGTGAAAGCATAGTGATTTCGTCCTTACAGTAGGAAAATTTAGGTCAATGGATCTTGACCCTGGTTCAATGACCCTTACCTGTTGTCTTCATCAATCCAGGTAGCCTTAACTAGGAAAGTCTCTCAATAAGCTTACCAGATTCTGCCGAGGGCGATCGCTCCTCTTTAGGAAGGTTTAATCCGTACCCAACCGCGAGACCCTCGGTGATAATCACCCCAACGCCCCGCCATTACGTCATCCTGAAGCCCTACCGCTCCCGTTGCAACCGCAGCGGAATCGAGATTTGAAACTCGCTGCCCTGACCTAGATCCGACTGGCAACTTAAGGTACCGTGATGTTGATCGTGGATAATGCTGTAGCTGACCGCTAGCCCTAAACCCGTGCCCTGCCCAACCCCCTTCGTGGTAAAAAACGGATCAAAAATCTTCTGCATCACCGCCGCAGACATCCCCATACCATTATCGCGAATAGCAATCAAGCAGCGATCGCCCGTGCAGCGGGTTTGAATGGTAATGCAAGGCTCAGAAAAATCCGAGGTTTTAGCCTTCGTTTCCAAGGTATCAATCGCATTTTCTAACAAGCTCAAAAACACCTGATTGAGGTGACTCGGATAACATTCAACCAAGGGCAAGACATCATAGTCTTTTGTGATGGTGATTTCGGCGTAATTGCGCTGGTGTTTGAGGCGATTTTTGAGAAACAAGAGCGTGCTTTCTAAGCCCTCATGAATATCACATTCTTTGCGATCGGATTCATCAAGTCGGGAAAAGTTGCGCAGCGAATCAACCACCTCCTGAATCCGTTTTGCGCCGACTTGCATGGATTGAAGTAGATCCGGAAAATCACTCAGGATGAAGGGTAAATCCACGGTTTCAACGACATCTTGAATGAGCGGATCAGGATCAGGGTAATATTGTTGATACAGTGCGACGATGAATTTTAAATCATTCACATAGCCTTGGGCGTGGATCAGGTTGCCGTAAATAAAATTAACTGGATTATTGATTTCATGGGCAATCCCTCCCACCAACTGCCCCAAACTGGACATTTTTTCCGATTGAATCAACTGGGCTTGCGTGCCTTTTAAGTCTTGGAGGGCGGTTTCAAGTTGGGCTTGGCGTTGGCGTAATTGTTGCTCGGCGGCTTCTTTTTCGATGTTGATTTCTACATAGGCAAAACACAAGCCAATAAAGGGGATTAAATAAGCGATTATTTTTAAAAAATGGGCAATATTAAAATCACTGTCAAACAGTCGAGTGGAGCCGAATGCCATGTGAATTTGGGTGGCAATTTGTGGGATGGTGCTGATGATCAGGGATTGTGAGAAAAAACTGGGATAGCGATGATAGAAGCGGGGAAAGAGAAACAGACCCGCGATCGCAAACAAAACCAGCGGCACTACATCCCAGGGTCGGGTGATCAGCGCGGTGGGAAACATGGTTTGGGGGAGGTGTTCCGTGCGGACACAGACCAAGATTGTGCCATAGGCGACCACTCCGCAGATCACGCTAATCAGAGCAATGGATTGAAATTTGCCGTCGAGGTGCGATCGCTTCGTCCCCAAAAAGAGACTGACTCCAATAATCAAAATCAAACCACTAAAAACCCGACAAATTGCCCAAGTGAAGGGAATCAAGTCTTGGGAGTTGGCAACACCGGCAATGAGGCGATCGGCCGCTAGGGTATGAAAGGCATCCATACAACCGGCATAAAATAGAGAAATGCCGATAATAGGGGTAACAACATCACGGTTGAGAACAAAATAGACAAAAGCAAGAATGGCCGTAAACAGCCCAGCACAAAATGCACTCCATTCTAAAATCGTATGGACAAAGCTCCCGGCCAAGTGAATATGAACGGTATCAATGATATTTTCAGTCGGTAGGGTTTGAAAGAGATCAGCCGTAATCGCGGGTGAGCTAAAATCAACACCCATTCCCTCTAAAATGACCGGGAGCACACAAATCCCTAAGGTAATCCAAGCTAAAATATAGGTAGATTTATGATCTCGAAATGCAAAATAATCCGCACTTTTTTGAAGGAGTTTCATTGTTTTTAAAGATCGATTTTGCATTAGATTTAACGCAAGAGGAGATTGGATATTATTGTTTTTGATCTAGCCATCTTATCGGCAGTATTTCACGATGTCAATATTTTTGAGGTTTTGAGGTGATTTGTTTACAGTGTATTTTTGCAGCCTCGATCGGAATTCTTGATTTATTGCAGATTGTGGCTTTCTATGAATAAAAGTTTTGGTCTCTTGTTGGTCTTTAGCTGATTTGGAATTGACCGAAGTGCTGTGCATAATTTTCATGAATTAATCTTAATGCCGGGGGTGTCTGGACTGAATTGGGGGATGCTTCGCCCTCTAGATCAACATCTAGAGCAGGACATTTCAGGACAGTTTGATTTGCCCAACGGATGCGATGATGCGGGACGGTTGGATGGGAGGATCGTTGTGATCTTGAGGAGAGGCCAGGGTTAGGGGCGATCGCCCTGGTGAATGCTTTTTGCGTGGTGCTTGCGCCGCTCCTGGGTGGGTGTGATTTCCCCGATCAGGGCCCGACGGAGTCTAGGCACAGAGGAGAGGTCTTTGCTGGGCTGGGGTTGGACTTCTCCTAGGGGGATTCATTTTTTATGATTCACAGAGAAAATCATCCTCAATCTGTAGCCGTTCGAGAACCGACAGGATAAGATAGTGCTGCATTCAGTGTGTTGAGGACAGAGAAAAAATCTATGGCTGATGAGGTAATGAACGGGACTGCTTCCCCTGCCTATTTAGAACCGAAAGTTGCGGAGCCATGGTCGATTGAATCGGAGGCGGATCATCTAATGGATGATCTGTTTTCGGATGTTGATGGGATTTTGGACGGGGGAAGCCAATTGCCGACGAAGCCGGCCCAAGGGAATTATGTGTCCTTGCGATCGGTGGTGCCGACGGAGTTGACGATGTCGAGTACGTCGGTTCCTGCTCCGGCTGAGAGGGCAGTCACTTCCCAATCTAGCCGGAAAGTTTCGGCAGCGCCGTCAGTGCGGCCCTCAGCAAAGATGATCCTGGCACAGAATTTAGATAAGGTCTTTTTTGCGATCGCTGGCCTCTCCTTGGTGGGGGTTGTGGTGTGGTTGGCGACTCAAGGTAAGCTGAACTTGCAGCGAGTTCAACCGGCGGTGACGAGTACGGTGGAATCGGGTTCCTCTTTGGCGGAGTTGCCCCCAGAAGAAGCCGCGTTTGGTCAGTATATGTTGCGATCGCTCCAAGCCATCGAGCGCCGCCCCCCCAGTCTCGCCGCCGCAACCCCCCAAACCCCCCTCCAAGCCAACCTCACCGCCCCGGACAATACCGCCGCCGCGCCCCAATCGCCCCAGGTGATCGAACGGGTGTATATTCCGGTCTATCCGCCTAATCCCAATTCAGCCGATGGGTCAGGGGCGCGATCGCAGGACAATCAACCGGTAACCCCTCCGAACCTTTCAGAAAATCCGGCCTCGAATTCCACCCCACCGGCCCCATTACCTCAGAACAATCGGACGGCTCAGTCGCCCGTTCCCCGGTTCCCGGCGGCGACCATTCCCGCGCCGCCCCTCGCTCGTCAGCAGCAGGTGTTGCCCCCTTTACCCTCTTTAGATGAGGCTCCAGGGGTGGCCCCCAGCAATCCATTGCCCTCGAACACCAATAAGTTGGTGGGGATTTTGGACTATGGCGATCGCTCCACGGCATTGTTTATGGTAGGAGAGACCACCCAACGGATCAGCGTCGGGGAACCCATTGGCGATAGTGGTTGGACGTTGGTGTCCACCGAAAACAGGCAGGCCACCGTGCGCCGCAATGGGGAAGTCCGATCGATCTACGTGGGTCAAACCTTCTAACCCCTAAGCCCCCATGAGTGTCTTTGATGATGTCAGCCAATTTCTCGAAGAGCGATTGGATGAGTTTTTGCAGAATAATCCCCAGCTTCAGTTACAGGTGCTCGAAGAGCAGTTGCGCGAACAAGAGGCCGAGACCCAGCGGCTGATTCAACGTTTGAATCAACAGGTGCAGCAGTTGGAACAGGAGATTTTAGCGATCGCCGCAGATATCAAACTCTGGCATCAACGCATTGCCAAGGCCGAAGCCGCCGGACGGTATGACCTCGCCAACCCAGCCCGCGAACGGGAAGCCGCCCTGCTGCGCCAAGGCAATCAACGCTGGGGCCAACTGGAAAGCACCAAACAAAACCGCAGCCAAGCCGAACACCTCCTCGCCCAAACGGTGGCCAAACAAAAGGAACTCGCCGCCAAGGTGGCCGCCGAAGCCGCCGCCCAACCCAAGCCCCCCCAAGCCTCGCCTCCCGGTTGGCAGAATGCCTCGCGCTACCGAGCGGGGGTTGATGCCTTTGATGCGGTGGATGCCCAGTTCCGAGAATGGGAAATTGAGGCGGATTTACAGACGATGAAGAAAGACTTGGGCTTGTAGGGGGTGATCCCCTGGCTCACTCCTGATACAGAGGAGGACAGCAGGCAGCGAGCGAGACGATCGCACGACAGCAGAGGGCAGGTGTGGGGTTAATCGCGGCTGATTTTGAAGGAAATGGAGGGTTTTGGGGGGGTGGGGTCGGGGGGGGATGGGATGGATGAGGGGGTTTCGGGAGGAGGGGTTAAGGATGGGGCGGGCGGTGTGGGGAGGCGGAACCCGGTGCGGTTGGAGGCGATCGCTAACAACACCCCCGCGACTCCGTAGATCGGTAGCGGCAGGGCCAAGTGGGACAACCATTGATAGGCTTGAATCCCCATAAACAAGACCACAACACTCACAACCCAAATTTGCATGTTTCACCGTTGATCCCATCCATCGCCCATTTTAAAGGGCTACTTCCCAAAGGCAAAGGGTTGCCTAGGAAGAACTCATCACGATCGCACGATAGGGCACAACCCCCGACTCTTTACTCTCAATACAACGAGCCACGCCCCGCGATAGATCCAGGGTGCGCGGCTGGATATAGGGGCCGCGATCGTTAATCCGCACGATTACCGCCTCTTGGCTTTCGAGGTTAATCACCTTCAGGTAAGTGTTAAAGGGTAAATAGGGATGAGCCGCAGTGAAGGCATCTTGGTTATAGGTTTCGCCGTTAGCCGTGAGCCGACCATGGAACATCGGGCCATACCAAGAAGCGACCCCTTCAAAATCTTCGCGGGTCTCACGGATGCCGTACATCATCTGCTGCGCCGTCACCAGTTCTAACGGTTCCACCCCAAAGGCCTGCCGGAGATTGTTCGTCCAATCGATGGCCAACAATTCCCGGTTTTGCTCCTCTGGCGGCACGATCGCATCATCAATCACCACCATTAAGCGATCTCCACTCCGAATCGCGGGGTACTGCCCCATCAAGGTCGGCTCTAATTGCGTTGCGTCCCAATCCGGCTGATTCACAAAATAGCGAATTTGATCGGCGAGGTGCTTGGCGTTCGTGGAGTGGCTGAGGGTGGCGATCGCTGCCCCATTGACCATCACTTGCACCTGTTCCTGACGAGGAGACCATTGCGCCTTGAAATGGTTGATCGGCTGTTGCCACGCATCCCAAAGGGTTTCAATGTCAAACCTCGGCAGCGCAGAACTCACCGTCACCGTTGCCGTTTTCTGGGTTTGATAGTCCTCCATCATCCCAGACAGCACCGTGAGCAATTGCTCTCGGACGGTCGCTTGCTGGGGCAGGGGGGCATGGGTGTGGAAATTGGGAGGGTCCGGGATGTGAGACCAGCGCTGCACCATGGCAGGGCAAGCGGTGGTGGAATCTGTGGGCTGCCACGCTAAGGTTTTGCCCTGTAACCCTGGGGATGGGTCTGTAGAAAAGGCCTGGGTGAGACGCATACTGAGGGCGAGGGAATCCTGTTGACCTTGTGGGGTGTTGGTCTGCCAGGATTGGGGGGCGGCAGATACGGCGGCCAAGAGGGCGAAGGCGCGATCGGGAGAGAGAGCCATGGCACTAGCACACCACACCATTATGAAGCTCAATGATGAGGTTAACCAAGCGAGTTTGAACAGTGACATGGGGATTTTGTAGATGGTATTAAGTGCAAAAAACAAAAGCAAACGTTACAGAGAATATTAAGAATTCTGAATATAGACCCTCAGTATATTTAAGTTTTGCAGCGCATTGGGCGGCGTTGAGCCGGTGGGGTACGCCCAAAGCTAGTCGTACTCGTGTGTTCCCTTTTTTTGATTTGTATAATTAATCACTGACATAGCTTTTTATTATCTAACCGCCGTTTTCTTGCCCTCGTTGCGGCGAATCGCTATGATAGGAATCCTTTGGGTTCAGGGTTTGACTGGGATTTTGCCCCTTGATCTTGATGGATGGTTTTGCGGTTCAGCCCTGGATGGGGAAATTTCTGGGCGGTGGTGATAGTGGAGCAGTGCCGCTCTGCATCGGCGGTTTTTCGCGATCGCCCACGCCATCAATCCGCAACCCTTACCAGCGCGGCCCCAGCCCGCCGCCCCAGGCCAGTTGACGGTATAAATCAACACTTTTTGGCTGACGATTTAGCGTCAGACTATTTCTTGATGGGGTGGTAGTCTCTGTTTGGCCGTGAGCGATCGGCTACTGCTGCGATTTGGGTTTTCAATCTGTTTCAGGCATGATTAGCCTCAACTTCTCCGCCTTTGCATTGAGTCAGATTTTGCAATTGTTGAATCATGCTAACGATGACTAGATGAGCTTACCCCTTGCGGGAGGACAATCGGGATATTGCCTCGTTTTCCGTCGATTCTCATCGTATTACTGTCGATTCTTAACCCTATCTCCTGATCAATTTATTTTTAGATATCATCACAATGTCATGCTTTGACGATATCAAACTGACATTTGAGCAGGGTGGATCGGGCCACAATCCCTTGAGAAATAGGGGAGATCACCCCGCTGTGATCTGATCATTTTGTTAAGAACGATCCCCTTTTTTGGGTTTTAGCGCGACAATTCTAAAACTCGGAATTTATCTTTTGCGTCCCTTTGCGGATAGTTGTTTCCCTTGGTCATATTGCATCCATGAATAGACAAGCATTGCCACAACAACAGGGCCTATACGATCCCCGCTATGAGCATGATGCCTGCGGTGTTGGGTTTATCGTGCATATGAAGGGGGAGCGATCGCACGCGATTGTAGACCAAGCCCTGCAAATTCTCGTCAATCTAGAACACCGAGGCGCGGTCGGTGCTGACCCCAACAGCGGCGACGGGGCGGGCATCCTCACCCAACTGCCGCACCCCTTTATGGCCAAGGTGGCCCAAGCCCAAGGCATTACCCTGCCGGAACCAGGCTACTACGGCGTTGGGATGTTTTTCGCCTCCCCTGATCTGGCCGTGCGTCAAGCGGGACGGGAGCAGTTAGAAAAAATCGTCACGGAAACCGGCCAAACCGTCCTAGGGTGGCGCGATGTGCCCACGGATAACGGCGAACTCGGCCCCACCGCCCAGGGCAGCGAACCCTTTATGCAGCAGGTGTTCATCGGTCGCAATCCTGAGCTTCAAACTGAGCTAGATTTTGAGCGGAAACTGTATGTGATCAGCAAGCGATCGCACCATGAAATTCAACGCGCCGGCCTCGATGAATACTGGTACGTTTCCAGCCTCTCCTGTCGCACCATCATCTACAAAGGGATGCTCACCACCGCCCAGGTGGGCAGCTACTACCCCGACCTCAGCGACCCCGACTACATCAGCGCCCTCGGCTTAGTGCATTCTCGCTTCAGCACGAACACCTTCCCCAGTTGGGAGCGATCGCACCCTTACCACTACGTCGCCCACAACGGCGAAATCAACACCCTACGCGGCAACATCAACTGGATGCACGCCCGCCAAAGCCTCTTCGCCTCGGACTTATTCGGCGATGAACTGAACAAAATGCAGCCGATCATCGACATGGAAGGCAGCGATTCCGCCATTTTTGATAACGCCCTGGAATTGATGGTGTTGTCCGGTCGCTCCCTGCCCCACACGATGATGATGATGATCCCCGAACCCTGGACGGCCCACGAGTCCATGAGCGAGGAGCGTAAGGCGTTTTATGAATATCACGCCTGTTTGATGGAACCTTGGGACGGCCCCGCCTCGATCGCCTTCACCGATGGCACGATGATGGGGGCGGTGTTGGATCGCAACGGCTTGCGCCCCTCCCGCTACTACGTCACCCATGATGATTTGGTGATTATGGCCTCCGAAGCGGGGGTGTTGCCCATTGCCCCCGAACGAGTGGCCCATAAGGGTCGCTTGGAACCGGGGCGGATGTTCTTGGTGAATATGGACGAAGGGCGGATTGTCTCCGATGAGGAAATTAAGCAGGAGATTATCACCGGGCAACCCTACCGCGATTGGCTCGATCAATACCGGGTGGCGTTGGCGGATCTGCCGGCGGCTGATCCGGTGGCATCCACCACGCCGCTGATCGCCCAACAGAAAGCCTTTGGCTATACCTTTGAGGAATTGCGGCTGTTGTTGACCCCGATGGCGCAAAATGGCGTGGAAGCGATCGGGGCGATGGGAACCGATACCCCCCTAGCGGCCCTGTCGAACCGGCCCAAACTGCTCTATGACTATTTTCAACAACTCTTTGCCCAGGTGACAAACCCGCCGATTGATTCGATTCGCGAGGCGATTATTACCTCGGCGGTAACGACGATCGGCTCGGAAGGGAATCTCCTCGACCCGAAACCGGAAAGCTGCCAATTAATTCAACTGCCCACCCCGGTGCTCAGTAATGCGGAATTGGCCCAGTTAAAGGCGGTGAATCTGCGGGGATTTTCCTCCCTGACGCTGCCGATCCTGTTTGACCCACAAACGGGGGTGGAGGGGATGGAAGCAGCCCTAGAGCAGATTTTCCAGGCTGCGGATGGGGCGATCGCCGCCGGTAAAAATATTTTGATTTTGAGCGATCGCGGCATGGATGCCACCCATACCCCGATCCCCGCGCTGCTGGCCGTCGCCGGACTTCATCACCATCTGATCCGCAACGGCACACGCACCCGCGTCGGCCTCGTCCTCGAATCTGGCGAACCCCGCGAGGTGCATCACTTTGCGGTGCTTCTGGGCTATGGCTGCGGCGCGATTAATCCCTACGTGGCCTTTGAGAGTTTCCAGGGCATGATCGATGAAGGGCTACTTACAGGGGTTGACCCGAAAACCGCCTGTAAGAACTACATCAAAGCCGTCACCAAAGGCGTGATTAAAATCGGCTCCAAGATTGGCATTTCCACAATCCAAAGCTATCGCGGCGCTCAGATTTTCGAGGCGATCGGCTTGCATTCCTCGGTGGTGGACAAGTATTTCTCTTGGACGGCCTCCCGCGTGGAAGGGGTGGATCTGGGTGTGATTGCCTCGGAAGCGATTCAGCGCCATCATGCCGGGTTCAGCGATCGCGACGGTGCGCCCCTCACCCTCGATGTGGGCGGCGAATACCAATGGCGCAAAGAAGGCGAAGCGCATTTGCTCGATCCGATGGCGATTCACCTCTTGCAGCAAGCGGTGCGCGAAGGCAATTACGACCTCTATCGCCGCTATGCCGCCCAGGTGAACGAACAGGGTAAGAGCCTCTTTCGCCTGCGGGATCTGCTGGAATTCAAGGCCCGTGAACCGATTCCCTTAGAGGAAGTCGAACCGATTGAAGCGATTATGAAACGCTTTAAAACCGGGGCGATGAGCTACGGGTCAATCTCGAAAGAAACCCATGAGGCGTTAGCGATCGCCATGAACCGGATCGGCGGTAAATCCAACACCGGCGAAGGCGGCGAAGACCCCGAACGCTACACCTGGACGAACGACCAAGGCGACTCGAAAAACAGCGCGATCAAGCAAGTCGCGTCGGGTCGGTTTGGTGTCACCAGCCTCTACCTCTCCCAAGCCCGCGAGCTACAGATCAAAATGGCCCAAGGGGCGAAACCCGGCGAAGGCGGTCAACTGCCGGGCCTGAAGGTGTACCCCTGGATTGCCAAGGTGCGCCACTCCACCCCTGGCGTGGGCTTGATTTCGCCACCGCCCCACCATGACATCTACTCCATTGAAGACCTCGCGGAATTAATCCACGACCTCAAAAATGCCAACCGGGAAGCGCGGGTGAGTGTGAAACTCGTGTCTGAAGTGGGCGTAGGCACGATCGCCGCTGGGGTTGCCAAAGCCCACGCCGATGTGGTGCTGATCTCCGGCTTCGACGGCGGCACGGGAGCCTCGCCCCAAACCTCGATTAAGCACGCCGGTTTACCCTGGGAATTGGGCCTCGCCGAAACCCATCAAACCCTCGTGCTCAACAATCTCCGCAGCCGGATCGCGGTGGAAACCGATGGCCAGATGAAGACCGGGCGGGATATTGCGATCGCTACTCTCCTCGGTGCTGAGGAATACGGGTTCTCCACGGCTCCCCTCGTCACCCTCGGCTGCATCATGATGCGGGTTTGCCATAAAAACACCTGCCCCGTCGGCGTGGCCACCCAAAACCCCGAACTGCGCAAAAATTTCACCGGCGACCCTGACCATACGGTGAACTTTATGAAGTTCATCGCCATGGAACTGCGGGAAATCATGGCCGAGTTGGGGTTCCGGACGATTAACGAAATGGTGGGCCGCACCGATGTTCTCGAACAAAAACACGCCGTCGAGCATTGGAAAGCGAAAGGCATCGACCTCAGCGCCCTCCTCCATCAGCCGGACGTGGGGCCAGAGGTGGGCCGCTATTGCCAAATTCCCCAAGACCATGGCTTAGATCAATCTCTTGACCTGACAACCCTGTTGGATCTCTGTCAGCCTGCCATTGAAAAGGGTGAACCCGTCAAAGCCACCCTGCCGATCTGCAACACGAATCGCGTCGTCGGCACGATCCTCGGCAATGAAATCTCAAAACGCCATTGGGACGGCCTGCCGGATGATACGGTTCACCTCCATTTCCAAGGCAGCGCGGGCCAGAGTTTCGGCGCGTTCGTCCCGAAAGGGGTGACCCTGGAACTCGAAGGCGATGCCAATGACTACTGCGGCAAGGGTCTCAGCGGCGGCAAGATCATCCTCTATCCCCCCAAACAATCCACCTTTGAGGCGGCGAGTAATATCATCGCGGGGAATGTGGCGTTTTACGGTGCGACGGGAGGTGAAGCCTACCTGCGCGGCATGGTGGGCGAGCGGTTCTGTGTGCGCAATTCTGGCGTGCGGGCGGTGGTGGAATCCGTGGGCGATCATGGCTGCGAATACATGACCGGCGGCAAGGTGGTGATTCTCGGTCGTACCGGGCGCAACTTTGCGGCGGGGATGAGCGGCGGTGTGGCCTATATCTTCGATCAGGCGGGGGATTTTGCGGTGCGCTGCAATACGGAGATGGTGGGCCTCGAACGCCTCGAAGATCCGGAAGAAATCCGCGAATTGCGGGACATGATCCAAAAACACGCGGACTATACGGGGAGCGATCGCGCCCAAGCCATTCTCGCCGCTTGGGATGCCCATGTCCCCCAGTTCGTCAAGGTGATGCCCCGCGATTACAAGCGGGTCTTGCAACATATTCAAACGGCCCTGGCCAATGGTCTCAGCGGCGATGATGCCCTCTCGGCGGCCTTTGAAGAAAACGCCCGCGACATCTCCCGGATCAGCGGCAGTTAAGCCCCTTGGGGAGCATCTCGTTTATGCAGACTCTATACAATGTTGCCCTCATCCCCAGCCCTTCTCCCCCAGGAGAAGGGAGCTTAAAAGCCCTCTCCCTCAGAAGAGGGTTGGGTGAGGGATTGCAAAAACTAGATGTTTCCAGCCCCTTGCCTCACCTGAAATCATCACGTCCTTCATCATCACATCACGACCTATGGGTAAACCAACTGGATTTATGGAGTATCTGCGCGAGGTAGCCGAAGATGTGGCACCGAGCGATCGCATTCGTAACTGGGATGAATTTCACCTCCCCATGAGCGAAGAACGCCTCCGCAACCAAGGCGCACGCTGCATGGATTGCGGCACACCCTTCTGCCATACCGGGATCGAAATTAGCCGTATGGCCAGCGGTTGCCCGATTAACAACATCATCCCGGAATGGAATGATCTGGTCTATCGCGGCCTCTGGTCTGAAGCCCTCGATCGCCTCCACAAAACCAATAATTTCCCCGAATTTACCGGCCGCGTCTGTCCGGCTCCCTGCGAAGGGGCTTGTGTGTTGGGGATTACTGACCCGCCCGTGACGATTAAAAATATTGAATATGCGATCGCTGAAAAAGGCTGGGAATCCGGCTGGATCACCCCCAACCCGCCCCAGCATCGCACCGGGAAGAAGGTTGCGATCGTTGGTTCCGGCCCCGCTGGCCTATCCGCCGCCGCCCAACTCAACAGCGCCGGCCATTGGGTCACGGTCTACGAACGCGCCGATCGCCCCGGCGGTCTGCTGATGTACGGCATCCCCAACATGAAACTAGACAAAAAAGCCGTGGTGATGCGCCGTCTTGATGTCCTCGAAGCTGAGGGAGTCACCTTCGTTTGTAACACCGAAATCGGCAAAGACCTCCCCGCTGAGCAACTCCTCAACGAGTTCGACGCGGTGATTCTCTGCACCGGAGCCACCAAACCCCGCGATCTCCCCATCGCCGGGCGCGATCTCAAGGGGATTCACTTCGCGATGGAATTCCTCACCGGCAACACCCGCACCGTCCTCAACGGCAACCCCACCGAGGACTTCATTTCCGCTGCGGGTAAAGACGTGGTGATCATCGGTGGCGGCGACACGGGAACCGATTGCGTCGGCACATCGATCCGCCACGGCTGTACCTCGGTGACGCAGTTGGAAATCATGCCCCAACCCCCCGAAACCCGCGCCGCCAATAATCCCTGGCCCGAATGGCCCAAAATCTACCGCCTGGACTACGGCCAAGAAGAAGCCGCCGCTCGGTTCGGTTCCGACCCCCGCAGCTATCTCCGCACCGCTACCCACTTTGAAGGCGATGACGCGGGCAATCTCAAAGCGGTTCACACGGTTTTAGTGGACTGGCAAACGGACGACCAAGGCCGCTTTATTCCCAAACATGTGGAAGGGTCGGAAAAAATACTCCCGGCTCAGTTGGTCTTACTCGCCATGGGTTTCCTTGGCCCGGAGCAACCGTTACTAGACTCTCTCGGTCTCGATCGCGACCCCCGCAGCAACATCAAAGCCAACCACGGCGAATACACTACCAGCCTCCCCAATGTTTTCGCAGCGGGGGATTGTCGGCGCGGCCAAAGTCTCGTGGTGTGGGCGATTAATGAGGGTCGCGGTGTGGCGAAAGCCTGCGATCGCTTCTTAATGGGCAACACCGATCTGCCGTAATTTTAGCTTGATTTTGAGTAATTAAAAACGACACAATCCTGGTGAGTCACAATGATTCACCAGGCTTTTTGTTAGGATAAGACAATTCAAACATCGATTCAGTTTTTCAGTTCAAGGGGTAGCAAAGAAATCACATTATGGTTATTGCAGTACCTGAACGTTCCAGTCTTGCAACCTTTCTTAGCTATCCATCCATTGATGAATCCCCAGCATGGGAATTTATCAACGGTGTTGCCTATCAAAAACCAAGGAATCGATTTCGCGCCCCCTGGGTGATTGAAATTCTCTCGCCGGATCAACGTTCATTACAGGTCACTCGCAAAATCCTCTTCATGCTCCGTCAAGGCACTCAACTCGGTTGGCTCATCGACCCCAGCGAACAGGTTATCTTAGTTTTTAAGCCGGATACGTTACCTAGTGAATATGTTGATGCTATGGCATTACCCATGCTTGAAATGAGAGTGCATCCCAGTTATGCAATCCCTCACCCAACCCTCTCCCTCAGGAGAGGGCTTTTGGCTCCTTTCTCCTGCGGGAGAAGGGCTGGGGATGAGGGTGCTCCCTGGCGAGCCATGGGAATCTGCAAAAGTGGGATGCA
>NZ_JAQMTY010000123.1 GCF_028330765.1 Spirulina subsalsa CS-330 | reverse complement strand
GGGTCGGGGGGGGTGGGGATGGGGTGTTGATCCGAGGGGTGCGCGTCGGGGATATAGAGACCCAATTGTTCGGTGGAAAGGGCAGGAGAGGCGATCGCAGGCTGCGATCGCGCTGGGGCCAAGGATTCTTGAATCAGGCGCATCCCCTGTTTTTGGGTATGTTGCACCAGCATCGCCCCGTCAATCACTAAGGTGAGGCGGCCATCGGCCAAAATACTACAGCCGTAAAGGTAGGGCGGGGGGGCGATCGCATCGGAAATCGGCTTAATCACCAACTCGGATTCCTCAATCACCTGCTGCACCTCCAACCCGATCAAGCCATCGGTAGTGCGCAACAGCAGCACCGGCGTAATATTCTGCGGCGTACTCAGCACCGGCTGAAGTTCCCCCCGATCCGCCAAGGCTAAATATTGCTGCGTCGCCGCTAACCGAGCCGGGGATTTAAACAGCGAGGCTAGTTCGTAGACCGGCACGGTGCATTCGGATTCTTCTTGGTTCCAATCAAGCACCTTTTGCCCAGCAATAAACCGTAGCTTTTCCCCCGGAATCAGCACCTGTTCAATTTCATTGGACACAAACCCATACACCGACGACCCCGCCTGACAGATCAGCAACCGCGCACTGAGGAGCGATTCCCGAATCTGGAGCGAAAAAATCGTACCCTGGCCGCCATTGCCCGACTCAACACCATTGCGTCGCCGGACTTGGAGCGTACCTTTAATTTGCGCCAACTGGGTTTTGACCACATCCAGCCCCACGCCGCGCCCGGACAGATCGCTCACTTGGTCAGTGGTGGAAAATCCGGGGGAACAGAGTAGATCCAGCAGACGTTCTTCAGGATGAGGTTGGCGGCGAATCTCGTCGGCCTCGGCTTTGCTGATTAAATGATTGGCGATCGCCCGCTGACAAATGCGGTCAATCTTTAACCCCTGACCATCATCGCGCACCTCAATAATCGTGCGGTTGCCCTGGTTATAAGCCGCAATTTCAATCTGGCCCTGTTCCGGCTTCCCCGCCGCCCGTCGCGCTTCCACCGCTTCAATCCCATGGTCAAAGGCATTGCGCACTAAATGCAGCAGCGCATCGTAGAGATTTTCCGTAATCGTCTTATCAATCAGCACCCCAGTACCGCGCACCGTCAGCGTGACCGGCTTTTTATTCACAAAGGACAACTGCTTCACCATCGGCGGAAATCGCTTCAATAACCCCTCAATGGGCATCATCCGCGCCGCTTCCATATTGTCCCGCAGTTGCTTCGAGAGCCGTTGTTCGCGCTCAATGGTGGAGGCGGTGGTGCGCACCAAAAGATTCATGTCCTCGGTGGCTTGGGTAATTTGGGAGGTTTCTTCGAGGGCGGCGTAAAGAAGACGGTGAACAGGGGAAGCGGTGGCGGAGTTGGTTTCACTAGGGAGGGTGGAGCGCAGTTGAGCCAGGGTGAGGCGGTGTTTGCGCAGCCAGTCCGAGAGTTTTTGGACGGAGGTTTGAAATTGCTCGTCCCGGAGGGCGAGTTGGTTTTGATTGATCAGGAGTTCGCCCACCAGATGATTGAGGTGTTCGAGTTGGTCGAGTTCAATGCGGAGGGTTTTCGAGACGGGGGGCGCGGTGCTAAGGTTCTGGGGCGGGGTTTGGGGCGGCGGGGCTTTGGTTTGGGAGGCGGGGACGACTTCATCCCAGAGGTCACTGGCAAGGGTGACGCGATCGGGGACGGGGGTGGCGGTGCGAGAGGGAGCGATCGCTTCTGTCTCGCGATCGTCGTCCGGTTCCTCTCGATCACCAGAATCCACATCATCGGAGCCATCCCCCTCAAACAGACCCGACATCTCCTGCTTCGGCCCCGTCTCCGGCAGGATCAGACCCACCCCAAAAATATCATCCAAGCTCGGCAAGCCAGAGTTACCCAGGGTTGAGGTGTCTGAGGATTCCGGCTTCGCATCATCTATCGCGTCGATGAGGGGGAGCGGGTTATCTGTTGGGGTTGCCGTTGGGGAGGGGGAAAGCGTGGGGCTGTACTGTTGCCAGGCGGGGCTGAGGGTTGCGCCCTGGGTGCGATCGCCCCCTAACACTTGGGTTTGGGCGGTTTGGAGATCCGCAAGGGCCAGGGCGGCGATCGCTTCGATCGACTCCGGTTGAGTTGCGATCGCCCCTTGAATCGTTTGGGCCAGGCGTGTAAATTCCGGCAATCCTAGGGATTCTCCTAACCCAATGAACACCTCAGCCTGACCTTGGAGGGCTTCGGCCAACCCTGCCCCGTCTGGGTTCTGGGCGATCAACCCCTGCAACTCTTCAATCCGTTGCTGCACCCCCACCTCAAAAATCGACTGGGTTAGATCAAACCCCATTTCCGCAGAACTGGGTAGCGGTTGCTGTTGGTTAAAACAATCCCCCAACTTCACCTGAAACCGCGCCAACAGATCCGCCGCCCGATTCAGCAGATCATCATCCTGGCTATGCTCATGGCCCAATTCCGCACTCAGGGCCAAGCGCAGACATTCATAGCCCTCAAACAACATCCCCTGCAATTCTTGATCGATCACCGCTTCGGGGGCCAGCATCGCCCGAAACACATCTTCAATGTTGTGGGCGATCGTGGTGATCGTGTCGCAGCCCACATTCGCCGATGCCCCTTTCAGGGTGTGGGTGGCCCGCATCAAACTATAAATATCCGCCGTGCTTGACCCTGCGTGCAGGGCCAAAAGCTCCTGTTCAAGGGTGACTAAAAGATCCTGCGCTTCGGTGACGAAGTATTGATAACCTTCGGGGTTGCGACTGTCGGCAGGGGCTTCGAGGGGGGGGTTACCCTCTGGCTTTGGGGCGGGCGAGGGTTCAGGCGAGGGTTCAAAGGCATCAAACCCATCGAGTTCCTCTAGGCTCAGGTCATCTAAAGACAACAGCCCCGCATTCCCAAACAGGTCTTCCGCCGATGGATGATCCAGGGCATCGGGGTCGGGCCAATCTAGCTCACGGGAAAAGTCCATCTCATCCATGGCGGGAAAATCGGGGAAGGGATCGGCTTCTCGATCCGGGGGTGCGATCGCCTGCGGTGGGGGCGGATTTTCGGGGGGTGCGATCGCCTGTTCTGCCTCGATCATCTCTGGGGGAAAGTCCGGCGCGGGGGGTTGGCCCAGTTCCGGCGGTGGGCTGAGGGGTTCCGTTGGGATTTGCTCTAGATCATCAGAATCAGGACTCAAGCCCTCCTCTGGGGCCGCCGTCGGCCAATCATCGCCCCAACTCGCTAATATTGCAGCATTTTGGTCAAATTCTGCATCATCTTGGCTAAAAGCATCATCTACCGCCCAGTATTCCGGGCTTAGGTCGGGGGCGGTTATTTCGTCAGGATGGAGGGCGGGCGCATCGAGGGGGAAAGATGCGGGCGGCGGTTCAAAACTTGCCTCTGGTTCTAAGCTTGGATCAGGGGTATCGCTCCAGTCATTCCCCCATCCGGCTAGGATTTCGAGGTCAATATCTTGCGGTGATTGGGCTGTGGGGTCTGGGGCGCTGGGTTGAGGGGACAGGGGCCAGAGTTCCGGGGGCAGGATATCAATGGGGATGGTGGTGCGATCCTCTAAGCCGAGATCGGCGGTCTGGGCTGGGGTGGGATCAGGGGCGATCGCGTCCGGTTCTGGCTCAATCACAATTTCAAAACTGGCGGGAGGGACGGGATTAGGGGCGATCGCGTCCGGTTCTGGCTCAATCACAATTTCAAAACTGGCGGGAGGGACGGGATTAGGGGCGATCGCCGCCGGTTCTGACCTTTGCACCCCATCCCCAAACAGGTCATCATCCCCCCAAAGATCATCGGTCTGAGGGGGGGGCGATGGCACAGGGGGCGGCGGCGTGATGATCGGTTGACGCGGGCCGTCCCTAAATAGATCATCGTCCTCAATGGCGATCGGTTGCGATGGGTGGCTCTGCGATGGGTGGCTTTGCGATGGGTGGCTTTGCGATCGCGGAGGGCGGCTCAGTTCCTCGTCGGGGTCATCCTCATCGTCATCGATCGGGATTGAGGTCGAACTCTGGGGGGTGGGAGTCTGCAACAGCGCTTCCGCCGCCTTCGCCACCTGCTGGCCCACCTCATCCCGTTGGAAATACTCCCAATCTCGAATTGATGACCAGACACCATCGGCCAGTTTATGCAGATCCCATTCTTTCATAGCGAACCATTGGCAGTGGACAAGTGAGCATCACGGATTAATTGACCTTGAATTGTTTCACCACCTCTTGGAGGGTTTGGGCTGTGGTCAGGGTGTCTTGGAAGGTGTTGGACAGTTGCACCGATTCGGCGGAGGTGCTGTCGGAGATTTCCGCCACTTCGCGCATGGTTTGGGTGACGGATTTTGACTGCTCCAGTTGGGCCGTGGTGGCGGTGGTGATGCTTTCGACGAGTTCGGAAATTTGGGCCGTGGCGGCGGCGATCGCTGTCAAGTTCCCCTTCGTTTCTTCCACGAGGCTCGTCCCCGCGCTCACCTGGGTAATCGCCGCCTCGGTGACTTTGATCACCTCGCTGGTTTGCTGGCGAATTTCTGCCACTAGGTTGGAGATTTCCAAGGTCGCACTGGCGGATTGGCAGGCGAGCGATCGCACCTCATCGGCAACCACCGCAAACCCTTTGCCATATTCCCCCGCCCGCGTCGCCTCAATCGCCGCATTCAACGACAGCAACTGAGTTTGGGTGGCAAAATCACTAATCAGGTTAACGACGCGATCGATTTTTTGCGATGACTCACTCAACTCGCGGATCTTCTGGCTCGCCTCGGACACTGTATCCCGAATCGCCAAAATCCCTTCCACGGTGCGATTCATTGCTGAATCCCCAGAATGTACCGTCTGGTTGGCATTTTGTACCGCTTGCTCAATGGCTGCCGCATTCACCCCCACATCCTGGCTGAAGTTCACCATTTTTTGCACTTCCGCCAAGGCTTGGTTGAGTTCCTGGGCTTGGCGTTGGGCTTGGGCCGCCAGTTGACGAATCTGGACATCACTGCCTTTGGAGGTTTCCGCCACCCGCGCCGTCACATCCTGCACTTGAATCACAATGCCCCGCAAACTTTGCAGGGTGTTGTTGTACACATCGGCGATCGTCCCCAGTTCATCTTCCGAGAGGGGAGCGCGCACGGTGAGATCCCCTTCTAAGGCGGGCCGCACCGCTCGCAGCAGATTTAAGGCCCGCTGTTGGAGTTCTTGGCGTTCGAGTTTTTCGCGGGCGGCTGCGGTTTCCAGTTCCTGGGCTTGTTGGCGCAGTTGGGTTAAATCCGCCGCCCGTTGCAGGGCAATCCCCAACTGGGAGCCTAACTGCACCATCAGTTGAATTTCGGCGTTTTCCCACTGGCGCGGCCCGGAACATTGGTAGTTGGCCATTAATCCCCAGAGGCGATCGCCCAAAAAGATCGGCACGGTAATATAGGCTCGCGCTTGGAACGCTTCGAGCAGTTCTACATAGCAGTCCGGGAACCCAGCGGCGTAGATATCGTTGCAGACCCGTGAAGCGGCCCCTTGGCGATAGGCTCCCCCTTCCGTGCGTTGGAGGTAGGTGTCTTTACTGGCCATTTGCCGCACTTGCATTTGTTTAATCGTGCAGCCTTCGGTATCAATATTGACCTTGGTTTTTTCTAAGAGGCTGGGATCTTCGACTTGATAACTGAGCAGGCTTAACCAATTGTTGCCCACGGATTCGGCGACAAATTCCCCCGTCCAATCGGGGTTAAAGCGATAAATCCCGACGCGATCGCTCTCGAACAACTGCCGCGCCTCACGGGTGGTACTTTTGAAAATCGTACTCACATCTTGGGATTGACGGATTTTATCGCTGATTAGTGCGATCGCCCGCTCCCGCTCGATTGCTTTTTCTAACTTTTGGGTCTGCTGCTTCACCGCATCCAGATCCGCCGCCCGTTGCAAGGCAATCCCCAACTGTGATCCCGCACTGACCATCAGCTTAATTTCCTCATCTTCCCAAGTCCGGGGCGCAGCGCATTGATAGCAGGCCATCAAGCCCCACAGCTTATCCTTGAGGAAAATCGGCACGGTCACATAGGCCTTAGCTTGGAAGGTTTCCAAGAGGCGAATATAGCAATCGGGAAACTTGGATTTGTAAATGTCATTGCTGACGCGGAACTTGGCCCCTTTGCGATAGGCTCCGCCTTGGGTGTCGCGCAAATAGGTGTCTTCGCTGGCCAGGCGACGAATCCGCATATCTTTAATCGTGCAGCCGACGGTATCGATGTTCTGTGCCGTCGCCTTCAGCAGTTCAGGATCTTCCCCCTGTTTGCCCATCAACGACACCCAACCCGGTTCCACGGATTCCGCCACAAACACGCCGCTCCAATCCGGGTTAAACCGATAGACCACGACGCGATCGCTCCTCAGCAAGGCCCGCACCTCCTGGGTCGCAATGCTGAAAATCGCATTAATATCATCGGTGTCTTTAATCTTGTCGCTCACCGTCGCCAAGGCCCGCTCCCGGTTGAGGGCTTCTTGGAGTTTTTGCGCCTGGGCCTTGACGGCTTCAAGATCCGCCGCCCGTTGCAGGGCAATCCCCAACTGTGACCCTAAATTCACCATCAGGGTAATTTCTTCATCCGTCCAATCTCGCGGCCCCGAACATTGATAGCAAGGCATCAAGCCCCACAGCTTATCCTTGAGGAAAATCGGCACGGTGATATAGGCGCGGGCCTGGAAACTTTCGAGCAGTTGGATATAGCAGTCGGGAAATTTTGAGGCGTAGATGTCATTACTGGCCCGGAACTGTTCCCCTTTGCGGTAGGCTCCGCCTTGGGTGTCTTTGAGATAAGTGTCCAGGGTGGCCAATTGCCGCACTTTCATGTCTTTGATCGTGCAGCCGTTGCTGTTGATGTTGCTGTCTGTGCCGGCGAGGATCGTCTCATCGACAACTTGGGCGTTGAGGAGGGATTTCCAACCGGGATTTACAGATTCGGCGATAAAGTTGCCCGTCCAGTCGGTGTTGAATTTGTAGATGGCAACGCGATCGCTGCCCAACAGTTGCCGCGCTTCATCTACGGCGGTGCGGAAAATCGTTTCCGGTTCTTGGGACTGTTTAATTTTTTCGCTGACATTGGCGATCGCCCGCTCCCGTTCCACCGCCGCCTCTAGCCGTCGCGCCTGGGCCTTCACAGCTTCCAGGGAAGCTGCCCGCTGCAAGGCAATCCCCAACTGTGACCCCAAATTCACCATCAATTTAATCTCGTCATCCGTCCAGTCCCGCGGCCCCGAACATTGATAGCAGGGCATCAAGCCCCAGAGTTTATCGTCCAAAAAGATCGGCACATTGATATAGGCACGGGCTTGGAAACTTTCCAGCAGTTGGAGATAGCAGGCCGGAAATTTCGAGTTGTACACATCATTGCTGACGCGGAACTGTTCCCCTTTGCGATAGGCCCCGCCTTGGGTGTCTTTGAGGTAGGTGTCCAGGGTGGCCAGTTGCCGCACTTTCATGTCTTTGATTGTGCAGCCTTCACTGTTGATGTTCTCATCCGTGCCTTCTAAGATCCGCTCATCGGCCACTTGGGCATTGAGCAGGGCTTTCCATTCGCTGCCCACGGATTCGGCGATAAACGTGCCGCTCCAATCGGGGTTAAACCGATAGATGGCAACGCGATCGCTTTGCAACAGTCGCCGCGCCTCATTCACCGCCGTTCGGAAAATCGTATCGGGGTCTTGGGACTGTTTAATCTTGTCGTTGACGTTGGCGATCGCCCGTTCTCGCTCAATCGCCTGCTTCAATTGCTCGGCCTGCTGATCCCGCTGCCGGAGATTGGCCGTCTGTTGCAACGCTACGCCCAATTGATCCGCCAATTGACTCGCGATCCGAATTTCCCAATCCTGCCACGTCCGTTCGCCGCTACATTGATAGGTCGCCAACAGGCCCCACAGTTGCCCGCCTTGATACACCCCCACCGTCAGATAGGCCCGCGCCTGCATCCGTTCGAGCAATTCCAAATAGCAGCCCGGAAACCCTTTGGCGTAGACATCATTCACCACCCGTAACTTCTCGCCGCGACTATAGAGGCCGCCTTGGGTGCGTTCGAGGTAGGTATCGCGCACCTCCCCAATGCTGATATTGCCGCCCCGACCCCCGGCCATCACGTTCAAATTACAATTTTCGCTATTGTCCCGCAGCAAATCCGGGTCGGGAGGCGTTTGCAGCAAGGACACCCAGCCCGCCCCCACGGATTCGGCGACAAATTTCCCCGTCCAATCCGGGTTAAACCGATAGAGGGCCACCCGATCCGCCTTGAGGAGTTGGCGGAGTTCTTGGGTGGTGGTTTGAAAAATCGTTTTGAGGTCTACGGAACGACGGATGCGATCGCTCACTTTTTGGACAATTTCATCCCGTTGGAGTTGCTGCTGATGCTCCTCGTCCACTTCGTAGCCGATCAACTGCGCCGCCAACACCGTCGCCCCCTGTTCGAGCAACACCATGTCCTGCTGCGACCAATGCCGCACTTCATTACATTGCTGCACCACCAAGAGGCCCCAGGCCCCACCCCGCAGCCGAATCACCACACTCACACTCGATCGCACCTGATATTTTTCCAACAGTTGCAATTGATAGGGGGTGACATCGGTGGTGGCGACATATTTAATGCTGACCACCTCCTGCTGATCGTATTCCCCTTGGGTATCCACACCAAAGAAGGTGGCGGGCAGGGTTTCGCTGTAGGTGGGAGTCCAGCCCCGTTCGAGATGTTCGGCGATCACCGTGCCTTGGGATGGGGTGGTGAATTGGTAGATTAGGGCCCGCGAAGCCTGAAGCTGGAGGCGAATTTGTTCAACGGCGATCGCTAATAACGACTCCCGATCCTTCGCCGCCCGCAGGGCCGATCGCAACTGCACCCCCTGTTGGCGCACCTCACGCAAGGGCTGTTCTGGCGAGGGGGGAGAGGATGCCGAGTTTGGCGGTGCAGCACTGTTTGCAGATGTGCTGTAGGGATTAGAAGATGTAGCAGTCATAGCGGCATTCCCCGTGAGTCGGCAGAGTCAGCAAGTATTGAAATTACAAAATGGTCAGCACCTAGAGCTATTTTAGAGGGGTGCTTTCGTTTTTGCCGTGAGAGCCTGGGAACTGTTACGAATTGTGATGCAAGCTAGTGCAGCGTCAATGCCAAGAATCAGGATATTTGTAGGGTGCTGTTAGCGCAGCGTAACGCACCGTCACGTTGAGCATTGGACATTCAAGACAATCCGAATATTAAGTCTTGACTCTGTACTAGGTCGGCAATGCTTTGAGGTTGAATTGCTGAAGGAGTGCCAAAATCCGGGGGGCATCGATTGGCTTGCTGAGAAAGGTGGTGGCTCCGACCAGTTTGGCGCGAATCCGATCAACCACACCATCCTGAGCCGTTAAGATTACCACGGGTGTATTTTTTAGCGTTGAAACTCGCTGAATTTGGGCACAAATTTCATAGCCATTGGCGATCGGCATCATCAAATCTAGAAAGATGACATCGGGTTTATGTTGGATCAGTAACGGCAATGCCTTGAGGGGGTCGTTAATGGGCAAAAATCGATATCCAGCATCGGTGAGGAGTTGCTCCATCAAGTGGCAGAGGTGGGGGCTGTCATCAATACAGGCAATAAGGGGCCCAGGGTTCGATGGCTCAGGGTTCGATGGTGGGGGCGCTGGGGGAGTGACCGGCGCGAACAACGCCGCGATCGGGAGATCGCCGAGGGGGGCAACGCCGATGAGCCGCTGTTGGAGGTAGGGACTGAGCGATCGCGCCACCCGCAACGGATCTTGTTGCATCACGGCGGCAATATCCCGAAGAGTCCGCTGACCGTTGATCAAGCGCGAGAAATTTTGATACACCGTCGGCGATACGGCCTGAGTTAACCCTTGAGGGTTCAGAATCTGAGGGGCAAGGTTGGGGGAGTAGCGAGTTAAGTTCGCCTGTTGCCAACTCTGCCATTGTGTTAAAGATTCAGTGACCAGGGATTGGACGCGCAGGGTGGACTGAGAGGGCAAGATTCCCTGTTCGGACGGACGCGCACCAGGATGCTCGGTTAAGGAGGCTAGCGGACGCTGGGTATGGGGTTGAATTGTGAACTCTTGCCACAGATCAAACAACACTTCCAACGTGAGGGAGCGGATTAGTTCGTTCATCGTCGGTTGATTCACCAATCCCCGGCGCATCAACATCAGCAGGAGATTGTAGTCCCAATTCGCGGTTCGCTCTTCAGGGCGAAGCAAGATCGGCTGGATGATGGCATCGGCACAATGGCGCGTTACCTGACGTTTGAAGCGTCGAATCGGATGAACACCCCCCGTAGCCCAGGCAAAACGCCCCAAATTGAAGTACAGATCAATGGTGATGACCGGAGAAAAGGTAATCCTGAGGCAACCGGTTAAATGCTGGGCAACATAGCGCTCTAGGCAGGGAATGAGGATCTCTGGTGTACAGGCACAGGGAGGGGAAGGAATCATGCAGTGTATAGGAGTATGAAAATTAACGATGCGAAAACCTGATGCGAGAGACAAAAATGATCAAAATGACTCAGGATTTTTGCCAATGATGAGATTATCGTGCCAATAATTGAGCGTATGTTTATCCTATTTACCGGTCGAATACCAACCGTAAATTCACGAGTATTAATCAACACCTCTACCCGTTCAGACTAGGCAAATTTTCCCGAAATACAGTCAAGGTTACGGACTGAGTGACGATGGGCCCGTATCAGTGTTTTCGTGGCTATCTTATTGTAGCCCGTTGGCCTGGGGCGATCGCACGATATCCCCCGACCTTGCCCCACTTCCGAAGAAATCACTAAAGTTTAGGAATGTGGCCCGCGAGTCCTTCTAGGCTAGGGCGTAGTTGATGGAGATGTTATGACCCGAACGATTCAAGTGTTGGCGGATAAAGGGGCGTTGGTGGCTCAGGCGGCGGTGTTGGTGGGCGATCGCATTCGTCAGACCCTCGCCCAACAGGAGTATTGCACGATCGCCCTCGCGGGGGGCAGCACCCCAAAACCCTTGTATGAAGCGATCGCCCAGCAGGATCTTCCCTGGGAACGGCTGCATATTTTTTGGGGCGATGAACGCTATGTTCCGGCGGATCACCCCGATAGTAATGAAGGCATGGCGCGGGCGGCATGGCTCGATCATGTGGCCATTCCTGCCGAGAATATTCACCCCATGCCCACCCACAGCGGCGACCCCGCCACCGATGCCGCCCAGCATAACCAAGACATTCTCGACTTTTTCCAAACCCCCGCCGGGGAATTTCCCCAATTTGACATCATCTTGCTGGGCATGGGTGATGATGGTCACACCGCCTCGCTGTTTCCCCATACCGAGGCGCTGCAATTGTGCGATCGCGCCATCACCGTCGGCAACAAAGACGGCCAACCGAGGCTCACCTTCACCGTCCCCCTCCTCAACCGCGCCAAACTGATTCTCTTCCTCGTCGCTGGGGCCAACAAGCAAACCGCCCTCAATCACGTTTTCGCCCCTGAAGACGACTCGAACCAATACCCCTCGCGTCTTGTTCACCCCGCCGGAGAGGCAATCTGGCTATTAGACCAAGCCGCCGCTGAGGGTGTTGCCCTTCCCGACAGGCCGTAAATTTTTCTTACCGTTCCCCCTGTCGCCGACCTTGGCCTGATCCCCCCGATTAAGATTGAGGAAGGCATGATCCTTAATGAAGTCAACACCGGAATCCTAGACCTGAGCGGGGCAGCCCTGGCCCCATGTCCGGAAATGTGAATCATCAACGTCGTAGTAAGAGACGGAACCGCCTCAGTCTTGATTTGGTTTATTCACTCCCTACCCTATGTACACCCTATGATTGTTTGTCCGAACTGTAGTCACCAAAATCCAGAGGGAGCAACTCAATGCGAAGCCTGTTACACCCCTCTCCCTAGCACCACGTCTTGCCCGAACTGTGGCACTTCGGTGCAGTCTGATGCCAGTTTCTGTGGCCAGTGTGGTTTCAGTTTACAAGCGACCAGCATTCCCACCATGACCCCCGAAGCCAACACCCCGCCCCCCTTGCCAGATTTACCCCCCGATTTGGAAGTCCCAGAGTTGGAGGTTCCGGAATTGGACTTTCCGGAATCGATGCCGGATCTGGGCAGCAATGTGCCGGATCTGCCGCCGCCGCTGCCGGATCTGCCCCCGCCGCCCCCAGTCGGCAGTGCCGCCACCCAACTGCAACTCCAAACGGCTCAGTTACTCCATGTTCAAACGAATTCACCGATCGAACTACCCCAAAATTTAGCGGTGATTCACCTGGGCAAGCCGGGCGGGCCGATTCCGCCGGATATTGATGTGTCGGGGTTTCCGGATTCTGCGGTTGTGTCGCGGGTGCATGCGGATATTCGGATGGAGGGGGATGCCTACTATATCGAGGATGTGGGCAGTTCTAACGGGACGTATATCAACCATTCGCCGCTCTTGCCGGGGAATCGCCATCGGTTGCGGGCGGGCGATCGCATTGCCCTCGGTAAAGAGGACAAGGTGACGTTTATTTTCCAAATCAATTAAGGCCCTAGCGGAGAAACTGGGCAGCAAAGAGGGCGGCTTGGGTGCGATCGCGCAACTGGAGCCGCCCTAACACATGGGTAACATGGTTTTTCACCGTCCGCTCGGAAATATACAGCGCCGTCGCAATTTCACGATTACTATAGCCCTCCCCCAACAGCGCCAGCACCTCCAATTCACGCGGTGTTAATTGCGCCAATTCCGGCGGCGGCTTGGGGGTCGGCGGGTCAGAATAAGCCATCATTTTATCGAGCAAGCCCGGCCCCAGATGGCTATAGCCCCGCTGTACTGCCCGAATCGCCTCGGCCAACTCATCCGACGGCGTATCCTTCAAGAGATACCCCTTCGCCCCTGCCCGAATCGCCCGACTCACGGACTCATCATCATCAAAGGTGGTCAGCACCAAAATTTTGATCGCCGGGGCTTGGGCCTGAATCGCCTCCGTAGCCGCCACCCCATCCATAATCGGCATCCGAATATCCATCAGCACCACATCGGGCCGGAGCGCGATCGCTTGCTCAACCGCAATTTGCCCCTGTTCCGCCATCCCCACCACTTCAAGATCGGGCTGGGCTTGCAGGAGACTTTTCAAGCCTTCCCGCACAATGGACTGATCATCCACAATCAGTAGTCGAATCATTACATCTAATAGCGAATTGCGAAACAATGAGAACGTCACCTCCCCCTTTTTAAGGGGGATTGAGGGGGATCTTGCTTTTTAAGGGGGATTGAGGGGGATCTTGCTTTTTAAGGGGGATTGAGG
>NZ_JAQMTY010000122.1 GCF_028330765.1 Spirulina subsalsa CS-330 | reverse complement strand
TTTCAATAAACTGACGACGGCAGTCCTTGCAAAGGAATTTCTGTTTTTTGTGATGAGTACTGCCATTTTTGAGGATGGCATGAGAACCACAATAGGGACAGGGGGGACGTGGCGCATTATCATGAACAGGCATGGCAAATTTCCAAACTAATTAAGACATGAATTGATGAATATTATAGTTGATCATCAAAGCCAATGAGGTGGCAATCAAGCCATAATTAGTATAAATTGTTTATTTTTATTATCTTGATCTCGAAAGATCGCATTTCACTACATATTTACCACTACCAGATTAAAAGCCGGTGATACAAGTAAAAATGATCCATTGCATACATCATCATCACTGAGTGAACTCAACTTGAAACGAATTCGGGCTTCTAAGCCAGGTGGTACATGGAGGGATTGGGATGAAGCCTTACTAGCATCATGTCATCGTAAGGATACAGGCAAAACTTACCCCAGTGTTTATGGCCGTATGGAATGGGATAAGCCAGCCCCAACTATTACAACTCAATGCTTTGGATATGGAAATGGAAGATTTGGGCATCCTGAACAAGATCGTGCTATTTCATTGAGAGAGGCTGCGCTGCTCCAAACATTTCCTGAAAACTACCAGTTTTTACCATTGGGTGAAGAACCAAAATTCTATACAGTCGGTAGACTTATTGGTAATGCAGTTCCAGTTCGTATCGGTGAAGTCCTTGCACACACTTTTTTAAAGCATTTGGATGAGTATGGTGTGATACGTTGGTAATTGACTCTCATACTGAAATTCTGCTTGAGTATTCAGGATTAAGGCTTGCTACAATAGCGAACATTCACAACCCTGCGACGGATTATCAACTATGACCGCTCCCGTCCTCACCTCTGCCGATGCGATCGCTGCCTCTGATCCGACCCATCCCTACGACATTGAACTGCGGCAATTGATCAAGCAATTCGACCGCGAAGTGGTGATCAATGGGGTGGATTTGCAGATTCGGCCGGGGGAGTTTTTCTGTATTTTGGGGCCGTCGGGCTGTGGGAAAACGACGTTGCTGCGGCTGTTGGCGGGGTTTGAAACGCCGACAGGGGGCGAGGTGGTGATTCAAGGGCAGGTAATGAACCGCGTGCCGCCCTATCGCCGCCCGGTGAATACGGTGTTTCAGAGTTATGCCCTGTTTAATCATTTGACGGTGGCGGATAATGTGGCTTTTGGGTTGCGGGTGAAGCGGTTGCCCAAGGATGAGGTGCGCGATCGCGTTGCCACGGCCCTGCAAGGGGTACGGATGGAAGGCTTTGCCACTCGCTATCCGCAACAATTATCGGGGGGGCAACGGCAACGGGTGGCCCTAGCGCGGGCCTTGGTGAATGAGCCGACGGTGATTTTGCTTGATGAACCCTTGGGGGCGTTGGATTTGAAACTGCGCAAGGAAATGCAGGTGGAATTGTCCCGGCTGCATCAAGAGGTGGGGTTAACCTTTGTGATGGTGACCCATGACCAAGAGGAGGCCCTGTCGCTGTCCGATCGCATCGCGGTGGTACGAGCGGGGCAGATTGAGCAGGTGGGGACACCCAGCGAGATCTACGAACGGCCCCGGACGACGTTTGTGGCGGATTTTATCGGGGATACGAATTTTTTTCAGGGCGATGGGCAACAGGTGGAGGGCGATCGCATCACCTTCACCACGGCCACCGGCCTCACCCTCCACAGCTACGGCAAGCCCAACACGACAACCCTCTGCATCCGCCCAGAAAAAATTCACCTCAGCCCCACCCCCTTAGCCGTGGATAATGCCTTTAGCGGTCGTCTTCGCCATGTGATGTATCTCGGAACCCATGTACAAGCGGTGATCGAACTCGACCAGACGGGCGATCGCCTGCGTGTGCTCCAACCCAACAGCACCGGCCTGGATCTGCAATTGGATACACCCATTTATTTGGGATGGACAGCAGCCGACTGTCTCGCCTTAGTTGAATAGTTGAATAGTTGAATTAATCGCCGCCTTTCCCCTGACCCCTATGCCCACGTCGCGCCGTCAATTTCTCTCCACCTCAGCGGCTACGCTGTCGAGTTTGGCCCTCTCTGGCTGTGGTTGGACGCTCGCCAGTGTCAACGCCAAACCATTGTCCACCGCCACCGATGAACTCTACATCTACACCTGGGCGGGCTATACCGATGATGACCTGCTCGATCGCTTCCAGGAAATCACGGGGATTCGGGCCGTGGCGGATGTGTTCGACTCCAACGAGGCGATGCTCGCCCGGCTCCAGGCTAGCGGCGGCGGTGGCTACAGCATCATTTATCCCTCGGACTATATGGTGCAAAAAATGGTGGAGTTGGATTTTCTCCAAGCCCTCGACCCCAGCCAATTGATCGGGATGAACCGCCTCTTTGACCGCTTCCAAGATCCCCGCTATGATCCCAACAATCGCCACAGTGTGCCCCTGAGTTGGGGAACTTCCGGGATTATCTACAATCGCGCCCTCCTGGATGACCATCCCCAGGATTGGGACTATTTTTGGACGCATCAAGACCAGTTACATAAACGGATCACCCTGCTGAATGATGCGCGGGAGGTGATGGGGGCAACGTTGCGATCGCTCGGTTTTTCCTACAATTCCAGCAATCCGGCCGAACTTCGCGCCGCCTACGAAAAATTACAGCAACTGAAACCTGCGATCGCCGCCTTTAGTTCCGATGCCTGGCGCAATCAAATGCTCACCGGGGATCTCCTCGCCGCCATGTGCTACTCCTCCGATGCCAATGAAGTGATGGCGGAAAATCCGGATCTTGAATATGTCCTCCCCCTGAGTGGGTCGAGTCTCTTCATCGATACCCTCGCCATCCCCCGCACCGCCCCCAACGTCCCCGGAGCCTACGCCTGGATTAATTTCATGCTTCAGCCCGATGTGGCCGCTGAGATCTGCAAACGCCTTAGTTTTGCCGTCCCCAACGAAGTCGCCTTCGAGATGCTCCCCGCCAAACTCCGGGACAACCAAAGCCTGTTTCCCCCCGATCCGGCGATCGGCCGCTGCGAGGGCTTAATTCCCGTGGATGACACCACCAGCGAACTGTACGATCGCTACTGGACGCGCCTCACGAGTAGTTATTGACATACTCCCCCACTAAACCCTACGGGCTATAGTGGGGGATTCTGAACAGCCAGTTACCTGACCATTTATCCACTCAAACAACGAGAGTTGCAGAGGGTTGCTAGGCTCAACGACTAACGCCATTGATTTATCCT
>NZ_JAQMTY010000121.1 GCF_028330765.1 Spirulina subsalsa CS-330 | reverse complement strand
GGTGCATCCCACTTTTGCAGATTCATATTGCTCGCCAGGTAGAACCCTCATCCCCAGCCCTTCTCCCGCAGGAGAAGGGAGCCAAAAGCCCTCTCCTGCGGGAGAGGGTTGGGTGAGGGGTTGCACAACTGGGATGCACCCCCTAGGAATCCGTTGCAGCGGGGTCATTGAGGATGCGGAGGCGCACCTGTTTTTCGCCGGATTCATCAAGCTGCACCTCGATCACATCCTGGGTGAGGACATGGAGGCTGTTGAGGAGCGATCGCAGGTGAGGATTGCTCGCGCCCGTGTCCACGTAGAGGCGATCGGCCAAGCTGCCCAAGCGTCGCCAGGTGGTGTAGAGCTTGCCTACGGTTTGCTCTAGGGTGGTGGCTTGTTTAACGAGGTCGGCGGTGGTGTTGAGACAGTCGAGGCGGAGGGCTTCTTCGAGGGCCATTTCCAGGTCGATATCGGCGCGGCGCAGGGTTTGCACTTGGGCGGCAGCGTCGAGGTATTTTGAGAGGTTTTTGGCCTCCGTGGTCAGGGTTTTCACCATGTCGAGGTCGGGGGAGTTCGCCGCCTCCACTTGAATGGTTTTCAGGTGAGCATCGGGGAGTTTTTCCATTTCCCGGACGAGGGGGGCGATGTGGCGCGGGGCGATGCTGCCGTCGGCGGCTTTGGCTTTGATTTCGTCGGGGAGGAGGTCGGAACTCACGGCCGTCCATTCGTCGGTGAGTTGTTTGACTTCGCGACGGGTGATGCGATCGCCCCCGGCCGCCGCCTCGCTCACCATCCGCTGCACTTCCGGGTCAGCCTTGGCGGTTTCCATAAAGGCGTTTTTGCTGAAGCGGTTGATCGAGGTGGGGTCAAGTTGACCATCCGCGAGGAGCGTGTCGGCACTGTTGGCCAGTTGGATCAGGGTGTAGGCTTGGCTTTTGGTGATTTCTCGCTGTTTGAGCCAATTCAAAAAGCCTGTGCCCCGACCTTCGCCGCCGCGTTTTTCGCGATCGCGCACCGCTCGCAGCACCCGACCCCGCCAAATATCCGTTTGCAGATCAAACCGCTCGCAGATATTCCACACCTCATCCAATTGCCGCGTAAATTCATGGTCATGGATCTGATCATCGTCAGGATCGGGCAGTTGAAAATCAAAATCAGCGGGAACAGCGAGAGCCGCCGCCAGTTCGTCACGGGAAGGAGTGGTTTGCACAGGTCAAGATTCGGGGAAGATTGCGACGGCCATTATGCCACGTCGCCCCGAACTCCTTTAAAATTCAAACCGTATCGAGCTAGAGTTTCGGCCTGAGTGCGATCGCCTATTGTCCATCCCCAAAACCACCATGCTAGCCAGAGTTTGGAGTGCATCTGTTGTCGGCATCCATGCCGTCCAAATCGGCGTAGAAGTCGATGTATCCGGCGGGTTGCCCAAAACCATCCTTGTCGGTCTTCCTGATACCGCTGTCCAAGAATCCCGCGAGCGCGTCAATGCCGCCCTGAAAAACTCCGGTTTCGCCTTCCCGATGCGGAAAATCCTCGTCAACCTCACCCCCGCCGACCTCCGCAAAGAAGGCCCCAGCTTCGATCTCCCGATCAGCATCGGCATTCTCGCCGCCTCCGAACAGATCAACACCCAACTTTTGGGGGATTTTATTTTTATTGGGGAATTGTCCCTCGATGGCAGTTTACGGGCTGTGGCGGGCGTGCTCCCCGTGGCGGCAGCGGCGAAACAATTGGGGATGCGCGGCCTGATTCTCCCGGCCGACAATGCCCAAGAAGCCGCCGTCGTCGAAGGTCTCGACGTTTACGGGTTTAAGTACCTCAGCGAAATCGCCGCCTTTTGCGATCGCCCCCAAGACCATCAACCCGTCACCCTCAATCGCGATGTCTTCAAAACCGAACCCTGGATCGGCATCCCGGATTTAAAAGATGTGAAAGGCCAAGCCCAGGCCCGCCGCGCCTTGGAAATTGCCGCCGCTGGGGGCCATAACCTAATTTTCGTCGGGCCGCCGGGCAGTGGTAAAACCATGCTAGCCCGTCGATTACCGGGAATTTTGCCACCCCTGACCTTTCCTGAAGCGTTGGAAGTGTCGCAAATTCATTCCGTGGCGGGGCTGTTGAAAAATCGCGGCACATTGGTGCGAGAGCGACCCTTTCGGAGTCCCCACCATTCCGCGTCGGGGCCGTCGTTGGTGGGGGGTGGTAGCATTCCAAAGCCGGGGGAGATTTCCTTGGCTCACAGAGGCATTCTTTTTCTCGACGAACTCACAGAATTTAAGCGGAATGTGTTGGAATTCCTGCGCCAACCCCTCGAAGATGGCCAGGTGACGATTACCCGGACGCGGCAATCGGTGGAGTTTCCGGCGCAATTTACCCTGATCGCCAGTACAAACCCCTGCCCCTGTGGCTATTATGGCGACACGATCCAGGCTTGTACCTGTGGCCCGATCCAACGGGAACGGTATTGGGCGAAACTGTCGGGGCCGTTGATGGATCGCATTGATCTACAGGTGGCGGTGAATCGGCTCAAGCCCGATGAAATGATGGGGCAGGCCCAGGGGGAAGCGTCGGCGGCGGTGCGCGATCGCGTCCAACGAGCGCGGCAGATTGCGAGCGATCGCTTCGCATCCGAACCCCATCTTCAAGCCAACGCCGACATGCAAAGCCGCCACCTCCGCGACCACTGCGCCCTTGATGATGCCTGTCGCACCCTCCTCGAAACCGCAATCCGCAAACTCGGTCTCTCCGCCCGCGCCATGGATCGCATCCTCAAAGTCGCCCGCACGATCGCCGACCTCGAAAGCGCCGCCACGATCCAAACCCCCCACATCGCCGAAGCCATCCAATACCGCACCATCGACCGCATGCAATAACAGGGTTTGACGTTACACTAATCACCAGAATTACCCAAAATGATGGGTAGCGAAACTGTCCCAGAGGTCAATCATCATGAGCGTCTCACCCCTCCCACTGCAACGCCACAGTATTGATCAATATTTCACCCAAGAAACAGCATCCGAACAACGCCATGAGTACCGCGATGGACGAATTATCACCATGACCGGTGGAACCCCAGAACACAATGAATTAAGCGGCAGTTTAGTGGTATTGTTTCGCCTTGCCTTGAAAGGAAAACCCTATCAAGTGTTTGTGGCAGATCAACGCCTTTGGATTCCCAATCACAGGCTTTATACCTATCCCGATTTGATGGTGATGGCGAAACCGATCGAGCGTCAAGAGGGTCGAAATGATACGGTAATGAATCCCATTTTCATCGCCGAAGTTCTCTCCAAATCGACCCGCAGCTATGACCGCGACGAAAAGTTTGAAGCCTATCGCACCCTGACCACGTTCCAAGACTATCTCCTCATTGATCAGTACCGCATTCATGTTGAACATTATGTGAAACAAGGGAATAATCAATGGCTTTTTACGGAGTATGATGATTTGGCGGCACAGGTGACCATTGCATCCTTGCCAGTGGTGGTTAATTTGGCAGATCTATACGAAGGGATTGAGTTTTAAAAACGATGGTTAACCATACTAATTAGGATGAGTAAGAAACAACGCCTGGATCTGCTACTAGTGGAACGCAATTTGTGTGAGTCGCGGCAATGGGCGCAGCGGTTGATTCGGGCGGGGGATGTGAAGGTGAATCAGCAGCGGGTGGATAAGCCGGGGACGGAGGTGGCCATCGATGCTGAGATTGAGGTGAAGGCGAAACCGCCCTATGTGTCGCGGGGGGGGGAGAAGTTGGCGAAGGCGTTGGCGGTGTTTGGGGTGGAGGTGCGCGATCGCATCTGTCTCGATGGCGGCATTTCCACCGGCGGCTTTACCGATTGTTTGCTCCAACAGGGGGCGCGACAGGTCTATGGTGTGGATGTGGGCTATGGCCAGGTGGCTTGGCCCCTGCGCCAAGATTCCCGCGTCATCCTGAGAGAACGGACGAATCTGCGCCATTTAACCCCGGCGGATCTCTATGGTGAGGCTGAACTCGCCGATCTGGGCGTGGCGGATCTGTCGTTTATTTCCCTGACGAAAGTGTTGCCCGCGTTTTGGCCATTGCTCCGAGCGCCACGGGAATTAATTGTGCTGGTGAAGCCACAGTTTGAAGTGGGGAAAGCACGGGTGGGAAAAAAGGGCGTGGTGCGTGATCCGAGGGATCATGCCGATGCGATTTGGGGGGTGATCACGGCGGCGCAGGGGTTGGGGTGGCAGTATCGCGGTCTGACGTGGTCGCCGATTACGGGGCCAGCGGGAAATGTGGAATATTTGCTCTGGTTGAGGGAAGGGAAGGGGGAGGGGATCGACCTCAGTACGGTGCGGGAGTTGACGGCAGGCGCGATCGCAGCCCTGCGTTAATGTGCGTCAATCTGGTATGGAATGCTTAAGTTCCGCAGCAGGACGAAACCCCCTTGATATAATGCAAACCAGCGTCCAACATCGGGGAAGAGTGCTGTGAAATTTGGGATCGACATGGGACATAATGCACCACCGGATACGGGTGCATCGGGCTGGGCGAAGGAAGACGACCTCACCAAGGCCGTTGGCACGCGGGTGAGGGCCAAACTCGCCGCCCTGGGTCATATTGCGGTGAACTGCAATCCGAGTTCGGCCTATAGCGTCTTGGATTCCCTCAACAAGCGGGTCAGCATAGCGAATGCGCAAAATGTGGATCTCTACGTTTCGATTCATTTCAACGCTTTCAATGGCAAGGCCAACGGGGCAGAAGTGTTTGCGGTCAGTTCCTCCGGGGAACGCTACGCCAAGCCGGTTTTGAGTGAAATTGTCCGTTTGGGGTTTTATAACCGGGGGGTGAAGGATGGATCGCACCTTTATGTGTTGAAAAATACCTGGATGCCCGCGATTTTGATTGAATGCTGTTTTATTGATTCTTGGCGCGATCGCGACCTCTACGACACGGAACGGATGGCTAATGCGATCGTCACCGGCCTGACGGGGCAAAGTCCCGTGGTGACTCCCCCCCCCAACACCGAGGAAAACACAGGCGGCTCCACACCTCCCACGTCCTTTGATGCCCAAGTGCTGAAACTTCAGCAGCAGTTAAATCAGTTGCAAATTCGCGATCGCAACAACAAACCCCTCAGCGAAGATGGTCTGATCGGCCCCGCCACCCGTTTCGCCACCCAACGCTTCAACGACCTCATGGCCATCACCAGCGGCGACACCGCCAGCGCCGCCACCTGGAAAGCGATCGCCGAAATCCTCGCCCGTCCCATCCTCCGCCCCAGCCACGCCACCGGCAAAGCCGTGCGCTATGTGCAATTCCGGATCGGAACGGCGATCGACGGCATTTTTGGCTCCCAAACCGCCACCGCCGTCCGTCGCTTCCAACTCCAAACCCACATCACCGTTGACGGCATTGTCGGCCCCCAATGCTGGGGTAAGCTGCTCGTCTAGTCCGCCGCCCCCTTTTTTAGTCAGGATGATTGACGGGCGAACAAGCTGCGATAGACCGGCTGGCCTTTGCGGTGGGTGGCGCGTTCCCGTTCTGTGGTGACGGGGAGGGGATTTTCCGGCAACCAGAGGGATGCGTGTTGACAAGCAAAGGCGGGATGGGCGGTAAATTGATGGGTCATGTCTTGGGCGATCGCCTCCACATCCGACTGTAAAAATACCCGCGCCCCCACCGGCAACCGCTCCGCCAACAACGCCACCAACTCCGGCTGCACCACCCGCCGCTTCGCATGGCGTTGTTTAAACCACGGATCAGGAAACTGAATCGACACCCACTGCACCCGGCCCGGCGGCAACGAGTCGAAAATCTGCACCCCGTCCACATTGACATTACAAAATAAGTAATGCAGGTTTTTTAACCCCTGCTCATCCCGAATCCGGTTCGCTTCCACCACCAACGACTCGCGAATCTCCAGCCCCAAAATATTCCAATCCGGCTGCAACGGCGCGAGCATCAACGGAAACCGACCCCGCGCACAGCCAATATCGAGGTGAATCGGTCGGTTCATGTCCTCAAACACCTGCGACCAATCCGGCAACACCACCGGGTTTTGATATTTTTTGGCAAGGGGGTTAACGTGCTGACGAACGCGGACTCTAGGCATGGCTAAAAGGATGAAGAATGAAGGCAGAATTGAGCGTTAATGGAGGTTAACTATAGCGATCCTAAATCAATCGGAGATCTGATCTCCTCACTAACAAGGGGCTTAAGCCCCTTGCCTGTTCATGAATCTCACTAACAAGGGGCTTAAGCCCCTTGCCTGTTCATGAATCAAATAGGATTGCTATATTTAATCCGGTCATTGAAAAAGGCTCTAAACCTCTAGCGAGCAAGATGCTCGCACTACGGAATGACCGGATTATTTCCTTAAGTTTCATAAACGCTCACTCGATTAAAGGCTGGGACATTTCCTACAGTTTCATGGATCGCATGGATTCGATCAACTGTGCCATGGGGCGGCTTAAGGTTCTGGGCAGGGAGCCAGGGTATTCACAGGAGCCGGGATCACAATATACCCCGTTTCGACAGTGCCGAAGACCCAATTACGATCGCGCCCCCAATACCACCAATGGGCGGCGATGTAGGCGCAGAGGAGGCTATCGAGTTGGTCTTCAATTGCTTTTAAGGCTTTGCCGGTTAAGGTTGCAAAATCGGGGAGGGGAGGAAAGGGGGGCAATAGGGGCGGGTCGAGGGTGGGCAGGATGGTGAAGAGATAGGTGCGGAGTTGAGTAAGGGCGAGTTTGCGATCGCTTAACCGACCTTTTTTATATTTCAAAATCCGATCCAGCCCGAACAGGTGAATCGTTGCCGGATGGGGAAACACCTCGATTTGATAGCGGCCTGGGGCTTGGGGGGTGATGTCCGGGGCATGGTGAAACCCCCGCTCGGTGAGGGCCTCCCCTAACCCCACGGTTTGTGCAGCGAAAGGGCGGCCCTGATTGGCGGGATAGCAGCCTGCATGGTAGCGGCCAAAATGGCGGTGGGTGAGGCGATCGGGGCGGCGGGTTCCGGTGGGGTTGGGGATAATCGTCGGGGCATCGATCGCAATCATGCCCGGATCAGTGGGGGAGAGGGTGCGATCGCACCAAGCCAACACCGCCGCCGCCGTCGCCACCGTCCCCCAATCCACAAACCGCAACCCCACCCCATCCCACCGCAACCCACAGACCCCACTCGCCCCCGACGACCACCCCAAATCAACCCCTAAACAATTCATGGTGTGGAATTGAGCGGATCAGCAAAGGTATTAATATCACCGCCGCCCACCCGCTGAAACCCCTGTTGCGCCCCAGCATTAGGAGTCAGTTGGCGGCGTTGATTGCTAGGAACGTTAGGGGCTTGGGGTGTGGCCGTCGTGGGATTGCCGGGGAGTGGGTTCGTGGGGACGGTGCGGCGACCCGTGGGCGGCAAGGCGGGGATAGCCGTGGGTGTGGTGGGCGTATTGCGGCGGGTGCGTGTGGGTGGCACAGCGAGAACCGAACTCGACGACGCAGCAGAATTATCCGGAATGCCGAGATTATTGGCGTTGTCATAACGTGAAGTCTGGGGCGTTGGGGCCGCATTGGCGGGAGTCCCTGGCCCATCAGTGGCATTCCCCTGCTGCTCCAGTGCCGTTTGGAGGGGGTTCGTGGTCGGTTCAGCGGTGGGACTCTCCCCGTTAAGAGCGCGATCGAGGGCGGAACGCGGCGGGGGTTGATCGGGCTGGGCAGTGGTGGCCGGGGTGGCATTATCCGCCGGAGTCGGGGGCGTGAGCAGGGGATTAGCCGCGTTTTGCTGCGCGTTATCGGCCTCCTGTTGCTTCATGAATTGTTCGAGCAAACTGGGTTCCTGTTCACCCTCTTCCGGGGACGATGTGGGGGGAGCACCCGTGTAGGAACTCTCCGACCGGCCAAACCAAAAGGACAAATCTCCTAACTCCGCATCTTTTTCCAAATCCTCACGGGATAAGGTGGGGTTGAGGCGCAAAATTCGGTCAATCCAGGGGCTATCCGCATGGCTATCACTGAGCCAGTTGGGGTTGAGGAGATAGCTCCACAACGACACTCCCACCAAGACCCCCACGACGGTCGAGCCGATCACCATGGGACGTTGATAAAACGGGCGGGGAGCGAGGTCTAGACCCTCAACGGGGTGATGCGGATGATGGGAAGAGTGATGCGGATGAGAAGACATGGCACAACGGGCACTACTTCTTTAGTTTAAGAGATTTTTTGCAGATAGCCAGGTGTGGGATCAACGGGCGACTTGGAAGAGGATCACGCCACCAACGGCAAGCCCTAAGACATTGGTGATCCAGGCGGAGGGAAAGGGGGGAATGACACCGGCCACGCCCATGGCTCCGGTGGTGGTGAAGAGGGTGTAATACAAAAAGATCGTCAAGACACTAATGGCGAAACTGGTGGCGCGTCCCCCTTGCGATCGCGTCCCCAACGCCGCCCCCACCAGCCCAAAAATGAAGCAGGCAAAGGGAAAGGAAATTTTTTGATGGAGTCGCACTGTGATTTTACGAATTTGTTGTAAATCACCACTGATGCGCAGCACTTTAAGGTGGTCGCGGGCTTGGGTAATGGTCATTTCTGTGTTGTCCCGCACCCGTTCGACCAAATCGAGGGGAGCGCGGGGCAGTTGCAGTTGTTCGCGGTCAAAACGGAGAATATTCCGAAACGACCCATCGGGATCGATCAGATAAATCGTGCCATTGAAAAAATCCCACTTACCATCGCGGGGATTCCATTGCGCTGAATCGGAGGTGATGATCTGGCTGATGCCCTGCTGACTGCGATCCACCACGGTGAGCTTATGCATGGATTGCCCGTCGTAGCGTTCGGCATAGAAAAGGCGACTGAGGACGTTGCGAGATTGGCCCGCATCATCAACGATATCGTGATATTCCGGATAGAGAATGTTGCTGTCTTGGAATTGGGGGGTTTCGCCGGTGAGGGCTTCTTCAAGGGTGATGGCGGCGTAGTAGTTGGCACGCGGTACAACGATATCGTTAAAAATAAAGGTTAACGCCGTGATCGCTAAACTGACGATCAACCCCGGCACGACAATGCGATACACACTCACCCCCACGCTGCGCAGGGCGATCAGTTCGCTATCGGCGGCCAAGCGGCTATAGGCCATCAAGGTCGCCAAGAGGATCGACATGGGGAAGGCGTAGCAGATGAATTGGGGCGAACTGAGGGCGGCCACTTTGAAGGCTACCGAGAGGGGTAGCCCAAATTCCGTCACCCGCCGCACGAGGTCGAACAATACCCCCACCGCAAACCCCAGGGAGGAAAACAGCCCGACCCCAAACAGGAACGGCGCGAGAATTTCCCCGATGATGTAGCGATCGAGGACTGACCAGGGAGCACGGATGCGGGGAAGTTCTAGGGCCATGGGGGTGCAGGAGTAAAACGAAACAGGATGGGGGGGCGTGGGTGTGAACCGGACGGAGCGCGATCGCGCCTGAACCTAGGATAATTCTGAATCTTGCTAACCGTTTAAATTTGGAAATCCTCACCGAGATAATACTGACGCACGAGATCATTCTCGTAGAGTTCATCGGCGGTTCCGGAGGCGAGGATCGTGCCTTCGCGCATGATGTAGGCGCGATCGGTGATGGCGAGGGTTTCGCGGACGTTGTGGTCGGTGATTAAAATCCCCATGGGGCGATCGCGCAATTGGGCCACCATTTTTTGAATTTCCGACACCGCGATCGGGTCAACCCCGGCAAAGGGTTCATCCAGCAGCAGAAATTCCGGGCCGTATTGCCCCGTGGCCAGGGAGCGGGCTAATTCCGTCCGCCGCCGTTCTCCCCCCGACACGTAGCAGCTTTTGGTGTGGGCCACCTGTTCGAGGCGAAATTCACCGAGGAGGGTTTTGAGGCGGTAATGGCGTTCTTGGGGGGAAAGGGGGCCCTGTTCGAGGACGAGTTCCAGGTTTTCAGCAACGGTGAGGTTGCGAAAAATGCTGGCCTGTTGGGTGAGGTAGCCGATGCCAAGGTGCGATCGCTCATTGAGCGACAGTTTCGTGATCTCCCGATTATTGAGCCACACCGTCCCCTCATTGGGTTTCACCAGCCCCGTCGCCATATAAAACGTCGTCGTTTTCCCGGCTCCGTTCGGCCCCAACAACCCGACAATCTCACCCAACGACACCTGCACCGTCACCCGATCCACCACGACCCGCTTGCCGTATCGCTTTTTGACATTTTTAAGGTAGATGGTCATGGGAGGTTAAAGACTGATTAAGGATCGCCCACCCGATATCATCCCAGGAAATGCAGATCAGCGCCAACGGGGCCGGATCATCCCTAGGAGATGCGGGTTATCGTGGCCCATTGAGGTCGGACGGACGGGGATTAAACGGGTCTGGGGTTGCGGTGGGCGGGGCTGGGACTTCATCGCTGTAGGGGCGTTTGAAGGCGGGTTTGGGGTTGAAGGGGGGCGCAGGTTCCGGGGCGGGGGTTGTCGGCGGCGCGTCGGGGTCAGAAATGATGTAGATCGATTCTACTTGGCGATCGGGTTGGGGCGTGGCGATGAAGCGACCCTCCTCAATTAGGTAGGTGACGGTTTCGCCGCGAATGCTGTTGCCCTCCTGGAGGACGTAGACATTGCCGGTCATCACGATCCGCCGTTCGCGGCTGAAATATTGCGCCTGGGCCGAGGTGGCTTGGATTTGGCGGGCGGGATAATCGACGCGGACATTGCCGGTGGCGGTGATGATGCCGGTGACTTGGTCGGCTTCTTGGACATCAGAGCGGACGGTGATGGCGCGACCGTCTTGGGCGATCGCTGGGGTTCGGCCGGAAAGCGCGATCGCCCCCCCTAAGACCAGCGGCACAACCACAGTCCACAGCCAACGACGATTTAGAAATGGCACAGTACCCATAGATTTCACAGTTAAAAACGGCCCAACTCTCTAGATTCCCTTTTCCGCGCTGCTGTTCCCCTTTCCTGACGAATCGCGCCATTGCACGTCCGGCAGGGTGAAATCCATCCCTGCATCCCCCTGATCCACATCGTCCTGAACAGCTAACTGCTGGAGTTGCCCCAGGAGGGCCAAACTCGTCGCCATCAAGCGATCCACATCAATCCCTGAAAACTCCGGTTGATAGTTCCGCAGCCGCCGCACCCCCTCCCCTAGGAGCATCACCGCCCCCCGCTGGTTTTGGTTTTCCAAGTGATAGCAGGCCACCGCCACCTGTAACACCCCTTGATAGAACTGCTTTTCAGGCTCTAGGGCTTCGATCCACAGGGCTTCGAGGGTGTCATGGCAGGCGTAGAAGTCTTGGCGCTGAAATTCGCCAATGGCTTGGCTGAAGGCAGTTGGGATCATGGAACTGGTTAGGACAGACTTTCCCGTGCTTTGATCAGTTCGTCCATGGTGATGTCTTGTTGGTCGCCGGCGAAGTCATTATCGGGGGTGATGAACAGCATACAGTGGCATTCTTTGCGTTCCCGCATCGGCACACAGGGACAGTTCCAATAGGCGGCTTTCACTTCGGCTTCTTTGTCTTCGTAATGGCGGCAGGGGCAAAGGGGTGAGCCGAGTTCATCTTTATGGCGGGCCAGCCCTTCAATCACAACGGCGGTGACAGACGGATCAACACAAAAGTAGGTATCGGTGCGCTTGGCGTAGGTTTCCGAAAAACTTTTCATCGCTTCGAGGGTTTTTGTGCCGTTCTGCGGTTGATCGTTTGTCGAAGTCATAGGTTTTGTGGTGTAATGCTAGACAATTTCTACCAGCATTGTATCGCAAGCTGCTGACCTCTTCCTATGGCCCTTCCCTGGTTCCGGGGGCTGTTGTCCCTGATTTTTCAAGAAACTTGCCCCCTGTGTGACCAAACGGCGGCAACGGTATTCTGTCCCGATTGTCAGCAGCGGGTGCAGGTGTGCCAGCGATCGCATCCCCCTGAACCCCAGAAACTCGTCGCCTGGGGAACCTATCGTGAGGGATTGCGAGAGGCGATCGCCGCCCTCAAATTCAAAAACAATCCCCAACTCGCCCGCCCCCTCGGCCATTGGCTCGCCGCCACCTGGCTCGCCCAAGCCCCGCCCCAGCTCCGTCCCCTCGTCGTCCCCCTCCCCATGCACGCGGCCAAGCGCCAAGAGCGGGGCTTCGACCATGCCGAACTATTAGCCCGCCACTTCTGTCACTACGCCCATCTGCCCCTCGCCGCCCGTGGTCTCGAACGCAATCGCGCCACCCAAGCCATGTTCCAACTCAACGCCCAAGAACGCCAGCGCAACATCGCCGGAGCCTTCACCCTCGGCCCGGATTTTCGCCGTCATTTACCGAAACGGCCGATTCTCTTGCTCGATGACATTTATACTACGGGAGCAACGGTAAAAGCAGCGGCTCAGGTGCTCCGTCGTGCTGAATTAACCCTCGCTGGTGTTGTTGTCCTGGCTGTACCCCGCCGGTCTCCCCGTTCGACTGTGCCGCGATCGCCCTCTCGCTAAATCTCCCATGACTTCCCTTCCTATCAAAACCCGCGTCAACCAATTTTTCGCCAAACCTATGGTGCGGTGGTGGATTGTTGGTCTCTTTTTCACCGGGTTTAACTTTCCCCTGCTCTATGTCCTCAAGGAAGTGGCCGGCTTCTCCGTGGCGATCGCCTCCCTGATCGCCGCCGAACTGACCACGATCATTCGCTTTTTCCTCAACGATCGCTGGGTCTTCGGCCACGCTGCCCCCACCTGGAAACGCTTTTGGCAATACCACGCCACCAACTTCGGCAGCTTCGTCGTCTGGTGGGGGGGCGTGAATATTTTTGATGCGATCGGCGTTCACTATCTACTCGCCGCCCTCTTCGCCACCGTCACCTCCGTCGGCTTGAGCATGATCACTAATTTTCTCTGGATTTGGCGAAAAACCCCCTCCCCCTCCGACCATGCCGCCCCCAAATCCCCTTAATTGTTGCCAATTCCTAAAATTCTCCGTAAAAGTCGCTCGAAAGTGAAAAACTCGTTCTATCTTAGGGGGTGAGCGTCGTGCTCATGGAGATGCTGTGACGTTAATCTAGCCTCTAAATCACCCTGCCTCCCCGCTCGGTTGTGCCGACGGTGGTGTGTCAGACTCTCATAATTCCGCAATTGTGGGAAGATATCACGGTTGGATTGTACGTCAGCCAACAAAAGGAACTTACACAAGCTGTTAGGGTTTGTTGTGAGTCAAGCACCATTAAACAGGACTTAATTGATCGTTAAGGAGTTGTCATCTTGAAAAAAGTAGAAGCTATTATCCGGCCCTTCAAGCTCGATGAAGTCAAAATTGCCCTTGTCAATGCAGGCATCGTGGGGATGACGGTCTCCGAAGTGCGTGGGTTCGGTCGCCAAAAGGGGCAAACGGAACGCTATCGGGGTTCAGAATACACGGTGGAATTTCTCCAAAAGCTCAAGGTGGAGCTGGTTGTTGAAGATGACCAAGTGACCATGGTGACGGAAAAAATCATCGCGGCATCTAGAACGGGTGAGATTGGAGACGGGAAAATCTTTGTGACCCCCGTTGAAAAAACGATTCGGATTCGGACCGGCGAAGAGAATCTCGAAGCGGTCTAGCGATCGCCCCTCTTTCTTCCTATCCTTTGAGGGTTGGCTGCGGCCAACCCTTTCAACTGGGTACGGTTAAGGGTGCGATCGCACCACAGTTCAACCGCTACCCTGGTGCGATCGTTGAAGTCCTCAGAGAGTGGCGATACTTTCCCTATGATGCAAGCGACCCCATCGAGCGAGTGAGCGTCGGGGTAACTTGCTCGGTGGATGTGATTGACGCAGAGGTGGTTTTAGAGAATTGAGCGCACTTCCTCGAAAACAGTGGCGATCGTCGGCTTATGGCTTGCGATCGCACCCTCAGGTAAATGCTTATGATGTGGAGCTGTGGGGAGATTGGGAAAATGTGGTGTATTGTCATACCGAAAGATGAGTTGATTGCTCCCGTCTTGAAAATGATAGCGATAGTCAAGGAATTTTAGGTTTGAGTCAACAATCACGATCGCTTCATTCAGTGCCAATAAATGTCCCACGATAAACCGAATCCGAATTCTCAGGTTGCATCGTTGTGGTGTCAGAATTTCCTCTTGATAATTCTCAACATACAGATCCTGCATTTGGTTGATTAAATATTCGATGTCTGTGAGATAGCGATCCAGTTTAGGATGCAACATCTTGGAGTTGTCGGGTTAATGTATGGTGCAGCTCAAGGTAGTGACGATAATCGTTTGCCCACTCGATAAAATCCACCTCATCACCTAGTTGTCCTTGGCTGTACTGAACAAAGAAATCCTCTGAACGTTTCTGATATTGATATTCATAGCGATTCAGCCTGCGTAGCACTGCTATGAGTGCATCGAGGGGTGATGTGTATTGAATGCGCTGTTTTTGCATAGGGGAAAACAATTGTGGGGGTTGGGTCAATGCTGGACGAAAAGAACGCCCATTCACCGGGGTCTGAATCAATTAGACACAATCTAACTCTATTTTGGACTTGATTTTCCTAGAACAACAGTCTTCAGGCAGGAGGACTGGGGAGCAGGGCGGTTAAGGGGTGGGGTGGAGTTCGGCGCGGAGGTGGTCGATGAATTGGCGGGCGGTGCGACCGGAGCGGCCATTGTGGCGGGTGGCCCATTGGCGGGCGCGGAAATCGAGGTCATCGGGGGGGAGGTTGAGGCCTGCGGCTTGGGCGAGATGACGAACGATCGCTAAATATAAATCTTGATCCGCCGGGCCAAAGGTGAGGGTGAGGCCGAAGCGATCGCTAAACGATAACTTTTCTTGCACCGTGTCCCAACTGTGGATTTCTTCGCGCTCCATTGGGCGGGGGCGGTCTTCAAAGAATTCGCGGATTAAATGGCGACGGTTTGAGGTGGCATAGACCACCACATTCGCCGGGCGAGCCGTGACGCTGCCTTCGAGCACCACTTTTAAGGATTTAAAGGCTTCGTCATCTTCTTCAAAGGACAGATCATCCACGAAAATAATGAACTTTTGCGGCAGGTTGCGGAGGGGATCGAGGATTGCCGGGAGATTATGTAACTCGGCTTTAGTGACTTCAATGAGGCGGAGACCGCGATCGCCGTAAGCCGTTAGCAACCCTTTAATCAGCGACGATTTCCCCGATCCCCGACTGCCGTAAAGCAACACATGCAACGCGGGCAATCCCTGTAATAAATACTCCGTATTGCTGATCAGTTGGGCTTTTTGGTCGTCGTAGCCCACCAACTGCGGCAACTGCACCGGGTCGGGGTTGGCAATCCCGTGCAACGCGCCCCCTTGCCACCGGAACGCCCGATACTGTCCCCATTTTCCGACCCCTTGCTGCTGGTAATGCTGGGCGAGGGGCGCGATCGCATCTGGCCAATTGTCCCAATCACTGAAGAGCGTTTTCCCGCCGTCTCCCGTCCAAATCACCGGAGACTGGGGCAACTTACACACCGCCCGCACCCAGTGGGCAAGCTGGGCCGGATCGCAGTGGGCCAATTGTTGCAAGGCGTGGAGATCATGGCGAGCGGCGGCTGATAAAGTCGGGTTAATCTCTGGGAAGGAATACCGTTGCGCCGCCTGACTAAAGGGATTATCCGATCGCAAAATGGCGGCCGTAATCGACGCGGGCCAACTCTTGCCCGTGGCGGCGATCGCGCTAAACCATTGCCCATAGGCCTGGAGCGATTGGGTGGCGTTGCCGCCTTGGAGAGTCGTTAAAAGCTGTAAGAACTGTTGCGCGATCGGTTGTGCCACCACATCACGATAGAGCAGCAGCGAGGCAGCCTGTTGTTGGAGAAGATGCAGGGAGGGATTCACAGCAGACATGGGCAATAGCTTCAGGGGGGTTTGTTTCAATTATTGCGAATCTTGGCGACGCTTCCCGATTAAATTAGATCCCCGCACTGGATTAACCCTGTGACAAGGCGGCTTTAGCCCCTTGCCCCTGTGGATTAACCGCCCCAGCCCCAGTGCGATCGCCTCCCTCACGGTTCCACGATTACCGGCGTGCCCAGGGTCACCTCTTCAAACAACGCCTCAATATCCGCATTCCGCATCCGCACACAGCCATGGGATACCGCTTGACCAATAAGCGACTCATCCGGCGTGCCATGGAAGCCGATCGCATTCGTCCCATCTGTCCAAAACCCGATCCACCGCGCCCCCAACGGATTATCCGGGCCCGGCGGCACGATCTCATTCGTAAAAGGATGTTGCCAGGTGGGGTTCGCCACTTTTTGGCGGACGTGAAACTCGCCCGTAGGGGTTTCCCACCCTGCCCGCCCCACCGCAACGGGATAGGAGACGATCAGACTGTCGCCATGGTAGTAGTCCACACGGCGATCGCTCAGTCGCAGCACCAGCCGCTCCGCCGTCGGGAAAAAGGGTTCCCCCCGGCCCAGCCCCGGAATATCCACCCCCGCCGAGAGCACAATCTCCGGCATCGCCCAACCCACCGCCGGCCAAGCCGCCAGCAGCAAACTCCCCAACATGATCCCCATTGGCCAGCGATCGCGCCCCTTCATCGCCAATCCTCCATTGCAAACCCATCCCGCTCTGACAGCACCGCACTACTCACCCAGGCTTGCAGGGCTTCGGTGATCGTGATTTCGCGGGTTTGGTGGTACGAAGTCGGGATGCGGAGGGTTTGATTGTGAAAATAGCCCGTGGCGAGGGCCTGTAAAATTTGCATATTTTCCGGACTCGCATCATCGATATCTTCGCGGACTTGGAGGCGTTTGCCCTTGAAATCGCGGCGAAGTTGGGCGAGGTGTTCGGGGTCGAGCCATTGGTGCAGACTGTCGGCGGTGAGTTTCGGCTGAAGGCGGATGTAGTGGTTAGGGTAGCGATCGCCCAAGGTCACCACCTGCTGCGCCGTCTCTTCCATCACATCTTGGGGCGCATCCATCAGCACATCAGCAATCCGTTTGCCCCACTGCGCCAACCCCCAATGCTTCGTATCCTTGTAGGGATACCCTGTCGTACTTTCCCCCGTCCCAATCGATAAAATCCGCAAATCTTTGAGGGCATAGCCCAACTTTAACGCCGCCACGATCGCGCAGGTGCTCGGATTGTTCGCCCCCACCCCTCCATCAATTAACGAGCAACTATACCCATTAGCCTGAAGCGGATAGGACGGGAAAAAGGTCGGAGCCGAAGCCGAACAAATCACCGCCTCCCATACTTTGCTCTGGGAATACCAGGCCGCTTCCCAACTTTTAAAAATCACGGGGTGGCGCAGCATCGTGTCGTAGGCGGTGATTAATAATTTAGGGGTCTGGCGTTGCAGATCCGCGAGGGTGCGCTGGCCATATTGTTCTTTGAGGACGGATTCTAGCCCCGCGTGGGAAAATTTGGGAGCCGACGGGCCATGTTGCAGGACTAAGGGCAAGCGTTGGGGCGCGAAATAGCCCCAATAGCCCTGATAGGGAAAAATCCGCCGCCCTTTTTGCAGATAAAGCTGCATCATCTGTTCGCTGCTGGTGCCAAGGGCGAGACCCGCCGCGAGGATTGCCCCGGTGGAGGTTCCAGCAATCAGGTCAAAATAATTATGAATGCGCTTGCCGGTTTGCTTGAGGAGTTCTGCTTCGATCAGTGCTAAAAGCTGGGCGGACAGCACGCCGCGCATCCCTCCCCCATCAAGACAAAGTATTTTAAAGGCCATCACTCACCACCCTAATCACTGTGCTGTTTTGCGCGTGTTTCTCTCAATCATACGGGGTGGGTTCCAGTGGATGCTGGATTTTGGGCAAAAAAGTTAGGACTTACGCAGTGAGACGCAGAAACAAGGGGCTTAAGCCCCTTGCCTCAACGAAAAATTGAGAGATTGGAAAGAAATTTGCGTAAGTCCTGAAAGTTAGGAATGGGGTGCGATTTTGCTCCACACGGCTCAAACCAACGCGCTCCATCAGGCTCACGCGATCGCGTCTCATAGAGGAATCGCTTCATTGAGAACGTGTTGACGAATTCTGCTGCGGAGTCCTCGCTCGGTGACAATATCGACAGGACATGCGAGCAGATCTTGTAATTCCATGAGCAAGCCGCCTAAATCAAGTAAGCTGCATCCTTGTTCCAGTTCAACTAAAAAATCAATATCACTCTCGGCATCAGCTTCACCTCTGGCGACAGAGCCGAAGATGCGGATATTGTATGCTCCATATTTGATGGCTAGGTTGAGGATGTCTGCGCGTTTTTGTTGCAATTTTTCTTTAAGGTTCATGATTGAACGTAAGGGTTAAGAAATTTCGTAACCTGAGTGTTGGCGCAAGTGCGGGGGGTGAAAGCCAATGACAATATCGTCTTTCGGTATCCCTTTTTCAAAAAGTTTTTGGGCAATATCCAACTCAGTATCATTGACCTGAATCCAAATTTTCTCGTCTTTAATATCCAAATGAATCGAACAGCTATAGATTCTGTTTTTTTTGTGCCACCCGATCGCTACTACTTGGTAGTGATCATGTTCCGCATCAAACACGGTTTGAATTTCAATATCACCATAGGAGGGTTTATAGGTCGCATAGTGTTCTAACAGTTGCTTGATGATGGTTCGGTAGGCTTGCCGTTTTGCTAGAGTTTCCATAGGGTAATCACCTCATTTTCAGTGTCATAAACAAAAAATCTAAGCTGATACTGCTTAATCACCATGAGTGGAAATTCTTTTTGAAAAAATGTATTGTAAGCTGTGTCTGGAATGGCAAGAAATAACTGCCGTTCAGGATCAGCGGACTGAAGAGCAACACGGTAGTTCATGAATTGTCCGATCGCAAGATGAAAGTCAGCAAGGCTTGAGGCACTCAGAAAGCTCTTGATTTCGATCGCAATTTTGTCACCATCTCGTTCAGCCGCGAGTAATTTCTCTGCACCCAAATCAACGAAAAGGTCTACACCGCCAACGTTCAGAAATAGAGGATCGTCGGTGATGATCCATCCGTCTTTGATTAGGGCAGTTTTAACGACATTATGGAATAAATCCTTAGCCATTTGATGGAATCTCCTAGCTCTTGGCGATCGCACGATAGGCATTCAATGCAGCGTCTTTGGTTTCGTCGGGGACGATGGGAAAGGTGCTGAGGATGTGGGTGAATTCGGGTTCGGTGAGGTGGTAGAGGTGGGCGATGATGCCGTCGAGTTCGGCGCGGAGTTGGGCGCGATCGCTGGGGTTGGTGATGCCGTTCTGGTGGGAACCGAGGCCAACTGTGGCAGCAAGGTCATCAAATTCGGGAGTGGTACAAATCAATTTCGCAGCGCGATCGACAATCTCACTAAACCCCGGATCGCCTTCTTGAAGTCGAGGGACTGGGATTTGATAGAGAAAGAACATTGTCAGATTTGCTGAAACTTGTTGTCTTAGCCAAGAATCAAAACAAAAGCTATTCATCAGAGCACAAATAATCAAAGAATATTCAGGATATTCAAAATCACACGAGACATTAAGAGAATGTCCACAATAAGAGTAGGGAGGAATAACACTACCAATAAGTGTTCGAGAATCAGTGTTTCTAGCAATAGCTCGATATGCAAAGCGATAGCCTTGATAATCTAGTTTTTGTCCAATATCTTTAGCTTTTTTTCCTAAAACTGATTTGCGTCCCTCCTGTTCATCAACCCAATAGCGCGGCTCGGCGAATTGATGGGTGAATTGGTGGATCATTTTGCCTTCGTAGAGGGGCAAGCGTCCCGGCGCGGGTTCGGTTTTGAAAAGATGACTATCATTCGTCATATCAAATTCACGAGTTAACTTTAAATTCCACTTATTCGGGATTTTTTCACCCAAGAGCGGGAATTGCAGCATTTTTTCAGCAATGGTGATATCAATCGGCTGCTTAAACTCCATCACTGACAGCGAATCCGGCGACAGGCGACGCACTAGCGGAACTGAAATTTCAATGTGTTGATTTTTATTGTTGAGAAACGTTCCTAGATCTTGGGGCTTTACTGCTTCTCGTGGATCAATACGGAAACAAGCATTAAACTGACTTGTTGTTTTACCCTTTTCAAAATCGATGAGACAAAACTTGAAACGATGATCAACCGCCTCAAAAATAAATCGCTCATTAGAAACACCAAACAAGTTATCTAACTTACATTGAGAAAACAACATTTCTCGAAGCTGCTTTGCACCAAGATCGGTATAAATTCCAGTAGGCAAAATGATCCCACAACGCCCACCCTCTCGCAATAGACTAAAACACCGCTCTAAAAACAACTTGTAAAGATTAATATCCGTCCCCGCCTTTCGACCATTCACCACCGAAATCTGATTTTGATAATCTTCTGACGAACGATAATAGGCACTCACATACGGGAATTGGCTTTGATAATCATTCCAGGCTTGGGCAATTTCTGGATCATTTAAAAGTTTTTTCTTTTCCTTTTGAAACGCCTTGATATCCATCTTTTTCTTCGTCACCAAATGGCTATAGTTTGCGAAAAACTCCTTAGCATTCGGCTTGAAAACCTCCCACGGTGGATTAGCAATAATCGCATCAAACCCACCCCGCGCAAACACCCGATCAAAATGATAGCCCCAATGGAACGGCTTCAACGCCTCAATATCTGCAATGCCTAAAAGCCGCTTTTTCGCCTTTCCTGTTAACTGCGCCTCCTCATACTTAATCCCCAAATTTTGACTAAACTCAGTCAACAACAACTGATTTAACCGCCCCTGAGATTTTTTGTTTAACTGCTCAATGTGATCCCGCAACTGCAACAGCCGCGTTTCCTGGGGTAACTCCTCATCCACCGCCTGAAAAGCGTGTTTCTTATATAACTCAATACTTTGATTTTTCTCCTTTAAAATTGTCTCATATTCCGAAGCCGCCAACCCTGATAATAAATTCCCCTGAATCACCGTCGGCCCCAACAAATTCCCCTGCGTTGGATCGTGACCAAACGATCGCCCGCCGCCCAACTGATCAAACCCTGCCCCATCCACCCGAATCAAGCCAATTAACGAATTGCCCGCCATGATATTAAAATCAATATTCGGCAACGGCTCCAAATCTTCCACCCGTTTCGCCGCCGCCACCAACGCCAAAAATAAGCGCAACTTGGCAATTTCCGTCGCCTCCTCCATGATGTCCACACCATAGAGATTGTCCGTAATAATGCGCTTCTTCACGTAATAGTCCAACGATGGATGTTTAGCCGCCTCTGCTAACCATTGGGCAATGCTTGCCCTCACCCTAAATCCCTCTCCCAAAGAGGGAGAGGGACTTTCCGATCCCTCTTCTCCCCCCTTGGGAGAAGGGGTTAGGGGATGAGGGTCTAATAACTTAGCCCGTTCCACCACCCCTTCATAAACACCGATCAACGTCTTCATCGCCGCCACCAAAAACGCCCCCGATCCACAGGCCGGATCGAGCAACGTTAACCCCGGTAAAATATCCCACAACAACCGCTCACAAGCCGCCGCATCCAACCCCGACCACACCAACTCATCACAACCCAGCCGCTCCCGAATTAACGTTTTAATCGTGCGATCGCAAAGATATTCCGTGATTTCTGGACGGGTATAATAGGCCCCAAATTCCTTTTGGTTAATATATTTTTCAAAAATATAGCCCAACACATCCGGGTTAATTTCCAGCGGGTCTTTATCGGGGCGATCGTCCAAATGCCAAGAATACCGCGCAAAGAGCGTGAAAACCTCACTAAACGCCGCATTACAGATCGTGATATCTGGATAACGCACCTCAATCGGATGCTTTAAAAATAAACCACCATTTAAATAACAAATGTTCCCTAATCGGGACTGAGCGGAACCATCGCGCTCGTACTCTGGCTTTGCAAACCCTTCAAAAAATAAATCCTGCAAAAAGGAATAAAATGCGGCTCCTTGGGCTTGACAAGCCTGTAATTTATGTTGCAAATACAGCGCATCGCCGCCATCCAAGAAATAGCGACGCTGCAAAAAATACACAAACATCAACCGATTTAATAACACCGACCCATACCAACGGCGATCGCCCTCCGCCGCGATTCCCTCAATTTGGGCACATAAATCAGCGTGTAGCCCCTCAAAATCTTGAAAAAACTGCTTGGTGACCTGCTCAATATCAAACCCCTGCTTCACCTTTTGGGCCACATCCACATGGGTTAAGGTCGCCTCTTCCTCAAACGCGATCGCTAACGCCTCTAACGTTTGCAGCAACGATTCCGCATTCTGACCCACCCGATAGGAATGCGATCGCACCTTGGCCCGCTTTCCCCCCTCCGGCTTCAACCACATCCACACCTGCGCCGTCCGCCCCAAATCCCCAAACACCAACACATGGGACTGACTGTATTCCATCAGGCGACGCTCCAGTTTCACCCGGAGCGATCGCGCTGGGATTGCCTCGCCGATGCACTGATACACCACGAAACCGCGCTTTTGAGCGATCGGCACTGCCTCAACGGTTGCCTCTGCGATCGTCAACGGCAACCCCGGCCCATCCACCCCATCCCAACCCAATTCCTCAATAAACAGAGCCTCAAAATCAAACTCTGCTAGATACCGTTGCGCCCGACTGCGATTCAACATCTACTTAAACCTCCATCAATCCACCACTCTAACCCAAAACTCCCCAGCGCGGGTAATGGTAACCTTATTTAACGTCAGCGACAAACTGATCTGGGGTCAAAACTTTAATCGATCGAAAAGGATTGAGGATCAGTAAATCCAAATCACCCGTCACAATGGTTTTTGCCTTGCCACTAACAGCTAGCTCTAAAAACTTGTTATCTTTTTGATCTCGACAAACAGTGATACGTTCTGTAATGGTCACCAACTTTGATGATGCAACAAAATTAAGCAGGAATAATTGTCTCTCGTCTTCAGAAATGTACTTATCAAATTTGCGACGATTGAGGACTTTCTTTAACTCCATTAATGTGGCTTCTGAATATAAGATGTCCCCCTGTTTTGTTGCTAAACTGATTGCCTCAAATGGGACGGAAGACTTAAACAATAAAGCACTGATTAAAACGTTAGTGTCAACAACAAATTTACTCGTCTCCATGATCATCTGCTAAGATTTCTGCTAGGATTTCCGGTGTTAAACCTCGCTGTTGTGCATTATCTGAAATTGATGCCATTACATCAGTCAAGGTTTTTCCCTGTAACTTATCCTGCAAGAACAGTTGAAAAAAATGGCTTAACTGTTGCTTGACTTCAGGGTTAACCTGTTCAAATGCCGATTTAATCTCTTCATCAACCTCAAGAAAAATCTTAGCCATAATCTTCACCTATCGATAAAAATATTTAATACTCTAACCCCATTTATAGCAGCTTTCATAAACTTGAGGTACAAAGATCCCCCTCAATCCCCCTTAAAAAGGGGGAAGTGGCGTTCTCATACTTTCGCAATCTGCGATATAGCATGAAATTATCTCGTAGGGGTGTTGGCGTAAGCCTGCCGGAGGCACAAAATCTTTCGCCCTCTTCAAGTCTTGGGCAATGGAATTTCATCGTTACATTCCCAAGCTGTTTCAATCCAAGCAATCTTAGCCTCTTGACTGTTAGCAACAGCTTCCTCTAATGTATCACCTTGAGAAAGAACTCTATTTACTTTATGCGTTCCATCTCGTGCCATGGCTCCGCCGTGGTATGGGCATTAGGCGGCTCTGCCGCCCATGGAGGCAGAGCCACCAAGAAGGCATTACTTGGCAGAGCCAAGTAACGAGGAAAACAGCCGTTATAATCAATTTATCTCAATCCCAATTCACCATGAATCCTGTCACCCTCGACGAGACCAAACTCAAAGAATTGCTAAAAGTAGCTATTTTTGAACTCATTCAAGAAGAAAAAGAAATGTTTTCCGAAATTTTAAGCGATGTCATTGAAAACATTGGCATGATTAACGCCATCAAAGAAGGTGAACAAACAGAATTGGTTAATCAGGAGGAAATTTTTAAAATTCTGGAACAATAATCATGCAACTCGAATTCAGAAAAAGTTTCTAAAAAGACTTACTAAAAATAAACGATGCACAAACCCGATCAAAGATCAAAAACGTGATCGTACAGATTCAACAAGCTGAAAATCTTCAAGCCGTAAACCAAATCAAGAAACTCCAAGGTGAACCAAACTACTATCGAATTAGAATCGGCAACTACCGAATTGGGATTAGGGTGGCTCAAGGCGTTGTTTCCTTCATCAGGGTACTGCACCACAAGAAAATTTATCAATATTTTCCGTAAATGATGGCGAAAATTTCTCGCTCCTATCCTGGGAATAAACCTAACGAACAAATCACCTGTGAGCCTTGATTTTGTTCTTCGGCATTTACCACACAGAGGAGGTTATGTTCCCATAAAAAACGCACAAGCTGCGCTAGTTGTTCATTAGAAATCCCTGATTTTAATTCTCGATTTAGACGGGCGATCGCCTGCTGTTTTAAGGGATGTTGATGTATCCCTTCAATGGCCCGCTCCAACAGTTCCCATTCCTTGCCTTGGGCCAACAAGGGCATCGTTTCCCGCATCGATTGGGTATAGGCCATGAGGCGATGATAGGTGCGGTACGCTGCGCTGCGGGGATTGCCGAGGGTTCCCGGTACGGTTTTACTCTGCTCGGCGATCAAGGCTCCCCCTTGGGTGACAAGCTCGTGGTGCTGGCGATCGCGGGGTAAGGGGGGCGTGTCTAGGCTGCACCGCGCCATCCGCAAAATCCGCATTTGGGATTGCGTCACGCTGTTGCCTTGGCGATCCACCCAGGCGAGGGCATCGGTTCCGCTCTGGGTGCGAACATAGAGCAGCACACCTTCGGGATCAAGGCCGGTGGGTTCATGGTGGCGCGTGGCATAGACCACATCGGGCAAGGCTTCGATTTCCGCCTTGAGGCGCGGATTCGCCGCGATCGCGCTTTGCCATATCTGCAATGCCTCGGAGGTTAAATCCACTTCGCCATCGTCGGTTTCATCCTCATCCAAGACCCCCGACCGCTCATGGTAGAGATTGAGCAACACATCGCGCACCTGCTCATCTTCAAAAAAGGCTTCATCGGTTCCCACCACATCCTGATTCTCACTGAGGCGATCGCGTAATCGTCCCCGCAAATTAATCAGCCGCTCCACCCCGTCCGCCGGTAAAAACGAATAGCACAAAATTTCCGTCGCCGTCTGGCCGATGCGATCGACCCGTCCCGCCCGCTGAATGAGGCGAATAATTGCCCAGGGTAAATCGTAGTTGAGAATGATCGCGCCATCTTGGAGGTTTTGCCCCTCACTGAGGACATCCGTGGCAATCAACACCCGTAACTGCTCCGCCGCTGGCATCGATTGGCCATTGCTCACCGGGCTGAACCGCCAAGCGAGGGTTGTGGGGTCGGCAACGTGACCCGTGGCAATCCCCACCTGCTCAATGCCCTGAGCCGCCAAAGCCTCCCCTAGATACCGTGCCGTATCAGCAAATTGGGTGAAAATCAACACCTTTTCCGCTGGATGCCGGATCTGAAGCAATTCCACCAAGGCCGCTAATTTGCTATCTGCTGCCGGGTTCCAATCCCCCGCAAGGTCTAAAATCTCCCTCAGGGCCTGGGCATCCTCCTCCAGATGTTCCGCCAACTGCGGCCCGAACAGATCCACCCGCAACCATTTAAACCGGCTGCGGTAGTGGCGATGATAGCGGTCATGGATCGCCGCTGCCCGTTGGCGGAAGGTGTGGCCGGTTTGGGGGTCGCGCTCGTCGGGTGGCAAGAGGCCATCGGCTTCTTCGTCGTCATCATCCAAGAGCGCCGCGTCCTGTGTGCCAATGGGGAGGGGGAGATGATGGGCGATCGCATAGAGATAGACCTCATTTCTGAGCAAATGCCGCTCGATCGATTGCAAAAAGGCCACGCCGCTACTTTCGAGCCGTTTAAATAAATTGGTGCGGCAAAATCCCATCAACCGCTGGCCGGCGTGGGAAAGATTGGCGAGTTGTTGGGCTTCGGAGTCATTGGCGGCGGGGTTGGGCTGGGGGGCGATATAGCGGCCCAGGCCGTAGCGGGGTAAGTGGAGGGTATTGATCACATCAACGACGCGATCGCCATACAAGCGGCTGTAGGGGTCGGTTTGGGGGTCGCCAATGGTGAAGCGTACCGTGCGCGGTCGCCGTCGGGGAAAGTAGGAGCGTTCCCCATTGGGAAACTCTAGATAATACCGTTCTCCGTCCTGACGGCCATAGGTTCGTTTAATGAAACTGCGGGTACGCCGCACCATGTAGCGGCTCATGAGTTGTTGCCAATCTTCCGGCTCGGTACTGTGCTCAAAGGCGAGGAGCGATCGCACTGGCGTGGTGGGGTGTTTGCGCCGAAACTCCATCTCTCCCCCCAAGTTCCGCACATAGGCTTCGGGTTTAATGCCCAAATCGGCATCCGAACGCAGAAATAACCGCAACTGAGCCGACAGATCGAGATAGGTTTTGTTGTAGGGGGTGGCGGTGAGCAAAATGCAACGGCTGCCGCTGGTTTCGATGTAGTCTTTGATCGCTTGGTAGCGTTTGCCGTCGGTGTTGCGGAGGTTGTGGCTTTCATCGATGAGGACGAGGCGAAAGCGGGCGGGCACATTGGGCAATAGTTGCACCACGCGACTGATCGGAACCACTTTGGCCGCTAGGCCATAGCGATCGACATAGCCCTGCCACATTTTTTCTAAATTTTTCGGACAGATGATCAGCGTGCTTGTGCCGTGGTCGTCTTGATAAACATGGGCGATCGCAGTTCCCACCAAGGTTTTTCCCAACCCCACCACATCCCCGATGATCACGCCGCCCCGACTATTGAGTTTTTTCGCCGCCACCTGTACCGCTGCCTCTTGGAAGGACAGCAGGCCAAACCCAGCGGGGGCGCGATATTGGCTCAAGCCGTCCCGCGCCTCTTGGGAGAGGTGATAGGCCATTTTGAGATAGATGTAGTAGGGCTTGAGCGATCGCCCTGCCCAACTGCGATCGATGATCTCGGCCAGTTCGGCGGTAATGTCCAGACAAAAGCGATCGTCCCAGCGATCGTTAAACCATTGTTCGAGCCGGTGGGTATCATCCCGATCCACCACTTCTACATTGAGTTCCCCTTGGGATTTCAAGCCGGAAAATGTCAGGTTACTGCTGCCCACATAGCCGATGATCGGCGTGGCGCGATCGTCGCGATAGATCAGATACAGCTTGGCGTGGAGGGGGTGGCGCAGAAAGAGTTTAACCCGGAGTTTCCCGCTGAGGAGTTGCGATCGCAAGCGTTTTAAGCCCTCCTCATCGGCAATCGTGGGCGCACCATAGGTGAGTTGTCGCCGAAATTCCTCGGCCATCACGATTTTGAGGCGTTGGGCTTGCCCTTGATCCATGCGTTGGGGTGAACCCCCTAGAGCAAGGGTGTGCCGTAGCTCGTCCTGCGGTAGGCGGTGCATCCCCACGATCAGGCGGCAGGTGTGGGGGGGTGAGGGGAGCGATCGCATCGCCTGTCTTGCCTCAAGCTGCTCGATCTCCCGGTCAAGCTGTCGCCACCCCCGCAGGTTAAAATACCCAACACAAAAATCCGCCCGATAGGCCTGTTTCAGATATGCCTGCAATTCTGGCAACAGGGGCTGTTCAATGTTGTCGTAAATACTCGACATGGACTGTACCGAGGTGAGGAGATGCCCCCTATGCTAGTGTTTTTTCGGCAAAAAATCCGGGACATGGTGCGATCGCCCCCCTCCTTAAACCACGCTGCTACACTGAAAAACAATTTAAACGGTTCAAACGAACAGCCAACCTCAGGGCTGCTCTGTCATTGCACCCGGACGCGATCGCGATCGGGTTTGCCATGGTTTGCTAATGCGTTTTAACACCCTCACCATTTCCTATGACTTCCGCTTCTTCTAATCCTCAATCTTTTCTCAATGCGCCCCTTGATGCGGGCATCACAGACCCCGGCGCTCATGAGGGCTTTGATGCCCAAGAGCCGCCCCGCCCCGACCTGATTAATACCTGTATTCACTGCGGATTTTGCCTGTCCACCTGCCCCAGTTACCGCGTGTTGGGGACTGAAATGGATTCGCCACGGGGTCGGATTTACCTGATGGATGCGATCAACAAGGGAGAAACCCCGTTCAATGCGGCGACCAGTCAACATTTTGATAGTTGCCTAGGGTGCTTGGCCTGTGTGTCTACCTGTCCGTCGGGGGTGAAGTATGACCAACTGATCGCGGCGACGCGCCCCCAAGTGGAACGGAATCAGCCCCGGAATGGGTGGGAACGGGGTTTGCGATCGCTCATTTTCAACCTCTTTCCCTATCCGGCCCGCTTGCGCCCATTATTGGTGTTCCTGTGGTTCTATCAGATCAGCGGGTTACAAGCGATCGTCCGCACGACGGGAATTTTAAAGCAACTCTTTCCCCGGTTGGCGGCGATGGAATCGATTTTGCCCCGGTTAACCTGGGGGATGATTTTTTCTGAGCAATTGCCCGATGTGATCCCGGCGCAGGGGGAAAAACGTTATCGGGTGGGGATGGTGTTGGGCTGTGTGCAACGCTTGTTTTTCTCGCCGGTGAATGAGGCGACGGCGCGGGTGTTGACGGCCAATGGGTGTGAGGTGGTGATTCCCAAAACCCAGGGTTGTTGTGCCGCCCTGCCGGCCCACCAAGGACAAGAGGCCCAAGCGGCGGATCTGGCGCGGCAGATGGTGGACAGTTTCGCGGATCTCGACCTCGACTACATCATTATCAATGCGGCGGGCTGTGGGCATACCTTGAAGGAATACGGGCATATTTTGCGCCATGAAGAGGGCGATCTCGGTGCGGCCTTCTCGGCAAAAGTGCGCGATGTCCATGAATTTCTCGCGGAAGTGGGGCTAACGGCTCCCCTGTCGCCGTTGACCGATGGCGAATTAGCCGTGGTCTATCAAGATGCCTGCCACCTGATCCATGGCCAGCGGATTACGGCCCAACCGCGCCACCTGTTGCAGCAAATTCCCGGTGTTACCCTGCGCGAACCCGTGGATGCGGCGCTTTGTTGTGGCAGTGCAGGGGTGTATAACCTGTTGCAGCCTGCCGTTGCGGATGAGTTGGGACAGCAAAAGGTGGCCAATCTCCTCAATACGGGCGCGGATCTGATCGCGTCGCCTAACCCTGGCTGTTCGCTGCAAATTCGGAAACATCTACAGGGGCGGGGAGATGCGATCGCCCTCTACCATCCCATTGAATTGTTAGACCGTGCCCTACGGAATGTGGGACTCAACGGTTAACCCATTAAAACCCATTAAAAAAGGTACTGCTGAAAAACAGTACCTTTTTTAAAATGGCGGGAGGCGGATTTGAACCACCGACCTTCGGGTTATGAGCCCGACGAGCTACCAGACTGCTCTATCCCGCGTCGCCTTTCTCACTATAACAGGTAAACACCCGGATCTACAAGTTTAGCAAAAAAGAATCTTGAATCACAGTCGGCGCGACGGTGGAGGAGGGCGATCGCTCGCGCCTCCCAAGTCTTGCTGCTGATGGGCTATTGAGCGGCGTTCTGTTGAGCGTAGGTTAGATAGCCTTGGTATTCCGTCACCTTCTGCTGGGCAGTTTCATAGTTAGGATCACCGGCGGGCACTTGTTGCATCAGAGCGATCGCGGTTTGCCACTGGGTCACAACCGCTTGCCACGCTGCGGCATCTTGGGCCGTTTGCACCGCATTGGCCGCCGCCATGGCCTCATTCACCGCATCACGGAACGGGGTTTGAGATGGGGGAACATTGGGGGCAGCGGCGGGAGCGGCAGCAGGAGCGGCAGCATTGGGATCAGCCGGGGCAGCGTTGGGGTCAGCCGGGGCAGCATTGGGGTCAGCCGGGGCAGCGTTGGGGTCAGCCGGGACGGCATTGGGGTCAGCCGGGACGGCATTGGGGTCAACCGCCACAGGAGCTGGTATCGGCTCCTCCGTAGCAAAGGGATTGATGGAGTTGATAAATCCACAACCGGCCAACAATGTCAGCCAGATAACGGTTAAAACCGGGGTCAATTGAGAGCGATTCATGGGCAATGCTGGGTAATAGAATGGTGGGCGATGAATCTGTAGGGCTATTTTAGCGGAACTCACTAAATAATCGACAGTTTTGTCCGGAATTGCAAGGGCTTCAGGCGATGGTAGGGCGTGCAGTCATCGGAAACAGGACAGAACCAGTATAGTTGAGCGCATTATTTTGTCGCTGTGCTGAGATGGTTTTGACGTTAAAGTATTGTGACGAGAGGCGATCGCGCCACTGCCCTGCTCGTGCGTAACATTTCATTTAATCCCGTTTAGCTTTTTCATTGACATTGCAGCGAACCCACCATGACTGTTGATTCTTCCGTAACCGCCGTTGATCCTAACCCCGACCTGCCGCCCGATCTGGGCCTATTCACCATTCTCCGTTTGGGGCTGTTTAATCTCGGTTTGGGCTTAATGTCCGTCCTCACGGTGGCGGTGCTCAATCGCGTCATGATTAGCGAGTTGGGGATTCCCGGCTGGGTGACGGCAGGCGCGATCGCTCTGCCCTATCTCGTCTCACCGGCGCGGGTCTGGTTTGGGCAACTGTCCGATTCGCGGCCCCTGTGGGGGTTGCATCGCACGGGCTATGTGCGCGTCGGAGTGGTGGTCATGGGGTTGATGGTGTGGTTGGCGGTGCAAGTGGTGTGGCAATTGGGGGGAGCCGTGGCCGCTGCGGGGCAATGGTCATGGCAAAATCCAGCGATCGCGGGCTGGGCGATCGTCCTGAGCCTCGTGTTTCTCTGCTACGGCTTGGCCGTGAGTGCCTGCTCGATTCCTTTCACCGCGTTGCTCGTGGATGTGTCCGATGAACGGAAGCGATCGAAATTAGTGGCGATCGTCTGGTCAAAACTAATGGTGGGGATTGTGATCGGTGGCATCGGTGGCGCGATTTGGGGCAAAATCTTCATCCCTGAAGACCTCGGCGATCCCCTCACCACCCTCTACGGGCCGATCACCGCCCTGTTCACCGCCGTGCCCCTCCTCTTTTTCTGCCTCGCCCTGATCGCCACCTGGGGCATCGAGCGCACCTATTCCCATTTTCAACGCCGTTCTGAAGGCAAAGGCCGCGAGGACAGCGTTACCCTCAAAGACACCCTGCGCCTCCTCACCTCCAACCGCCAAACGGGCATTTTCTTTAGTTTCCTCCTCATCTTGACCATCGGCCTGTTTCTCCAAGAAGCCGTGCTCGAACCCTACGGCGGTGAAGTGTTTGGCATGGCGATCGGAGAAACCACCGCCCTTAATTCCTTTTGGGGGATCGGGATTCTGTTGGGGTACAGTGCCACAGGGTTTTTCCTCATTCCCCGGTTTGGGAAAAAGCGGGTGACAAAATGGGGCTGCGCCTTGGTGGCGGTGTGTTTTATTTTGATTATTCTGTCGGGATTCACCCAGAATGCCGAGGTGCTGAAAGGGGCGATGATTCTGTTTGGGATTGCGGCGGGGATGACGACGATCGGCTCGATTAATTTGATGCTGGATTTAACAACGGCGGAAACGGCGGGGACGTTCGTGGGGGCGTGGGGGTTGTCCCAGGCGATCGCTCGCGGTCTCGCGATTTTTTCTGGCGGTGTGATCCTCGATGTTAGCCGCAGTCTGTTCCAAATTCCGCTCTTGGCCTATGGGGCGGTGTTTCTCTTGCAATCGATCAGTATGGTGATTGCGATCGCACTCCTGGCCCGCGTCGATGTGGCGGAATTCCGCGCCAATACCCGCACCGTCCTCGCCACCGCCATGGAAGCGGATTTGGACTAAAACGATCGAAGGGTGGGCAATTGTCCACCCTCCGATCGACTGACGATTGACTCATAACAAGGGGCTGAAGCCCCTTGCCTGGCCCCACTGATTAACAATGGGCTGCGTAAACGCCGTCGAGGAGTTGGTTTAACGCCTTCACAGCGGTTTCAGTGGCGTTGATTGCCGCCGCTTGGTCGTCGGGCGTTTTGCAGAGTTTCGCGATCGCTTCCCGCGTCATTTGGCTGTGAACTGCATCCGCCTGTTCATGAACTTGGAAGAACGACAGCGCCGCCTCGCTCTCAATGCCGTAATAGTCCTTCAGCCCCGCGATTTTCGTCGTGGACACTGCCGGAATTTGGGATTCATAGGCATAGAGCGCCGCCATCCCCACCGCCGGATTTTCCGAACGGGACAGGGCTTTTAACGTTTGCACGGATTCCTTTGTATCCTGGGCCGGTTCATGGTTGAGCACCGCGTCACGATCAACCCCTAACCCTTCGGCAAACCGCAGCCACAATTCCGGGTGATGGTTCGCGCCGCGCTCTTCCTCGATCAGGTTTTCGAGGAGCATTTGTCGCACGGCCAAATCATCACAGGCCGCATGGGTCGCACTCACATAGGTGGGGAAAAAGTGGACTTGGTGATAATATTCCTTGGCGTATTCTTGGAGTGCGGTCAGGGTTAGTTTCCCTTCATTCCAAAGCTGATAAAACTTGTGCTTCAGGAGGTGATGCTCGTCCACGATCGCATCGAGTTGAGCCAACAAATCTTGCTCGGTCATCGGTTTTTCGAGAGTGAACATAAGGCAGCCGTTGTCCTTTCGTGTTAAATATCGGCCAATGTATCACGACTCTCCCTAATTTTCCTGACTATGCCCACCCCCAACCCCTCCCCAACCCCCACCACCCCAAACCCCTCCCCCGAAG